>NZ_JAJEQU010000006.1:0-193513 GCF_020687575.1 Roseburia sp. CLA-AA-H209
CCAAAATCATCATCTACCTGATAATCCATTGCACCGTGCTTTGCAGAACGAACCCAGCGAGGCGCATCTGAACATGGATGTGAATTTGCGCCGGTTGCCAGAACGAACGAAATGTAAATCGAAATTCCCAGTGCCCCTTGCAGGCTTTATGTTACATCCGCATCCGGCGGACAGTGCAGTACTTCCGTCAAAGCAGGCGGAAAGACAGTTTACAATCAAGAAAAACATGCACTAAGAACTGCTGGCATTTCATATCAAAGAAAAAGAATTCCCTTCGGATAATCAAAATTCACCTGCAGACTTATGTCTCCTTTTTGCAATCACTTAAAATATAATTAGTTGAAAGGATTGTTGTTATGCCAGGATTTACCACCCACTATTTATTTGGACTGAATTCTTTTCGTGAATTAGAGGAACCGGATCTTGTTTCCTGCATCCGTAAATTTCCGCATGCATTCTGTATGGGCTTACAGGGACCGGATATTTTCTTTTATTACCTACCGTCCTACCTTCGCTCTTCCGGAAATATCGGGCAGTTGGCACACCACAAAAATACCGGTGTTTTTCTTATCCAGCTTTTAAAAAGTAAGGACATGTTCTTGGAAGAGACGGAGCAGCAGATTGCCATTTCCTATATCTGCGGCTTTCTTGGACATTATGTCTTAGATACTACCTGTCATCCATATATCTTTGCCAAGTCACACTATGGCACTTATGATAAGGGTTATTTTGGTCATCATGTATATCTGGAAACAGATATTGATGCAGAGCTTCTTACCTATTATAAGAACTGTGCGCCATCTGAATTCAACCAGAGTGCCACCCTGCACATCAGCCGGAAGGAACGGCACATCATTGCTTCTTTATTATTAAAGACTTACAGCTCCACATATAAAGAGTACCGCTTTACTTACCGCTCCATGCAGGCTGCCTTAGAAGCTGTGCAGCTTAATACCGCATGGATTCGTGACCCGCAGGGCAAGAAAAAAGTCCTTGCCCGTAAAATCGAGGCAAAGACTTTAGGTTATGCATGTATTTCTCCGTTGATTCCAAGTGACTACTTTACTTTTACGGTAGACCCGCTGAATCTTCGTCATTTCCGTTGGCGGAATCCATGGAACAAAGAAGATGTCTCCCATGAGTCCTTCTTTGACCTTTTGGATACTGCAGGAACCCGGTATCAGTCCATCTTAAATAAAACTGCAAGACTGTTTACGCTTCCAATCGGAACGCCGGTTTACCGGGAACAGTTAGATGCACTTTCCTTAGAGCTAGGAAACAACTCTTATGATTCCGGACTTCCATTATAGAAAAATTCCTGAATCTGACCACAGATAATCTCCATGAGGCGGGTGCGGGCTTCCACACTCGCCCATGCAATATGCGGCGTAATCAGTAATTTCTCACTGTCTTTGATTCTGCGCAGCGGATTTTCCGGACTCATCGGTTCTACCCGGAGGACATCCAGTCCTGCTGCCGCAATCTCGCCCTGTTCCAAGGCTTCTGCCAAATCCTCTTCTACCACAATCGGTCCTCTTCCAAGGTTTAAGAAAATAGCCGTTTTCTTCATCTGATGAAAAGCTTCTTTATTCATCAAATCCAACGTGTTTTCATCCAACGGTGCATGAACGGATACAATATCCGATTCCTTTAACAGTTCTTCGAAGCTGACACGCTCATAGCCCGGCTGGCTGTTTCGTCCGGAAGTGGAATAGTAAATGACACGACAGCCAAAGGCTTTTGCAATATCTGCAACTCTTCTTCCGATATTTCCAAGTCCGATAATGCCCCAGGTCATTTTTGCCAGCTCTCCGAAATGTTTATCAAAGTGGGTAAACATTTTATCTCCGATATATTTTTCATCTTTTACATAGCGGTCATAATAAGGCAGTTTTTCCAGTAAATAAAACAGCATGGCAAAGGTATGCTGTGCCACCGATTCCGTGGAATATCCCGCTACGTTGCGCCATGCAATACCACGTTTTTCAAGGTATGCCTTATCGAGATTATTCGTTCCGGTTGCCGTCACACACACAAGCTTTAAGTGGCTTGCATTTCTAATGGTCTTTTCGTTAACTTCTACTTTATTTAGTACCAGCACATCTGCATCCACGCTTCGTACTGCCGCTTCCTCTGCTGTCGAGAAATCATATTTTATAACTTCTCCCAATGCATCATATGCGGATAAATCAATATCCTCTCCAATTGATTTTGCATCTAAAAAAACGATTTTCATTCTATCTCTTCCTCCTGCAATGCTGCCGCAATTTCATTCATTTTCTTCTTGTCCAGCCGGTAAAATTTCAACGCAATCAAAGAACTCACCCAGCCGATAATCGGTGTTCCGCAAAATAGGAATATGGTTGTATAACGCAATACCGGTGTCAAGACATCACCAATCTGCGGAAATGTTTTATTATATCCAATCAGTAACATTACCAGTCCTACAAATGCCGTTCCCAGTGCTGCAAAAATTTTATCTACAAAGGAAAACAGTGCTCCCATCAGTCCCGGTACAAATTTACCGCTGCGGTACTGCTCATAATCGGAGCAGTCTGCAATCATCGGCACCACCATATTATTTGTAATGGACTTACAGCCATTTAACAATACAAAGAATAACATAAACCAGAAGGAAATGGCATTAAAATGTTTGAGATTAAAAGTAACCGTATTGATATTATCCTGCATCAATACCACAATCAATAGTAACTGGAAGAAAATGCCAAGTCCCGTAAATAATACCAGTGCCTTCTTCTGTCCCATCCGTTGTGCTGCCCGGATGCCAACGGTCACTACCAAAAGCGTTGGCAATGCTGCCACCACACCAATCCATCCGGCGATTCCATAATTTTCCATCATGATGCCATAAAGCATAACGCCTACTGTTGTATGGCTGTATACCGTTGCCGCAAACCGGTTGGTGCAGGCTGCCATAATCAGCATACGGATTGGCTTGTTCTGTTTTAAAATCAAGAAAAAATCCCACACCTTAATCTTCTGTGTCTGCTGATGTTCATAGCGTCCCGGCTGGTCTTTCTTCCAGATTCCGATTACCGCCAAAAGTGTTGCCAGTGCCGACAATACCACAACCCAGAATACATACTCCACATACAGCTCTTCGTTGGTAAATCCACCGTATTTCGGCACCAGATAATTGGCTACAAACAAGGCACTGCCGCCGTATGCCGCCATGATGAAAATGGAATCGAAATAAGTGGACAGCGGGCGTTTCTTCGGATTATTGGTAATAATCGTCTGCCCCGATTTGGCAACCACAGTCTGAAAGGTATATCCGATAATAAAAATTGCATAGATAATAATAAAATACGGAATCCGTACCCACTTTGGAATCAGATGTGTTGTCGCAAACAGGAGAACAGCACTGACTGCCATCAGTATATTTCCAGCCACCATAAAAGGACGGAATTTTCCAAACCGTCCTTTACTCTTATCCAACAGAAAACCAACCACAGGGTCAGTTACACCATCAAAAATATTCATTGCTGTTACCAGTGAAGAAATCAACACAACAGAAAAGCCAGCCATGGAATTGGCATAGTATGAGATATAGCCCATCAAAGCCAGATACAGATTTGCTGCTGTATTATTCATGGAAAAAAATGCAATCTGCCAGATCTTTGCATCATTATAATGAATTGTCTTTTCCTGCTCTATCTGTTCACTCATCATTCCTGCTTCTTACTTCTTCAAATAATTCTTTAATGCTACCATCTGTTCTTTTCCCTCAAGATAACCTTCTTCGTATAATTCTTCTAACCGCTTCGGGTCACTTTCGGTTCTGCCTACCCCATGGGTCGTATCCGGTGCAATTACAAAAACGCGTCCTTCTTTTTCCAACCGGAATAATTTTTGCATGGACTCATTATATTTTGCCGGACGCTCCTTCAAATCCTTTACGATATTTGGATAACGCCGATATAATGCAGAAGAAATCTTCGTTCCTCCATCCGTATGCTTCTCATAGCCACGCTCTCTTGTCAGTACGACAATTACCTTATCGCAGCCCTGCTCTAATGCCCTCTCAAATGGAACGGAATCTGCCACGCCGCCATCCAGATAATAGCGTCTGCCTACCTGCACCGGCTTGAAAAATACCGGAAGTGCACAGCTTGCTTCGATAACTGACATGCTGGAGCTGTCTCTTGGCACTTCAAGATACTCTGCTTTACCGGAATGAATGTTGGTCACTGCTGCTTCCACCTGTCCCGGAAATGCTGCAAATGCATCATAATCAAAGGGCAGTAATTTATTTGGCACTTCATCAAAGACGTAATCCAGATTATAAAAGGTCTTGCGGTTCTTATCAAATAAGAACTTAAATCCCTGATAATTGCCATCTGACATATATTTTCTTGCAAGCTCTAAGTTTCTGCCGTGCTGCTTTGACAAATAGGATAAGCCAAAGGCTATTCCTGCCGATACGCCGATAAAATAATCAGGCATTATATTTTCTTCAAGAAATGCGTCTGCCACTCCACAGGAAAAAATTGTCCTGCTGGCTCCGCCTTCAAATACCATTCCAAGTTTCATATGCAATCGCCTGCCTTATCTTTTCTTACTCTACTGTGGTTTTACAATCAGTTTGACACCACTTATTGCCACAACTTCTGCAGTAGTATCTGCTTCTATGGTAACTGCATCGTCATTGCTTCTTGCCGTCCATTCCTGTCCGTTTAATACAGCTGTTCCTGTCTCTTCGATATTGTCAATCTTCATTGTTACACGTACGGTCTTTCCGATGGCATCCTCGTAATTCGTCCGGGTCTTATGCGGGTTTAAATATTTTACTGCCCATGGTCTTGTAAAGAATAACAATACAAAAGATACCACAAGGAATAAAATTACCTGCAGCCAGACTGGACCTCCTACTGCTGCCACAATCAGGGCTGCCATGCTTCCGCCTGCAAACCAGATGGTTGTCAGTCCTACCGTAATAATCTCTATAATCAGTAATATTACAAAAAGTGCTAACCAGAAAATAATCATCTCCTGCTCCTCCCTTTTCTTCGTTTGCATCTATTATAGCAAAAAGTCATATATATAGGAAGTAGAACCTTCTCTTTTCCTTATGTCTTTTCCTAAGCTTTACAGATTCTTCTCAAGATTATGGCGCACCCGCTTTAAAAGAGAGGATAGCTCATCTGCTTCCTCTTTTGTCATTCCATCCACCAGGAGCTTCTCCACTCCAGAAAAGAAGTTCATCATTTTCAAATGCTGCTGTTCCCCTTTTTTCGTCAGAAGAATCTGCTTTAATCGTGCGTCCTCTTTTAGTTCTTTTCTGGTAATCAGCTCCTTTTTCTCCATGGACTGTAACATTTTGCTTGCCGTTGCCCTGGAAATTAAGAATTCCTGCTCGATGTCCTTCTGGCAAATGACCTTATCTTTATTACAATATAAAAAGCCCAGTGTCCGCCCCTGCATCGGTGCCACACCATCTCGGTGATCCGCACCATACCGGTCGCAGTACATCCCTATCATATTGTGTATGACCCGGATATCGTTTCCAAGTTTTCTCTCTTTGCCCATTTCATAATCCTTCTTTTCTTTCCCGAAAAATTCATTGACATATAAAAAATATTGTTATATAACAATATCTGTTAGTATGCTAACATTTATGTTATAGCATACAATTTAGAAAAAAGGAAGTGAAATTTATGTTAAAGACTTTAGCTGCCCAGATTAAAGAATTTAAACGTGATTCCATCTTAACTCCTATCTTTATGATTCTTGAGGTTCTGATGGAAACTTTAATTCCTTTTCTGATGGCTTCCATCATTGATAATGGTGTCAACAAGGGTGACATCCATCACATCTATGTAGTCGGTGCCTGGATGGTCGTTGCTGCATGCTTCTCCCTGTTTGCCGGAATTATGGGTGGAAAATATGGTGCCCGGGCATCCACCGGATTTGCCCGTAACTTAAGGAAATCCATGTTTGAAAATATTCAGACCTTTTCCTTTGCTAACATTGATAAATACAGCACTGCAGGTCTTGTTACCCGTATGACTACCGACGTTACCAACCTGCAGAATGCTTACCAGATGATCCTCCGCATGTGTACGAGAGCACCGGCCAGTCTGATTTGTGCCATGGCAATGTCCTTCTTTATCAGTCCGAAGCTTGCCAGCGTTTATCTGATTGCCATTATCCTCTTAGGTGGTGTGCTTGCTATCATCATCCGGTTTGCTACCAAATATTTTAATGAAGCTTTTCCAAAATATGATGACTTAAACGCAAGAGTCCAGGAAAATGTTTCCGCTATCCGTGTCGTAAAAGCTTATGTCCGTGAAGACCATGAAGCTTCTACTTTTAAGAAAGCCAGCGGAAATATTTACAAGCTCCTGGTAAAGGCTGAAAATGTTGTTGTTTTCAACGCTCCTGCCATGCAGTTTACGGTATATACCTGTATTCTTTTAATCAGCTGGCTTGGTGCAAAGATGATTGTAAACAGCAGCCTCACTACCGGTGAGCTGATGAGTCTCTTAACCTACTGTATGAATATTCTGATGAGCCTGATGATGCTCTCCATGGTATTTGTCATGATTACCATGAGTGTTGCCAGTGCCCGCCGGGTTTCTGAAGTATTAAACGAAAAGAGTAACTTAAATAACCCAAAGCATCCGGTTATGGAAGTAAAAGACGGAAGTATTACCTTCGACCATGTTACCTTCAGCTATAAAGAAGATGCGGCTGAGCCGGTTCTTTCCGATATCAATCTGTCTATTCATTCCGGTGAAACCATCGGTATCTTAGGCGGAACCGGAAGTTCCAAGTCCAGTCTGGTGAACTTAATCAGCCGTCTGTATGATGTAAATGAAGGCTCTGTCTCCGTTGGCGGCATTGATGTAAGAAAGTATGACCTTGATACCCTGCGTAACCAGGTTGCCGTTGTACTGCAGAAAAACGTACTTTTCTCCGGTACAATTCTTGATAACCTGCGCTGGGGCGATAAAAATGCTACGGAAGAAGAATGTATCCGTGCCTGCAAATTAGCATGTGCCGATGATTTTATCAACACTTTTCCGGATAAATACAATACATACATCGAACAGGGGGGAACCAACGTATCCGGTGGTCAGAAGCAGCGTCTTTGTATTGCCCGTGCCCTCTTAAAGAAACCGAAGATTCTGATTCTGGATGACAGCACCAGTGCCGTAGATACCGCAACCGATGCAAAAATCCGCAAAGCCTTTGCCGAAGAGATTCCGGGTACAACCAAGCTGATTATTGCCCAGCGAATCTCCAGTGTCCAGAGTGCTGACCGCATTATTGTCTTAGATGAAGGTAAGATTAACGGCTTTGGAACCCATGAAGAATTATTAGCAAATAATGCCATCTACCGTGATGTCTATGAATCCCAGACCGGCGGCGGTGGTGACTTTGATGAGAATGGAGGTGCTCAGTAATGGCTGAAAAAAGGAAAGTAAAGAATCCGGGCAAATTATTCTGCCGTCTGATGGCTTACATTTTCCGGAAATACGGAATTGCCTGCTTCCTGGTACTTGTCTTTATTGTATTAAGTGTTCTTGCCAACACCCAGGGAACCATGTTTATGAAAACCCTGATTGACAGCTATATTATCCCGATTCTGAATTCACCGGATAAGGACTTTGCACCGCTGGCTGCTGCCATCCTTCGTGTTGCATGCTTTTACGGTGTGGGAGTTTTAAGTACCTTTGCTTATTCTAAGATTATGATTTATATTACGCAGGGTACTTTAAATGATTTGCGAATCGATTTGTTTACCCATATGGAAACACTGCCCATTAAATACTTTGACACGCATGCCCACGGCGATATCATGTCTGTATACACCAATGACATTGATACCCTTCGTCAGATGATCAGCCAGAGTATTCCGCAGTTAATCAACAGTGTCATTACCATTGTCAGTGTACTGATTTACATGATTATCCTGAATATCCCACTGACTGTTCTTACTCTTGTAATGGTTGGTGTCATGCTCCTTGTCACGAAAAATCTTGCCGGAAAAAGTGGTAAATACTTTATCGCTCAGCAGCGTGACCTTGGTGCAACCAATGGTTTTATCGAAGAAATGATGGATGGTCAGAAGGTAATTAAAGTCTTCTGCCACGAAGAAGAAAGTATCGAAGCTTTTAACAAATTAAATGACCAGCTTTTCCACAGTGCTGACAATGCCAACAAATTTGCCAATATCTTAATGCCGGCAAATGCCCAGATTGGTAACATCAGTTATGTACTCTGTGCCATGGTTGGTGGTGTCCTCGCCTTAAATGGCATCGGCGGATTTACACTGGGCGGACTGGCAAGTTTCTTAACCTTTAACAAAAGCTTTAATATGCCAATCAACCAGGTCAGCCAGCAGTTAAACAGTATTGTTATGGCTATGGCAGGTTCCGAGCGAATCTTCACCCTTTTGGATGAAACACCGGAAACAGATGAAGGTTATGTTACTCTTGTCAATGTAGAAAAAGACGGAGAAAAGCTTGTAGAGACCTCCAATACCCGAAGCGGACGCTGGGCCTGGAAACACCAGCATCAGGCAGACGGCTCCATTGACTATGTAGAGTTAAAGGGAGATGTGGTCTTCGATGATGTAGACTTTGGATATAATGATGATAAGATTGTCTTACACAATGTAAAATTATTTGCTACTCCCGGTCAGAAAATTGCTTTTGTCGGTTCTACCGGTGCTGGTAAGACCACCATTACGAACCTGATTAACCGTTTCTATGATATCCAGGATGGTAAAATCCGTTATGACGGTATCAATATCAACAAGATTAAGAAAGCTGACTTAAGACACTCTCTTGGCATCGTATTACAGGATACCCACCTCTTTACCGCCAGCGTAATGGAAAATATCCGCTACGGTAAACTGGATGCTACCGACGATGAAGTTATCGCTGCTGCAAAGCTTGCCAATGCTGATTCCTTTATCCGCCATCTTCCGGATGGTTACAATACCATGCTGACCGGTGATGGTGCCAACTTAAGCCAGGGACAGCGTCAGTTACTTGCCATCGCCCGTGCAGCTGTTGCCAATCCTCCGGTACTGATTCTTGACGAAGCAACCAGCTCCATCGATACCAGAACCGAGCGTATCGTTCAGGATGGTATGGATAAACTGATGGCAGGCAGAACAACCTTTGTCATTGCCCACCGTCTCTCCACTGTTAAGAACAGTGACTGTATCATGGTATTAGAGCAGGGTCGCATTATTGAACGGGGCAGCCACGACGAACTAATTGCCCAGAAGGGTAAATATTATCAGTTGTATACCGGACTGCACGGATAAACTTTCTACATGCAGGTTCTGTCATAGACAGTGCTTTATAGCTTTATAGCTTCTTAGCAACGTAAAAGACACGAAGTATGTTTCAACCAACTGTTGTTTGTCTGAACATACCTCGTGTCTTCTTTCGTATTCTATGCAATGTCTGCTATGCAAATGGTTTTGCTACAAATTTTCCTTTACAATATCTGGCAAGAATATTCCGGTCATTGCCATCATAGATATACTGCTTATTTTCGAATGAATTTATCATCCTGCGTGGTTTCATCGTCCGATACGTAACGTTCTACTCTCATATGAAGATCATATTTATCCCGCAATGCCGCAATGGTCTGCATCATCGGAGACGCATGGTGCACATCTAATGCCTGTTGGTTCTCCCAACTGTCTATTAAAAGCACCGTTTTCTCATCCTGCATCGGTATAAAATATTCATACCTTAAATTGCCCTCTTCCCGGCGGATTGCATCTGCCGTTCCGCTGCTTTCCATCTCCCGGGCAAACTTTAATGCATTTCCATTTTCACCGGTGTAATAAAGATTTACTGTTATACTCATATGCGTCTCCCTCCTGATAATATTTTTATTTTATAAATGTAATATTGCAGTTATCAAAATTCTAGTTATAAAGTCTCTAAGAAATGAATCATCAGTTTCTTTAATCCCTGTTGCTCTGTTGCAAGTATTACATTCATCAGATTTGCTTCTAACATTCGTTTCATTTTCTTCTTTAATTTCATATGCGTCACTCCTTTTTTAACGGAGCCCGGAATTTATTTTCCGGGCTCCAACATGCTATAAATGCAAGGGACATATGGCGATGTCTTCCTTACAGTTCAAGGATAACATGTTTTCTGTTCTCTGCAACAAGTGTGACGGATTTTGAATGATCGTTTCAAAAGAATCGGCTCTTATGAATAAAATCTTGAAATTTTGTTTCATTTTATTGCTATGATTTTTCTGTATCACACAGGTTCTTTACACCAATCTCATAATATTGCTTGCTCAGTTTTATATTTTCATCATAACCGGCAGAAAATTCCATTGCAAACATAACATCCAGAAGGTATTTTGTTGCTGCGGAAAATGCCACTGTCCACAGTCCTTCCATCCGGATACTTCCACACTCTGTCAGTGTTCTTGGTGTCAGCAGAACCTCATCCACATATGTTTTCATCCTGCTTTTGCCCTGGGATGTAATCAGAATGGTTTTTGCTTTTGCCCGATGTAAATCCCTTACCAGTTCCACCAGCTTCTTATTATTTCCGGTATGACTAATCATGATGGACAGATGATTTTCATTATTCTGCAATGCCATCATCCTTTGTATATTATCTTCCGCATAAGTATTTGCCACCTTATCGCAATGGAAAAACTGACTGCAGCCGTAGCGTGCCAGATGTATATTCATATCAAAGGCATAGAAATCAATGTACTTGGCCTCATGCACCATTTTTCCCACCCGCGCCAGCTGATCAATCGTAAGAAGACGCTTTGTCTTTTCAACGGCAAGGGTGTCAATGTCCGCAATCTTATTCATAATGGTCATGGCATTTTCCTGCTGCTGTATTACAAAATGCTCTGTGGTCGTCTCCTGTCCACCCTCCGTACTCTGCAATTCACTTAGGAAACGCAGCCGGAATTCTCCATAATCCTGACAGCCGATTTTCCGGCAAAAGCGGCTTACAGCAGCAGTACTGCTATAAGAAACTTCCCCTAACTGCTTTGCTGTCATGGAAATGACAGCCTCCGGATGTTCCATCAGATAATCACGAATATTTCTTTCCCGTTCCGTCAAGTCCTTCCGCTCCTGCATCTGTCGGATAATTTCCATTTGCCATTCTCCTTTTTACGCATTGAATTCATCTAAAATTGCATACAATTCTTCAGCACTAGCTGCCAGATGTGTTGCTCCATGCTCCTTTAAAAATGGAACATCCCGGAATCCCCAGGTCACACTGATACATGGCATACCGGAATTTGCTGCTGTTGCAATGTCCACATCAGAATCGCCTACATAGACCGCTTCTTCCCTGCTGCTTCCAAGCTCCTTTAACGCCTGCATAACAGTGTCAGGTGCGGGTTTCTTACGAATGCCATCTTTTTCTCCAATGGCAACTTCAATCTTTCCTTTAAAATAAATCTGCTGTAATTCCTTTACTGCAAAATCCGCTTTATTTGAAACAATTGCAAGGCGATAGCCCTGTCCCTTTAAGGAAGTAATTATTTCTTCCACGCCCGGATAAAGACAGGTGGTATCATTACAATGCTCACCATAATATTCTTTAAAAGCTGCAAATACATGCTCAAATTCCGGATTTTCCTCTCCGCCCTCTAACGCACGCTCAATCAGCTTGCGGATGCCATTTCCGACAAATTTCCGGACATCCTCTATACTGTGCTGTGGCTGTCCATATTTTTCCAATGCATAATTGGTTGCATCAGTCAAATCCTTTAATGTGTTTAATAAGGTTCCATCCAAGTCAAAGATAACAGTGTTATATTTTTTCATCCTTCTTCTACCTTTCTGTCACTTCCCCCGCCCCATAATTAGCAGACAGCAAATGTAAATCATGCGCTGACATTGCTCATGAGAAGCTGTCTTCTTGTAGCCATATAATTTCTGCTGCATTTTCTTTTTCAGAAGCAGTGCACACGCAGATGTGGTAATCCGGTATCCCATCATACTCTGCGAAGCTTACCGGCTGCTGGATGCCTTCCCGGTAAAATGCGATGCCATCTTTCTTCGGATAAGATGCGATGCCATTCTCCCTCCGGTGAACTGCAATGCTCTTTAAGGGAAAGGTAATTCCTTCGCCACTCCATTTTACATAGCTTTCCTTGGCTGTCCAGAGGCGTACAAATGCCATTTCTTTATCCGGCTGGCTTTGTATCCATGCCTGCTCGTCCTTTGTGAAGCACTTGTCCAAAAGCGTCTGCTTTAATGCTCTCCGGTGTTCGATATCAATTCCAACCGGTGCATCAGAAAATACCGCCACTGCATAGTTTCCTGTGTGAGACAGATTAAAATGCAGTCCCTCACAGCCTGCCACCTGCGGCTTGCCATGGGTTCCCATTATAAGCTGACAGGCATCTAAATCTATGCCATTTTCCCGTAACCCATAGGAAAGCAGGATGCCTGCAGCAATACTCCGCAGTCTGTCCTCTTCTTTTTTTATTTTATTTACCTTCTCCCAACGTGTGGGAAGCAATTTTATTTGTTCTTTATATTCCGGATGCTCTTTTAACAGCCGGATATCCATTCCATATATGCTCCACATATCCACATCATAGCACAAATACAAAAAGTTCTCCACATTCTGTTATAAAAAAGAATGTGCCTTGGCACATTCTCGCGCCTGCGGCGGTCGCTTGCGACATCTACCTTATACGCCGCAGTGCGCATCCTCGCGGAGCATTTTTTACTTTACAGGAAAGCAATTTCCTGTAAAGTAAAAAATCCCCGGGCAAAATACTTCTCTTCCCATAAGAAGCATTTTGCCCGGGATTCCACTTTTAAACTATGTAATTAGTCCTGATTGATAGTCTCATTTAAGATTCCAGTAATCTCTTTCATGGACTTTTCAAACTCTTCATCATTGTTGTTATTGAAAATCAGTAAATCATCTTTTACATTCGGATCATGCAGATCTTCCGGAATCTCAAAGTTACAGGATGCAATATATTCATCCCAGTGCTCTAACTTCCAATCATCACGGTCAGATGCTCTGGTAATCATTCTCTCATGAACGATTTCCGGATCTGTCTGTACCCAGATTGTTACTAATGTAGCATCTTTCTTTGCCAGCTGGGCTTTCAGACCTTTGATATATTCCATATCACGGATTTCTCTTGTAAATGGTGCATTGATAAGAACCAGATCTTCATACTCCAATGCCTCCAGTGCCAGATTTACGACACATTCATATTCATAATCACGAATGTTCTTCTCAAAGAAATCACTGCTTCTATTATATGGCTGTCCAGCCACTACAAAAATCTGTTTGGATAATGTAATTAAAGTATCCTTATCCAGATATACAATATGATTTAATCTCTTTGCCAGTTCTTTTGAAATATATGTTTTCCCGCAAGCCGGCGGTGATGTTACGATAATCAGTTTCTTGCTCATTTCTACTTCTTCCTCCGTATTGCCTGTTCATTTTTCTCTCTATTATAAAACAGGTTTTCCGATAGAACAAGTGGTTTTTTTTACTTTTTTTCCTATTTTTTCATAAATATGCAATATTTTTTAAGATAATAACAGCCGTTTATCTTAGAATTGCTCCGTTACTTTCGATTACTTTTTTGTACCAGTAAAAGGATTTCTTTTTGGTTCTCTTCAAGGTGCATTATATCCGATTGGTGGTCTCCCACTGTCGGTTTTCCGCTGGCACTGATGGCATCTCCTAATACGATGGTCAGTACCTTCTTATATTTATCCTTAGAAAGTGGCAGAAGATTCTGCTCATCCTTTACCAGTGTAATTGCTTTATCGGATACCTGATATGCCATGTCAATATGCTTCTTACAACGCAAAATATCAAGGGCGGACTCATCCGGAATCAGAGTATGCGATTTCTGTTTCTCATGCAGCTTCAAAGATGCTTTTGTTGCCAAAATATAAGTAACCGCCTCATTCAGACGTTCTTCTGAAATTATGCCACTCTTAACTGCCTCTAAAACAGTCTCGTAATCCTCTTTCAGATTCTTCGTAAATAAAAGCATGTCACAGCCTGCATTGATGGATTTCGGAAGCAGCTCTTTACGTCTTCCGGCACAGCCAAAGCCTACCATATTGGTGACATCTGTAGTAATCATTCCGTTGAAACCAAGCTTTCCTCTTAACAATCCCTGTAGCAGTTCTTTCGATAATGATGCTATATGCAAAAAAATGCCCTTTTTCCACACAAATTTGATTTGCACATTTATTTTATCCGGTGTATATTTTTACTGAACTGACAAAAGAAAGAAGGTCGAAAAAATGGAACACATTGCAAGAAATGATGCTTTGGCATTACTGAAAAAATATAACAAAGACCCTTTTCATATTCAGCATGCGCTTACGGTTGAAGCTGTTATGAAATGGTATGCCAATGAATTAGGCTATGGCGAGGATGCTGAATACTGGGGTATCGTGGGACTGCTTCACGATATCGACTTCGAATTATATCCTGCCGAGCATTGTCTTAAGGCTCCGGAATTGTTAAAGGATGGCGGCGTTTCGGATGACATTATTCATGCGGTCTGTTCCCACGGCTACGGCATTACCGTAGAATGTGGCACAACCATTGATGTGGAACCGCTTCACGAAATGGAAAAGGTCTTATTTGCTGCAGACGAATTAACCGGTCTTATCTGGGCAGCCGCACTGATGCGTCCGTCCAAAAGCACGAAAGATATGGAATTAAAATCCCTAAAGAAGAAATATAAAAGCAAAGGCTTTGCTGCCGGATGTTCCCGCGAGGTCATCGAGCGCGGTGCCGCTCAGCTTGGCTGGGATTTAGAGAAACTGCTTACCATGACTTTACAGGCAATGGCGGCAACCGAAGATGAAATTAAGGCGGAAATGGACGCGGAATAATTTTTCTATCTTGCTCCTGCCCTCTTCCTATGTTAAAATGTGAAAAAGCATATATTATACAATCTATATGGCACTTTCTATAGTTCAAATCCGGTTCTGCATAGAACCCAGCATTTCTGTATCTATCTATGCTTTTGATTCACTATTTAACTAAAAAGCAGGAGCGATACAGTATGGAAATAACTACCATTATTCGATAGCAGGTAATCTTTTGCCACTGGATATGATATTTATTTTCTATTGCTGCTTATCCTCCTGCCACACACAAGGAGGACTTGCTTATGACAGGAAAAGCACATGAAGCAAATGAAACAACGAAACGCACACCGGTGGCGAACCGCAAATTTAAGGACACTGTTTTCCGGATGCTGTTTTCGGATAAGGAAGCACTATTATCCCTTTACAATGCAATTAATAACAGTCATTACACGGATTCCGGTGCCCTCGAAATTGTAACCCTGGAAAATGCCATTTACATGGGAATGAAGAACGATCTGGCTTTTATTCTGGACATGAATCTTTATCTATACGAGCATCAGTCCACAATGAATCCAAATATTCCGCTTCGGGATTTATTCTACATCGCAGCGGAATACCAGAAGCTTGTGGATAAGAAATCCCTGTATTCTTCTGCACTACAAAAAATTCCAAATCCCCATTTTATTGTATTTTATAATGGAAGCACACCGATAGATGACTGCTATACCAGCCGTTTGTCAGATGCTTTTTATCATGTAACTGACAATCCATCGTTAGAACTTATTGTTACTACATTCAATGTAAACGCAGGACACAACACCGAGTTAATGTCCCATTGCCAGATATTAAAGGAATATTCCATTTATGTTGCAAAGGTTCGTTCCTTTACAGAACAGATGCCTTTGGATGATGCCGTGCAAAAGGCTGTCACCGAATGCATTCAGGAAAATATTCTGGCAGATTTTCTTAGGAAGAATCAGGCGGAGGTAATTGCTATGAGTATTTTTGAATACGATAAAGTTGAAGAAGAGAAAAAACTGAGAAAAGCCGAATTTGACGCCGGTGTTGAACAGGGATTAAAACAAGGCGTTGAACAGGGTGTTACCCTTGGGCAGAAACAGGCTTCTACCGATACTGCCCTTCGCCTTTTAAAAACAGGAAAATTTGATACGAAAGAAATAGCTGAACTTTGTAATCTTCCTTTGGAGGATGTTACTGCACTCATGAAATAACTTTGTTTCAATTTTTCACTAACATCCTATTGCCAGATATTCCATTTATGTCGCAAAGGTTCGTTCTTTTACCGAACAGATGCCTTGGGATGATGCCGTACAAAAAGGCTGTCACCGAATGCATTCAGGAAAATATTCTGGCAGATTTTCTTAGGAAGAATCAGGCGGAGGTAATTGCTATGAGTATTTTTGAATACGATAAAGTTGAAGAAGAGAAAAAACTGAGAAAAACCGAATTTGACGCCGGTGTTGAGCAGGGATTAAAACAAGGCATTAAGCAGGGACAGAAACAGGCTTCTACCGATACTGCCCTTCGTCTATTGAATACCGGAAAATTTGATGCAACGGAAATAGCAGAACTTTGTAATCTTCCTTTGGAGGATGTTACTGCACTCATGAAATAACCTTTATATTACATAAATATTTGATACCTATAGAACCTGCCACTGGCAGTTTCTTACGGATACTTGATAACTGAAATCGCCAGATAACTATACATCTGTTATCTGGCGGTATTTATATCTAAATCAGCAATATTTATTTCTTTTATTCTATCACTTGTACTACCTTATCCCATGCATACATTTTAGTTCCATCTTCTAATTTCACAACATAGAAAGTCTTATTTTCATCCTCATTTACTCGCACCCCATAAACGTCAAATTCTGTTCCATTATCCACCCATAGTAATTTTCCACATTCTTTTGCACTTGGCAGAGCAGCTAAATTTATTCCATCGCCATCCCCATAAGAAATCCGAATCCGAAACAGCACCGGCTCCTCTGTCTCTGTTGCCACTTCTGTTTCTGCTACTGCTGCTTCTTTTTCCGTTGGCATCGTGTATTCTGTTTCAGTTGCAGCTATAGCTGCAGTTTCCGTTTCGGCATCCGCCGCGCTCTTTTCTCCACATCCGCCTAAAGCAAAACTTACTGCCAAGACCAAGCCTGTTATGATGACTGATTTTATACATTTTCTCTTTGGATATTCCATTCTAAATTCCTCCCTTATTCTTTTGTGAGATACTATAAATATATTTCACTTTTGTTTTAATACTTATAGTATATGTTTTCTATTGTATTGTGTCAATAGTCTGTGGAATACGTCACTTATTGCTTATAGTATAGATTAAAAAGGATGGATGATTACTATGAGCGAAATTGCAAAATCAGTTGGACAAAGAATTCGAAATTACAGACTTTCTCTTCATTTAAGCCAGGAAAAGCTTGCAGAATTATCAGGTTGTCATCCTACCTACATTGGTCAGTTGGAACGTGGCGAAAAAAATGCCACTTTAGAAAGTATCGAAAAGATTGCAGGAGCTTTAAATGTTCCTATTTCAAAATTAGTGGAACAGATTGGAAAATCCTCTGATGCCGCCACTGATATTCCATTAGAATGCTATCATTTTCTCTGTAAGAAAACCTACAAAGAACAGGAGGCACTATACCAGTTGCTGCTTAATGCGGATGCCTATAAATCCTTATAATACCGGCAAATTTACAGACGCCGGCAAACCTACAGACATCCAGCAACACTACAGACATCCGGCAACACTACTGGCACTCGTCAAACCTATATAGAACCTGCCACCGGCAGCTCAAGAAACCCGCAGACCACCTGTTTTCAAACAGATAATCTGCGGGTTTCCTGCTATAATCTTATTTCTAGTTCTAATTCTATTTCCGGTTCTATCTATATTATATCTTCATTTATAACACTATCACAGCATACCACAACTTTCCTGTTGCTTACTGGTACTTGCTGGTTGCCTTCAGCCGAGTCAGGGCACGGGATAAGGATGCTCTGGAATGATAGTATTCCTGGATGCTCTGCTTCTGCCGCATCTGCTCCTCGGCACGTTCTTTTGCTTCTCTGGCACGGGCAACGTCAATCTCTTCCGGATGCTCTGCAGTTTCTACCAGAAGCGTCACACGGTTGTTGACGATTTCCACAAAACCCATGCCAACTACTGCATATTCCCAATTTGCAGTACCTTCCGGCTGAAAACGCATTTCACCCTCATCAATGGCAATGACCATATCTTCATGGTGTGCTAAAATCTCTTTCTGTCCGTCATATTCCGGAACAATCAGAGAACGGCATCTGCCGGCATAGAATACCCGGTTTGCTGCAATTATTTTTAAATAAAATGTATTTCCTGCCATACCTGTACCTCTATTCTAAAGATGATAGCTTCTATGCATTCTGGTGTTCCATCTCTTCTGCTTTACGAATGACATCTTCTACTGTTCCTACGTTGAAGAATGCATTTTCCGGATACTGATCCATATCACCATCAATGATTGCCTTGAATCCACGAATGGTTTCAGCTAATGGAACGTAAACACCCTTTACACCGGTAAAGTTCTCAGCTACATGGAACGGCTGTGATAAGAACTTCTGAATCTTTCTTGCTCGATATACCAGTAACTTATCCTCGTCTGCCAGCTCTTCCATACCAAGAATTGCGATGATATCCTGTAACTCTTTGTATTTCTGCAGAATCTCCTGTACTTTCCGGGCAACCTGATAATGTTCTTCTCCAACAATGTCTGCCTCTAAGATACGGGATGTAGATTCCAGCGGGTCTACTGCCGGATAAATACCCTGCTCTACAATCTTTCTGGAAAGTACGGTGGTCGCATCCAGATGTGCGAAAGTAGTAGCCGGTGCCGGGTCAGTTAAATCGTCTGCCGGTACATAGACTGCCTGAACGGATGTAACAGAACCGTTCTTTGTAGATGCAATACGCTCCTGCAATTCACCCATTTCAGTTGCCAGTGTCGGCTGATATCCTACTGCGGAAGGCATACGTCCTAACAATGCAGATACCTCAGAACCTGCCTGGGTGAAACGGAAAATATTGTCGATGAAAAGAAGCACATTCTGGTGTTTCTCATCACGGAAATATTCTGCCATGGTAAGTCCGGTCTCAGCCACACGCATACGTGCTCCAGGCGGCTCGTTCATCTGACCGAACACTAAGGCCGTCTTCTCTAATACACCGGATTCCTTCATTTCTGTCCAGAGGTCATTACCCTCACGGGAACGTTCTCCAACACCGGTGAAAATAGAATATCCACCATGCTCTGTTGCAATATTACTGATTAACTCCTGAATCAATACGGTTTTACCTACTCCGGCTCCACCGAACAATCCAATCTTACCACCTTTTGCATATGGTGCCAAAAGGTCGATAACTTTAATACCGGTCTCTAAGATTTCTTCTGCCGGATTCTGGTCTTCAAATGCCGGTGGTTCACGATGAATGACCCATTCCGGTGCATCCTTCAATGGTTCGCCACCATCGATTGCTTCTCCTAATACGTTGAACAGTCTTCCCAGTGTCTGCTCACCGACCGGAGTTTTAATTCCGCTTCCTGTAGCGGTTACTTCCATATCACGGCAAAGTCCCTCACTGGAAGCTAACATAATACAACGTACCGTATGATTTCCGATATGCTGTGCCACTTCCATGATGCACTTCTTATCGCCGTTTTTCACTTCAAGGGCGTCTTTGATTGCCGGCAATTCTTCGTCTTCAAATGAGACATCCACTACCGGGCCTAACACCTGTATGATTTTTCCTGTCTTCATGAAAAAGCCTCCTTATCACTGCCTCTTTTTCCGTTTCTGAGCTTTCGCTCCTGCAATGACCTCGGTTATTTCCTGGGTAATTGCTGCCTGTCTTGCACGATTATATAAGATATCCAGCTCATGGAGCATGTCTTTGGCACTTTTGGTTGCTGCCTCCATTGCCATCATTCTTGCGTTCTGCTCGCAGGAATAAGACTCAACTAACGCTCCATAGATGAAACCAACTACATAATCCGGTACAATTCGATCCATCACCGCCTCCGGAGATGGTTTCAATGCCAGTTCCTCCATCGGAATATCTGCAGGCAGTTTCACGTTAAAACTTGCTTTCTTCAGTGGGAGCAGCTGTCTGATCTGTGTCTCCTCCTGAATCGCATTGACCATGCTGGTATAGATGATATAGACTTCGTCTAACTCTTCTTTCCGGTACAGTTCCAGAAGTTCCTCTGCAATATTTCTTGCACGGTTCAGTGTCGGATTCTGTACGGTATAGTGGAACTGCTTATCAATCTCAATTCCACGCTGTTCAAAATAGTGACGGCCTAACTCACCTAATACAAACAGTTTGTTATTTTTATGTGCTTTCAAATGCTCCTCTGCAAGCTTTAATACATTATGGTTATAGGAGCCTGCCAGACCCTTATCTGCCGTAATAACAATATAGCCTACCATCCGTTCTTCCGGCTTTTTCTCTTCGTTGGTCTTAAAATAAATGTCCTCAATATCCGGAAGATGTCTTAAGATTCTGCTCATTTCCGACTGCAGGGTAAAGAAATAAGGTTCCGTGTCAGAAAGCATTTTCTTTGATTTCTTCAGCTTCGAAGAAGAAATCATATACATTGCATTGGTAATCTTCAATGTATCATTGATACTCTTCATCCGATCCTGAATTTCCTTTGCATTTGCCATAACAACACCTGCTCATTCCTATTGATTTCTACTGTCTTCGAATTCTTTTGCAGCCGCAACAATCTTATCGGTCAGTTCATCGGAAAGCACTTTGGTTTCTTCGATTTCCCTGCCGATTTCCGGATGCTTCAAATCCATATATTCAAGAATCTCATTCTGATACTGTTTTACATTCTTTGTTTCTACTTTATCAAATACACCATGGTTTGCCATACACAGTGTCTCTACCTGCTCATGCAGGGAAAGCGGATGGCAGAGTGGCTGTTTTAAAAGCTCCATCAATGCTTTTCCATGCTGTAACTGTGCCTTGGTCATATCATCAAGGTCCGATGCAAACTGGGTAAATACTTCCATCTCACGATACTGTGCCAGGTCGATACGGATACTTCCGGATGCCTTCTTCATTGCCTTGGTCTGTGCAGCACCACCGACACGGGATACGGACAAACCAACGTTGACTGCCGGACGCATACCTGAGAAGAAAAGGTTACTCTCTAAGAAAATCTGTCCGTCTGTAATGGAAATGACGTTGGTCGGAATATATGCGGATACGTCTCCTGCCTGTGTCTCAATGATTGGCAGTGCGGTAATGGAGCCTCCGCCCAATTCATCACTTAAACGGCTGGAACGCTCTAACAATCTGGAATGTAAGTAGAATACGTCACCAGGATAAGCTTCACGTCCCGGAGAACGCTCTAACAGCAGAGAGATTGCACGATATGCTACCGCATGTTTGGATAAATCATCATATACGATTAACACATCTTTTCCCTGATGCATAAAGTACTCTGCCATTGCAGTTCCTGCATATGGTGCGATGTACTGCATGGATGCAGGATCACTTGCAGTTGAGGAAACCACAATGGAATAATCCATTGCATCATGCTTGGTCAGTGTAGATACGATTTTTGCTACACTGGACGCCTTCTGTCCAATGGCAACATAGATACAGATTACTCCTTTGCCTTTCTGGTTAATGATGGTATCTGTTGCAATGGAGGTCTTTCCGGTCTGACGGTCTCCGATAATTAACTCTCGCTGTCCTCTACCAATTGGGAACATGGAGTCAATGGACAAGATTCCTGTTTCCATTGGTGTATTTACTGATTTACGTTCTACAATGCCCGGTGCTTCCTCTTCGATTGGACGATAATCATCTTCCTTAATCTCGCCCTTTCCATCAATCGGCTCACCTAATGCATTGATAATTCTTCCAACAAAGCCTTCCCCTACCGGGATTCCGGCTTTTTTCCTGGTACGAACCACTTTGGTTCCTTCTTTGATTCCGGTATCACGGCCGAATAAAATAACACCGATTTCATTCTGTCTGATATCCTGTACCATTCCTTTGACACCGTTATCAAATACAACAATTTCACCATACATTGCATGGTCAATTCCGTAAATGGTTGCAATTCCATCACCAACCCAGATTACGGAACCGGTCTCACGACTGGATTCATCCCAGTCAAATTCTTCTATCTCGCTCTGGATAATCGAGATTATGTCTGCAGCACTAATTGCGCCCACAGCCTTCACCTCCCTGTTAATTTTCTTTCCAACTGACGTAAGCGGCCTTCATAGCTTCTGTCATATTCTTTATGATGAACCTTAATGATGTATCCGCCTAAGAGATTCTCATCTTCCTTTTCTGTCAGAACAATCTCACAGTCGGGATATTTCTCTGCAAGAATCTTTCTTGCCTCTGCTTCTTCTTCCGGCTGTGGTGTGCCTGCACAGGTCAGTTCTGCACGCAGGATATGATTCTGTCTGTCCCAATAGAGATAAAATGCATCCAGGATATCCTCTATTTCTCCGATATAACCCAGTCTGCACATCATCTTGGTATAGTTCACAAGCACCTTGGATAATCCGGCATCCTGATAAATTTTCTCTATCACGGCATCCTTCTTATGTATGGAAATCACCGGACTTGTGAGAACCTTAAGCAGTTCCGGTGTAAGCTCATAAAGCTCCCGGAGTTCATCTGCCTCCTGTCTTGTGGCACCCAGCCGATACAATACCTTTGCGTTATTTACTGCTTCCTGTGTCATGAGCATCACCTGTTTTCATAATTTTCCGTGCAGCGATAACTGCCAGTTTGGCAATCTCAGCCTGAGCTGCCTGCTGTGCCTTTTCCTGCTCGTTTGCAATATCTTCCTTGGCTTTTTCTAACATATGCTCAGTCTCTTCCCGGGTCTTCTCTACCGAGCGTGCATGCTCTTCTTCTGCTCTTGCTCTGGCATCAATAATAATCTGGTCTGCCTCCGTTCTTGCATCCGATAAGCGTTCTTCATAATCTGCCTTTAATTTTCTGGCATCTTCTTCGCTTTTCTTTGCATCGTCGAACTGCTTCTTTACCATTTCTTCTCTTGCCTCAATCACATTCATGACTCTCTGATAAAGAAATTTACGAAAGACTACATATAATACCAGCAGATTTACAACGGTCCATAAAATATTCCAAAAATTAATGCTAAGCATTTCCCGTACCTGCCTTTCTATAATCTTTCTTTATTATTTTAAGAAGAGGATGATTAACAATGCGATAACGAATCCGTAAATAGCAGTTGCCTCTGCCAATGCACATCCAAGAAGAAGTGATTTGCTGATTTTGCTCTCTGCTTCCGGCTGTCTTGCAATTGCATCTACTGCGGATGATGTTGCTTTTCCAATTCCAAGTCCTGCTCCAATACCTGTTAATACTGCGATACCTGCTCCGATTGCTACTAATAATGTTGATGACATAATATGCACTCCTTTTCTTTTCTACTTTTTTGTTTCTCTTTTTGTTTTTTCTTCCCTATTCGGTTGCTTCTTTGACGAACAATGCGGTCAGAAATACGAATACATATGCCTGAATCAATCCGTCAAAAATGTCAAAATAACAGCTAAATACTGCTGGCAGAATTGCCGGTACTACCATTTTCAGCAATTCCATAATGACAAATGAACCTAATACATTTCCAAAAAGTCGCATACACAGCGACAATGGTTTGATAAAGACCTCCAGAATATTGATTGGAAGTACTACCGGCATCGGCTCTGCAAAACTCTTAAGCCAGCCCTTCGTTCCTTTCCTGCGGATACCCGCCATCTCAATCAATATGATACTCATCAGGGACAATGCTGCAGTAACATTCATATCCTTGGTCGGTGGTTTAAATCCCAGCAGACCGATTAAGTTGGCAATTCCAATATAGATTGCCACCGTCATAAGATAAGGAATATACTGCTTTCCATTTTCGCCTATGGTATCCCGGAAGAAGTTATTCAACCCGTTTACAGCCGTTTCCAGAATAATCTGTCTGCGTCCCGGATGTTCCACACTTAAGTTCCTGGTCAGGAGTATGCACAGCACAATAACTACTGCCATGATAATCCAGGTTACTACTACGGATTCATAAATGGGAACGCCTCCGAAAATCGGAATTGTAAATACCGTTTCACAGTTCAATTCTTCCATCAGGCTATTTACCAGAGCATCCATCTGTCTCACTTCCTTCTGCTGCTCTAAGGCATTTTTAAATCGTTAAAATTCTAACAAGAAAAAAATGCAAACGCAACCGTTTTCTTTCTGCAAAAATAGGTCTGACCATTTGCTGTTTTTTCGTGTAAATATTCCATATTCTTCTGCAATTTTTGCCAGTTTTTTGGTTGTTTTTTTATGCAATTTGTACACTTGCGTCAATTTGTATATTTTGGTATTAAAAAAATGCAGAAATTTCCTGTTTTTTCACAAACATTTTCTGCATTTTTCTTATTCTTTATAGACTTTATACAATTTTAATCATTAAGCTTACTTCACCAGAATTCCGTGGTGTTCCTCCATATAACCGCCGAAAATGGCATTCTTATAGCCTAATTTCTTAAATGCTTTTACCGCCTTTTCGGACCGGTAGCTGTAACTTCCTATAATATAAAAAGATTTTTCCTTATCCGGGAATCTCCGCAAAATACGGTCTTCCGTTATCTTGTCCAGCGGAATATTCTTTGTTCCTGCCACATGTCCTTTCTGGTAATCTTCCTTTGCCCGGCAGTCAATTATAATTGCATTTTCCGAAGTATGCGCTGCATTGATTGCTTCATTTACAGTCAGACGTTTCTTAAAAATACCCATTCTTCTGTTCCCTTCTTCTTTTGTTATGCTTTTGCCTGCATATAAATCCGGATGTTTTCTTCCAATAAATCCAGATCCACTGGTTTGGCAATGTGTGCATCCATCCCTGCTTCCATACAGGTCCGGATATCTTCCGCAAAGGCATTGGCAGTCATGGCAAAAATCGGTATTTTCGCTGCTTCCTTCTTCTTAAGTCTCCGGATCTCTTTCGTTGCATCATAGCCATTCATAACAGGCATCTTAATGTCCATTAAAATAATATTATATCGTCCTTCCTCCGCTCTTGCAAACATTTCTACTGCTTCCTTGCCATTTACTGCCCGGTCACAGTCTGCACCTTCCATTTTTAACAGTTCTTCCAATATTTCTGCATTTAAATCATTATCATCTGCTATCAGAAAACGCATTCCTTTTAATGTCATTTTTTCTTTTTCTGTTGCTTGTCCTTTTCCCTGCAATTGCTGCTCTTTTCTTGCCTGTTCGATGCACCGTTTAAAATTTGTCACAAAAAACGGCTTGCTTAAAATACTTTGAATTCCAGCATAACCCGCTGCTTCTTCTATCTCCTTACAATCATAGGCAAAAAGCAGTAATACTGTTTTCTCTCCCAGAATCCGATGCAATTTTTCTGCTGTAGTAACACCATCCATTCCCGGCATCTTCCAGTCTATAATTACAACATCCCAACTCTTTGTTTTTCCAGTTTCTACCATCTGTTCTGCCATATGAACCGCCATTTCGCCGGAATCTGCTGTCTGCACATCAATCCCAAACGGATGCAGCGTATCCATAATATATCTTCCTGATTCACTCTCATCATCAACCACCAGTACCTGGCTTATCTTCTGCAGTTTCCACCAGTTAACCTTCTCCTGGTACTTTATTTTCCGGAAATTCAAAATCACCTCAAAAATAGTTCCTTTTCCAAGCTTACTCTTCACATGAATGCTTCCACCCATTAACTCCACCAGGCTCTTGGCAATTGGCATTCCAAGACCCGTTCCGGAAACCGGATTAACAGTGCTTTGCACTTCCCGGCTGAATGGATCAAAAAGATTCTTAAGATACTCTTCACCCATCCCCTGTCCATTATCACTGATCCGGAACTGATACTGTGCAAAGCTTCCCTTTTTCTTTGGTACTTCTGTAATATCAAATACTATCTTACCGCCCTTTGGGGTATATTTTACTGCATTGGATAAAATGTTCAGCAGTATCTGCTTCAGACGTAATTTATCTGCTTCCACTTCTTCTGTTTCTATCCGATGTACATGAATCATGAATTCCTGCCTCTTCTCTCTGGTCTGTGAACGGATGATCATATCCAGTTCTTCCACCAGTTCAGCAATATTCGTGTTCGTAATATTAAGGACCGTTTTACCGGCCTCAATCTTCGACATATCAAGGACATCATTAATGAGTCCAAGCAGATGTTCCCCTGAATAAGTCAGTTTTCTTGCATATTCCCGGACACAATCCGAATTTTCAGCATCTCTTGAAATCAGTGTAGCCAGTCCCATAACCGCATTTAAAGGAGTCCGCATATCATGGCTCATATTGGATAAAAATACACTTTTCGCTTCATTGGCACGCTCTGCCTCTGCTTTTGCCGTATTTGCAAACTGCACCGTCTCTTCCAATGCAGTATTGACTTCTTCCAGCTTCTCTGCTGCTTCTGCCTGCTGCATTGCATTTCGTCTCGCGTAAGCTACCTTATTCTTTTCATTATAAATCCATAGAATACTGATACCCAGTGCTGCTAACATTGCAATGATAATGCAGGTCACTGTCAGCCAGATATGCAGCATCATAATCTGATAATCTGCCAGTACATTCTGCACAATCGTACTGTCCACTTCACAGGCTATCATATACTGTGTTCCTTTTAATGCACGATACGAAAAATAGTCGGACTCATTTTTACGTTCCAGAGTTATACACCCGGAGCTGCGTTCTGCATAGTCCGACTTCACTTTTTCATAATCTTTCTTATTCATAATCTTTTGTTCATGGTAACTATCAAACAGATTATAATTTATGGTTACTTCACCCGGCTCATTATTAATGCTTGCGTATGCCACTTCTCCGTTTTCATCCATGACATAGATATTAGCCTGTCCGTTATAAGCAGACGTTACAAAAAGATCGTTAATAATCTGTGGTCGGAAGAGAAATGCAATTGCTTCATATTCTTCCCCATTGACCAAAAAGGAATCTACTGATTTTGCAATTATAAAGATTTCCTCTCCATCCTTCCAGGTACAGTACTGGGCAATTCCTTTATTCTCACCAAATAATTCCGACAATCCATCCTGCATCTGTATTCTGCCATTCAGTCCACGCATGCACAGATATTCACCTTCATCATTGACAAAGACAATATCCCGCACCATATTACTTTCCATAGAGTCAAAATAGTTCTGGTAATCTTTCAGTTCTGCTTCCCTTTCCCCATCGCCGAACATATATTTTTCAATAGAATCTATCTGTTCATAAGTAATCTCCAGACGGTTCCGGTAAGCACGCTCCATCTGTTCCATCAGTTCAGATAAACTCTGTTTGCTGTTCTTATCAATGTATTGGTTTGAACCCCCAAGGTCTTTTGACATCCATCCAAATATCAAAGCCATAACCACAATACATACAATTAATACCGTAAAAACCTTTTTTTCCTGCTTTTCCTTTTTCATCCCGCATAATACCTTCCAATCTGTTTCAGCTTATCAGACTGGTTCCTGCAAATTTTGTCGAAAAAACAAGATGTCTCTGCCTAATTAAATCTTTCCTGAAGTCCGTTTTTCCCTTAAGTCCTCTACCAGCGCATAAACCTCCGGTCTCCGTTCCTTCAGATGTTCGTCTAACGCATGCCGGCGTTCTTTAAAGCGCTCTGCCAGTTCCGGATGTTCCTTTGCAATACGCTCATGTACTTCCCGTCGATGTTCCTCTAACCGCATAGCCAGCGTTCTTTCATCTTTACCGGAAATATTAACAATCTCTTTCAAATGTTCCTCTAAATGCTCCAGCCACTCATCTTCGTCCAGTTCTTCCATATGGGACCAGCTTCCATGTAACAGCTTTTCCACATCTCCTGTCTTTTTCAGCTGTTCTATCTGTGCCACAATCTGCCGCTCTATAGCATCTTCAGTTTCCGAACCAAATGCCCAGACAAATTCCTGCACCCGGTTATCCGCCCGCTTTCTTGAGGCACTACGCTGTCTATTGTCTACACCGCCCTCCAGCGGATAAGGACGTTCATAACCCATATCCTTTAAAGCAATATGTATTGTTCTTCTTGCGCTGCCCTCTTCTAAGATGTGTCCCAGACCAAGCTTTCGCATCTGTTCATTCAAATCTGCAATATGTTCTGTAATATAAAAACAGATACCACGTTTCTTAAGACCCTGATACAGCATTTCCAACTGATCCGCCGCTGTAATGTCCATGGAGCCGATAGCACTGGCATCTAAAATGACTGCCTTCGTATCCTCTTTTATATTGTCTTCAATGTCCCGCTTTAACATCTGCACATTAGCAAAAAAGAGATTACTGCTGAACCGGTATATCAGAACGCCTTCTATCGCATGTATCTGATGACTTTCTTTTAAATCCCGGAAATGGCGATGTCCCGGCTGGATTCCAAGAAAACATCTTGATGGCTTGGCAGTACGGATAATCATCTCAGTAAAGGAAAGTATAATGCCAATCAAAACGCCATTGATGGTTCCAAGCATCAGCACGCCAAAGAATGCTCCTAAGAAAATGAAGAATTCTGTACGGCTGACCTTCAACAATCTTGCAGCAAGCTCAAATTCCGTTGCCCCAAGTAATGCAGAAATTACAATTGCCGTCAGCATCGGAATCGGAAGATAGCCGATAAATCCGGTTCCGCAAAGCAGCAATACCAGCATGGATAAACCGGCTATGATTCCGGTCAGCTGTGTCTTACTCTGATACTGTTCTCCCATTGCAGTTCTTGAAACAGAGCCATTAATAGGACAGCAGCCTGTAAATGCTGCCAGGAAATTTCCCATGGAGAATGCAAAAATTTCCTGATTATCATTCATTCGATATCCATTCTTCTGTGCGAAATTATTTTCTGCCAGAAGCGTTTCTGCCATAATGACCACTGCCACCGAAAGGCTGATAGTTACTACCTCTTTCATCGGAAGCATGCGGATATCCGGAATCACAAACTGTGGAAGTCCCGGTTCTACTGCAGACAGCGTCTGGATTCCCCATTCCCTCACCGGAAAAAATTTTGTCATTACTGCTCCTGCTGCCATTAAAAGCACTGCCATTGGAAATTTCGGCATTACTTTCTTTGATACAAGAAGTATCAGAAGGGAAATACCGCCTAAAATCAGTGATGGCAGATTCACCTTCGTCTGCCCGATATGCTCCACCAGCTCAATGAGTTCTCCAACGCCGGCGGTACCGCCCATTAACTTTGGTACCTGCATCAGAATAATCGTGGTGCAGATTCCGGTAATAAATCCACCCATAACCGGTGCCGAAATATAGTTCACCAGTTTTCCTGCTTTCATAAAATAAAACGCCAATAACCAGACTGCCACAAAGAAAGTAAGTACCGGCACTGCTGCAATTGCTTCACTGCTTCCACTCTCAATACCAAGTCCCACCAGTGCCGAACCGATTAAGGCTGCCGGTGCCGCATCTACGCCAAAAATAAACTGTGGTGAAGTCGAACACAGTGCAAATATCAGAATTGGGAAAATGGAACCATACAGACCATAGACTGCCGGAAGTCCTGCAATCTGTGCATAGCCCATAGCTATCGGAATGGAAACTGCCATAATAATAATACCGGCCAGAATATCCTTTGGAAGATTTTTCTTATCATATTTACGAATGGTAGCTGCAAGTTGTATGCGCATATTATCGCTTCTTTCTACTATATTATTTTTTATTATACGGCAAATAAGATGATTGTACAATTCTTTTGACAGCCGGCTTTCTGCGGGTGAGCTATAAATTCCCGGCATTATAAAAGGACAGGCTCTGATACAATGCCTGTCCTTTCTGTTCTAATTATTCTGTTCTGTTTATTCCATTCTGATTATTCTTTTTTATTTCTGATTATTCATTTTCAGTTGCTTTCTTTCTTCTGAAAACAAACATTCCTCCACAACCTGCTGCAATCAATGTCATACAAACTGCAATTGCAGAATTATCACCTGTCTTTGGTTTACCGGATGCCTTTACGGTTGGCTGGCTATTTGCTGTTGTTGATGCATTTGCTGCTGTTCCAGCCGCACCACCGGAAGCTGTACTGTCACTTCCGGAAGTTGTACCGCCATTTCCGGATGTTGTACCACCATTTCCTGTGGCAGCCGTATCTGCCAGCTTTTCTGTGGTAATAAGATAAGTAGAGCAATGATTCTGTTTTACGGTCAGATATCCTTCTGAATCTACTACTCCCGCATCAATATTTAAAATTGTTCCATTGTCAAATAACCGGCTGTAATATAATGTCTTTCCGGCATACCGGGTTTCCACAAAAATACGAATCTGTGCTTCTGCCGGAAGCTGACCGGAATAATTATATTTAATCTGTTCAATGAAAATATTCTTATTTACTGCACTTGGAAGTGTGCCCAGCTCACTGTAATCTTTTACAATCTTTACTCCAAAATCATAGCTGGAAACATGATCAACGGCTGACATGGTTCCTTTTCCAAAGGTAAAGGAAAGCTCATCATTGGATTTGATAACAATGTCCTTTGTCTGATTCTCTGCCAATATCTGCCGGAATCCATTGTCGGAAATAGCGGTATCTCCATCTGTTACATCCACTACGCCATTCACTACAACCTGCTTCGGTGTAAAGGAAATCACATCCGCCCCGGAATATACATTGTAAACATTCTCTACTTCTTTTCCTTCAAATTCATAACCAGCCGGTAAGGTATCTTCCGCAAGCGCCATGTTTTCTACAAGCTCTTTCATAACCGGATGTGCTGCGTCCATAAGATATCTGGTTTCCTGTGTATTATAATCCGTATAACTCATAAGAATCGGACAAAGAATCCGGTAAGAATTACCAGCCTCATAATAGGTTCTTCTATAAATAAAGGTGTCTCCCGTATCCTGTTTCTTTACCAGACAGGCATCACTTCCTCCACTTGCCATCGTAGTGGAATAATAAGCTGCTATCTCTCCATTTGCTGTATATGCCGAAATATCCGTAAGCTTATCTTCTACAGTTATTGCTACCTCTGCACCCAGCGTAGTGCATTCCTGCAATTTTTCAATCCGGTAGGTCTTATTTCCGGACATATCGGTTACTTCTGTTATAACAAACCGGCCTTCTTCTCCGGTTTTTGTATACACATCACTCTGGACCGGACTGATATCAGTTCCAAAATAACCACCATATACCTGAATCATTTCAAAAGGATGCTCTGCCTGAATCTTCATGTCATTAACCTGTCCCTTTGCCACAATCGGTGATGACGTATAATTCCAGGATGAACCAAACGGACATCCGTCAGTTCCACGATATACCGTTACTGTACTGTCCCCGGAAACCGTCAGCAGCGACTTGCCACCTTCTGCAAATAATTCAATACCATCCGGGTTCTTTCTGTTTTCATTGACGGTAAGGCTTCCGGAACCGCAGATTGTCAGGGAGCCTCCCCAGCCACCATGCCAGATTCCAAGATTCTGCAGCTTATTACTGCCTACCAGATTCAATTTAAAATCGTCTCCCATCATGTTGGTATAAAGTGCAACATCCGGATGGTCATAATTGGTTAAGGTCAGCGTATTGCTTGTCTGGTCATAAGACGCTCCGTCCACTGTATTTTTCTCATTGGTGGAAAATACAACCGTATCATTCAATTGAATATTGGCAAATGCAAACTCTCCTTCCATGCATGGTCCATTTGATGCCTGCACCGGAATCATGGACGGAACCATCATCAGGGATGCTGCCAGTGCCACTGCACCAATACATTTTAAAGCACGTTTCATTTTCATAAATCTATCCTTCCTTTCTTCGTATTATAAAAACACTATAAGGAAAACGATAGATTCTGTGCAGTCTACATCCGTTTCAAAATATGAGAAATTTATCTCACCCAGCTTTTTTGCAGCATTTCAAGCTACTAATCCTGCTTGCCTAATGAAGTCTTTCTTAATGCTGCCGCAATAATAAATGCATACACTCCACCAATCAGTGCGGTAACCACCTGGGTAAATGAGAACTGAAGCTGCAATACCTTTAACATTGGTGCCATTTTCTCCGGTAGCATGTTCGGTAAGATAATAAGAGAAATTACAACTCCCATAAATAATCCTTTTAAGATAGAACCGATTACAATAGAAACCGGGAATCCTGCTTTACTACCAAGCTTACCCTTAAACAACGCTACACAAAGCACCAGAATGGCATTTCCTGCCATAATGCATGGAAACATTGCCGGAATGGCTGCCATTACCGGGCTTCCGGTAATAAAGAATGCAGTAACCGGTGTAATAATACTTAAAATAATTCCGCATGCCAGTCCCGCATACAATACAGTTAAGATTAATGCTGCATTGATAACTGGTCCTGTTATGTATACACTTAAATTTTTAAAGAACTGACTTGCAATACAGATTGCAAGCATAATTGCACTAACTGTAATTTGTCTGGTTTTCATTTTCATGATGTCTTTCTCCTCCTGTGCATCTATATTCGTAGGAACTGACCTGTTCCATACCAACGCAATCATACTCCAATGAAAGCTAGAATGCAACCGGATGATTTCTCATCTGCGATTCTGTAAACCATTTTTATAATTGTTCCAACGTGCTCTTTACACTCTTTGCAGCTATTGTCCGATAGAAGTCCGCAGCTATTTCATCAGAAAATGCTCCCGCTCAGGGTATTGCTGCCGGAATGCTTCCAACGCAGCTTTCTGCAAAACTGCAAATTCCCTGTCCATCTGAAATTTATGTGGCATTGTAAATGCAATTGCACTTATCTGCTCTGCAATTTTTTTAGCAATTCCTTCCTCCGACAGCTGTCCCATTCCAAATACTAAAGAGGTGAACCCTCTCCCCTTTTTACTCACATCCATAAATGTAAGAAACGTATTCTTTAATTCTGCCTGAAGTATCTCCTGTTCCACCCGGCTTCGATTCTCTACATCCAGAAGATATAACCCATTTATGATTTCAACTGCCTGTTTCTTCCGCTGTCCCGAAAAATCTACTCCGGTACTTTCCGAAAGATATTTCATCTGCATCAGATAACCAATAAAGGTATCCTCTTTCTTTTTCTTCTTTCCATATCGTGCATATAAAAGCTGCTCCCGGAAAGTGTCTCCTTCTGTCTGTTCCGTGCACCCATGCTTCTGCCATAGTTCCATTCTTTTTCCAGCATTAACTTCCTGATAAAAATCATTCAGCCACTTTGAATCTTCCTGCATAATATTTCCTCTTCGTCACTATTTTATAAAATCTTCAACATTACTGATGTCAACTTTACGATACTGGGATACATAATATTTTTCTTCCTGCAGGCTTTGTACTTCCTGATTTTTTCCATCGTAAATGTCCACTGCAAGCCTTGCCATTTCTTCAGCCTGGTCTTCCTTGTCATTATATACGGTTCCCTGCATGGTTCCATTCTGTATTGCCTCTAATGCATCTTCCAATCCGTCAATGCCAAATATAATCGGCCACTCCTGCCGATTATAACCGGCATCTTTATAAGCTTCAATTGCCCCTAATGCCATTTCATCATTGTTGGAAATAACCATCTCCACTTCGGTCCCATACTGACTAATAATCTGATTCATTCTATTTTCCGCCTGTCCCCTGTTCCAGTCTGCAAACAGGTAGCTCAGTTTTTCCAGATTGATTCCCTGTTCTATCAGTGTCTTTACCGAACTGTCTGTACGACTGATGGCATCCTGATGTCCAGCCTCTCCCTCCAGTAAAATATACTGAATTCTCCCATCCTGATTCCTGTCAACCTCAGGATGATTCTTTATATAATCTGCTGCAATTTCTCCCTGCATCTCGCCGGACTGTTTTGCCTCACATCCCACATAGTATAGTTGATTCCACTGCGACAAATCCTCCGGAACCGGTTCTCTATTAAAGAAAATGACAGGAATATCATGCTGTCTTGCCAGTCTGATAACGGTTGTCGGATCCGTTCGGTCAACCAGATTTACACATAAAATATCACACCCGGCATCTATCATTTCTTCGACAATTTCATTCTGGGCTTTCTGATCATTATCTGCACTTCTGACAGATGTTATAATCTTCCGTTCTTCTGTTTCCCGCTTCTTTAACTCTTCCTTCAGTTCATCCACCGTGGCGTTGATAAACGGGTCATCATGCGTATAGGTAACTACACTCACCCTCAGTGTATTTTCTATCCGCTTTGTCTTCTGATTGCATCCGGGCAGCACCAGTATCAGTATTATCAGTATTATCAGTGTTACCGTAACCGCCATTGTCCTTCTTCTTGTTCTACTCATATGAATACAAAAACCTTTCCAGATCTTTTGAATACAAATCTTCTTTATTGATTATTCTGACTTCTGTTTCACAACTGTTCATTTTGTAAAAGGAATGTCTTAGCTTTTTTGCAATCTCATTCATACTCTTATACCCCGTCTCATAATCATCCGGTACGACAAGACATTCTATATTCTGATTATCTAATAACACAATTGCTTTTTCACTGCTTCCAACTCCATAAATCTTTGCACCGTGATACTTATTTTCTTCTGCAGCCTCACCCACTTCTTCTAATGCCCAATTGTCCAGAATTACCAGATAATCCACCTGTTTCTTAGATGCAATAATCTCACTGGTGTTCTGGTTTCCCCTGGCATAATTGTACTCCCAGAAAATTTCACAACCACTTCCCTCCAGTCCATCTTTTAACCCTGCAATTCTGTCCACACTTTCCTCTGTCTCTGCCTTTCCAAGAATGACACCGATTTTTTTATTCTCCAGTTGTTCTTCATCATCCTGTATTAACCGCTCCGCAAGCATCTGACCAATCTTATAATTATCCGGTTTTACCGATGCATAACCAGATGGCTCTTCTGCGTAGGTATCCTCATTAATCAGTATAAACGGTCTCTCTCCCTGCAGCCAGTTTAGCATAGTCTTTGTTTCTTTTCCCGGAGCCGGACAGATTACAAATGCATCTACATTATTCTGCAGTTGTTCATTAATCAGTTCTTCTTCATCCTCTATGCTTTCAATTAAATCTGTATTACAAATGATCAGATGCAGATTATTATTTTCCGCAGACTGTTTTAACCCATTCAGCAATGCATCCCATCTCTTATCTCCGGAATCTTCCACAATAACCGCAACTCTTTTCATAGACTCATTATCTGAAAAAATCCTGATTATAAAAAATGCAGCCAGTACAATAAGCATCAGTTCTGTGAGGATAAAGGTAATCTTATTTTTTTTCATCTTCTACCCTCTCTCTTTTTCTGTTCTGATTTTCAAGTTCTCCACGTTTTTCCTCTGAATAAGGAATTGCCGGGATATGTATTACAACCTTTGTTCCTTCATCCGGCTCACTGTAAATTTTTAATCCATATTCTTTGCCAAACATCAGTTGTATTCTGGTATGCACATTGATAAGCCCAACTCCCGAACCATGCTTTGGAACTTTTTCACTATTTGTCAGAAGATTATCAACCACTTCCTGGCTCATGCCCATTCCATTGTCCTCTACTGACAGGAAAATATCATTCCCTTTCTGCTCACCGCGGACAATAATTTTGCCGCCCTCATCTTCATCCATATTTCCTACTCCATAATAAATCGCATTTTCAAGCAATGGCTGTACTACCAGTTTTACAGTACAGCATTCCTCTACGTTTTTATCAATCAGAAATTCCACCTGAAAACGGTCTTTATAACGAATCTGCTGTATGTTCATATAACTTTTGCTATGTTGTAATTCTTCCGAAATCCTTATCACTGTTTTTCCTTTTGAAAGACTGATGCGAAGCAGTTTTGCCAGTTCCGAAATCATAAAAACAGCTTCTTCATTCTTATTTGCCTCTACCATCCAGGTGATGGATTCCAGTGTATTATAAAGAAAATGTGGATTAATCTGGCTTTGCAGTGCATCCATTTCACTTTTTCTCCGCTTATTCTGCTGCCGGATAATTTCTTCCATCAATTGTTCTATCTGCTTATATGAATTCTGGACAGAATATGCCAGATGCCTTATCTCCGAAGCCCCCCCTATATATATTTCAGTCTTTTCTCCTGTTTCATAAGACTTTACGGATTCATCCAATTTCAAAATCGGTTTTGAAATCTTTTTTGCCATAATTTTATTCACAACAAAAAGCATCATCAGAAGAATAATTGCCGTGGCAATTATATAATACCGGAACTTATTAATGCTTGCCGTCTGCACACCCTCCGGTACAACTCCTACCAGTTTCCATCCGGTATAAGATAGACTGTTCACTACTATATTACTTTTTTTCCCATTCACAGAAATCTCATATGTACCATCTGCATAACCAGCAGCTGTACTGCTATCTTCTGTAAAAAATCCCCTGTCTATTTCTGCTTTTCTTGGGTGATAAAGAATTTCTCCATCATCTGTACATAAATAATAATACGTCTCTCCCGCTGCTTCATTCAGGTTATCTAAAACCTCTTCTATCATGGAGTACTTCATATCAACCAGCAATACTCCACTGTCCGGAGTGTCACCATGATTCATATCCACCAGGCTGCTTAAAGACACCACCCAGTTATATTGATATGTCTCATTCCCAAACAAATCCTGAATATGGGGTGTTGATATATGTATATTTTCTATCTCATCTGTAGCACTTTTATACCAGTCCTGCTCTGTTACTTTCTGATTCTTTTCTCTGGTAGCCACTGGTTCTGCTGCAATAATTTTCCCATCACTGTCATAAAGGGCCATACTCTGCAGCTTATCATTATTTACTTCATACAACAGACTGAACTGCCTGCTGAATTCCTGATCAGAAATATCATATTCCTGCACGATATTATAATTAACAGCATTACAAATCTGTCTCATATTCCGCAGTTCATTATTTACCTGATCCACTGTACTCTCTATCCGGCTTTCTGCATTGGAAATTGCGGTTTCTTTTACTGACATTTTAAAACGGCTATAAATCAGTAATCCCATAACTATTGTTGTAACAATGGTCAGGGCAGAAAGAACTGTCATAAGCAGTGACTGTATATCCATCCAGGCTGAAATATTCTGCATCATATTTTGAATTATATTCCTTTTTTCGTGCTTTTTCTTTCTGTTTTTTTTCTGATTCATACCTATCCATATTCCTATTCTGGTGATTTTCTGTATTTTGACGGAGATACTCCAAATTTCTTTTTAAACACATAACTGAAGTAATTTGCGTCCAGATACCCTACTTTTTCTCCAATTTCATAACTTTTATCATTGGTTTCTACAATAAGCCTGACTGCGACATCCATCCGGTAATCCGTCAGATATGTAATAAAGGATTTCCCGGTTTCTTTTTTAAATATCGTTGAAAAATACGAATTGGATACACCAAGCACTGAGCATACCGTATCCAGGGAAAAATCAGGTTCCATATAACGCTCTGCCACAACATTCTTTGCATCTGTAATCAGCCGCCTTGAAGTATTATTTCTTGCACTTTTCAACTTTTCACTAATTGCCACTGCTGCTTTTTTCATCCACTTCATCAGAGTTGCTTTATCCAGTTCCGGCACCTTTTCATAGAGATTTTCTTTTTCTTCAAAGAAATCATTAAAGTCCATAAAATTATTGGCGCAGAACCGGTAAAAAGCACCTACCATCTCCATAACTGATAAATGATACTGATTTACTGTGGCAGCACTTTTATGAAGTTTTTCCACTTCCCTCTCTACTGCTGACTCAATGTCTTTTACATTTCCAAGATAAATCGTTTTAAACAACTCATGCATTTTTGTATCTTCTGACTGTACGGCTACCGTCTGCTCCCGTGGAACTACTTCCGCAATATTTATAGCCCTTGCAGTTCCATAAAGAACCCGGTAGGATACTGCTTTTCTTGCACCTTCATAAGAATTACTGATATTCAAAAGACTATCGCAATATCTTCCAACACCAGCCGTTACAACTGCACCAATCACACGGTTCGCCCATCTGCAGAATCTATCGCAAAAATCTGTCAGTTCTGTTGCCTTATCTTCTGAATCAAGCGATACTATCAAAACTGTATTCCCAAGATACATAAATTCCTGACAGTTGAGTTCTGATGCAATCCTTTCCTTTATTTCATGCTCGACAGACATGGATAACAACAATGGATTCATTCCTTCCGGCACATGGTGCTCTGAAGTATGAAATACCACGCTGCAATAATAGGGTCCCTCCAGTGGAATCTGATAAGCAGATAAAAATTTCTCATATTCTGTCTCATTTACCCTGCCTTCAATTAACGAAACAAAAAAATTCGTCCTTAGCACCGGAAGTGCATCCTGGAAATAATTTTGCAGTTTTTTAACATTTAATTTTTCTTCTCTTTCCCGGTTTAAAGTCTCTTTCAGTCTTTCCATGCAGTCAGATAATTCAACTGCATTTACCGGCTTTAACATATATTCTTCAATTTCCAGATGTACTGCCTCTTTGGCATATTCAAATTCATCAAATCCTGTAAAAATAATAATATGTATATTTGGATAATCATTATTTAACTTCTGCGCCAGTTCCAGGCCATTCATATAAGGCATTTTTATATCGGTTATCACAACATCCGGCTGTATATTTTCTACCAGTTCCAGGGCTTTCACTCCATTGGTTGCACTGCCTGACACCTCAAAGCCCAGTCCATCCCAGTCCATCTTATGTTCCATTGCCTGGATTGCTTCTATTTCATCATCAACTAAAATCACTTTATACTTTTCCATATGACGTTCCTCTTTCAGCATGTTCAGCTCTTTCTTCTCCTGCTCTTATTATATCAGACAAATGTCTTTTTCTGAATACCTGATATTGTTTAGGCCGTCCATTCATCTCTGACGATGAGCGGGCGGCCTATGGTGATTATATGTGAATGATTCTGATTACGAATTACTTATTTTTTCTGTACATATTTCAGACAGTCAAGTGTTACTGCTGCCAAAATGATGATTCCTTCGAAAATAAACTGAAGATTTGTATCAATACCCAGAATAGTAAGGGAATATGTAAGGGATGTAAAGATAAGTACACCAGTTACAACTCCGGAAATCTTACCAATACCACCGGTAAAGGATACACCACCAACTACGCAGGCTGCAATAGCATCCATATCCCATCCTTGTCCATATGCTGCACTACCGGAACCAACCATTCTGTTACATTCCAGCCAGGAACCAAATCCATACAGGATACCTGCCAGAATAAATGCTCCTAATGTTACTTTAAATACAGATATACCGGAAACTGCTGCTGCTTCAGGATTTCCACCAACCGCATACAGATTCTTACCAAATGTTGTTTTATTCCAGATGAACCATACTACGATAATTGCAACAACAGCCCAAAGGATAATTGTCGGGAATTTTCCAATCTGCGGAATAAACATAGCCGGGATTGCAGAATCAATAGCTCCGAAGGAAACACCTTTTGTTGCATATGTTACAAGTCCGAAAATAATCAGCATGTTTGCCATGGTTGAAATAAACGGATGCATCTTGAACTTCGCCATAAAGAAGCCTGCCAGCATAGAAAATGCTGTTGTAAGTACAATACAGACTGCCAATGCAAGAATTGCTCTTGCAGCAACCGGGATACCGGTAAAGTCAAAGATATGGCCAAATACACCACCTGTATTAATTCCATTATGCATGATGATGGTTGCTGTTACCATACCCATACCAACCATACGTCCAACAGAAAGGTCAGTACCTGTTAAAAGAATCAGTCCTGCAACACCTAATGCCAAGAACATTCTTGGTGAAGCCTGCTGCAGAATATTTAAGATGTTTGTCGTTGTCAGTAACTGTGTATTCTTTACAACCGGTGTAATAATACATAAAGCAATGAAGATTAAAATAATGACAATATACAATCCATTTTTATAAAGGAACTGTGTGGTATTAAAGGTATATTTGTAATTTTCAAATTTCTGTGCTCTCTTCTGTGCAAATGTATATCTTGACATACGGAGTAAGTCAATCAGATGATACTTATGTGCATATGCATCATGCCTTCTGTCCTTAATCTCCTGAAGTCTGGACTCATGTGCCATCTGGGCATCAAATAATTTATTCTTATAAACATACTTCTCGTCTTTTTTCTCATCTGCATCGCTGAGTCTGCTCATATTCTGCTCATGCTCTGCTTTGATGGAAGCACATATATTTTTGTATTCTGCATTTTCAGCTTCTTTCTCAGCTTTGCAGCTATCAGCAACTTTCTGATAGTAATCATTTTTATAATGTTTTGCAAGATAACCTTCTGCATCTGCGATAAGCTTTGATACTTTGTCTTTATTCGAAGACTCCACCGCTTTTGCCTTTTCTAAGGCTTCCTTGTCCTTTGCAATCATTCTGCTCTTTTCTTCTTTTGTTAAATTCTTATTTTCCTTTACGATTGCAATGTGATTTTTTAAGCTGCGCACCTTATCTGAACCATCCTTACGAAGTTCATCAATCTGTGCCTGTATTTTTCCTACATATTCATCAATCGGCTTCAAAAGCTCTGCCTCTGCAGCGGATGAAAGAATAATACTACTGTCTGCCATATCCAATGCTCCTTCCTGATTATAAATATTTCGCACTGAGTCTTAATAACTCTTCCTGATTTGTTTCCTTAGTATTAACAATTCCGGCAAGATGTCCATTTGACATAACACCAATCCGGTTTGTGATTCCAAGGATTTCCGGCATCTCAGAGGATACAACAATGATTGTTTTTCCCTGTTTTGCCATATTGATAATTAATTCATATATTTCGTATTTGGCACCTACATCAATTCCTCTTGTAGGATCGTCCATCATAAATATATTTGGTGAGCGCTCCAGCCATTTACCAAATATTGCCTTCTGCTGATTTCCTCCGGACAAACTGGAAATCATATCATCTGGTCCCATACATTTTGTATGCATGACTTTAATTTCTTCTGCCGTCGCACGAATCATATCATCATTGGAAAGTGCGAATCCATTTTTATAATGATTCATATTGGCGATTGTAGTATTAAATGTAATATCTGCTTTCAGGAAAAGTCCATTTGCTTTTCGTTCTTCTGTAATTAAAGCAAATCCATGATCCATTGCATCTTTCGGGGATGTAAAATTCATTACTTTTCCATTATAAATTACATTTCCTGCCGCTCTGGTACGCATACCAAAAATAGTTTCCAATAGTTCCGTACGACCGGCTCCAACCAGACCATACAGTCCAAAAATTTCTCCTTCTTTAATATCAAAAGAAATATTCTGTAATTTTGGTGCATACTTAGTTGAAAGATTCTGTATAGAAAGAACCGTTTCACCAGGCTGGTTATCTACCGGTGGAAAACGGTTATCCAAAGAACGGCCAACCATTGCAGAAATCAGTTCATTCATATTGGTATCTTTACTTGCCTTTGTCATAACAAGGCTGCCATCCCGAAGAACTGATATTTCATCACAAATTTCAAAAATTTCATCCATTTTATGTGAAATATAAATCAATGAAATTCCCTGTTCTTTTAACTGCCGCATCATCTTGAAAAGTTTTGCAACCTCTGGTGCTGTCAGTGATGAAGTCGGCTCGTCTAATACAATTACTTTGGAATGATAAGAAATTGCTTTTGCAATTTCACACATCTGGCGCTGTGATACAGACATTTTTTTCATTGGCTGTGTCAGATTAACAGTAATACCAAGTTTACGGAATAAATCGGAAGTTTCCTTTCTCATTCTTCCTTCGTCAATCATTCCCAATGAATTCTTCGGATAGCGTCCTAAGAACATATTGTCAATGACACTGCGCTCCAGACACTGGTTTAATTCCTGATGAACCATTGCGACACCATTTTCAAGTGCATCCTTTGGGCCAGAAAAATTAACTTCTTTTCCATCTAATATTATTGTTCCTTCGTCCTTTTGATAAGTTCCGAAGAGACATTTCATCATTGTCGATTTACCGGCACCATTTTCACCCATAAGTCCCATGATTGTTCCAGGTCTGACATTCAGATTGATATGATTCAGAACCTTATTTCTTCCGAACGATTTGCTCATGCCGTTAATCGATAAGACATATTTATTCTTATCCTCTGCCATAATTCTACTTCCTTTTCTTTGAAAAGAAGGACACCATTTTTATCTGATGCCCTTCTGTATCTATGCTGTTTTCTTCCGGGCAATAACCTTATTTTGAAAGAAGTGATGTATAAGATGATGCATTGTCTGTTTTAACCATGTTGATTGCAAATGCATCATACTCACCCGGGTTGCCGAGACGGTTTGTAATGTTAGACTCTGTCTGTCCATCACCACCGATATAATCTACTTCAAGGTTCAAAAGTTTGTCATAGTTCTGAAGAAGTGGCTGATAAGTTGAGCTAAGGAAGTTATCGGAAGCATTGTAAATATCAAGCCATACCTTCTTGCTTGGACTCTTGCCTGCGTCCAGCTGGTTGGATACTTTGCTATAAACCTTGGTTGAGTCTGTGAAATCCTGATAATTATCAGCTGTAACAGCTATATTTAATGCATAGTAAGATCTTTCTTCTTCACTATATCTGTAATCTTCTCCTTCTGTTAAGCAGTTTCCTGCATCATCCGGAGTACCGATACCGGTATCAATGTCTACTCCATCTAAAGCATTACGAAGCACTCTTAATGTCAGGTAAGCCTGAACATCTGCATGCTGTGAAATTGTTCCGCCATATCCTTCTGCGATAGCTGCAACAGCATCACTATTTGCATCGTATCCGAAGGTTGGTACTTTGTTATCTTTTGCCCATGCATTAAACATTGACATTCCCATACCATCATTATTAGAAACAACTACGTCAATCTGGTCACCAAAAGATGCGGTCCATGTTCCGATTGCATTTCCTGCTGTAGCTGCATCCCATGTTGCACCAGCAGAGTTCTTCATCTCCTGTGAAGCAAGTTCACGAATTGTATAAGTCTTTCCATCTACATCCAGTGTTGCATCCTGAACAACTTTTGCAGAACCGTCTACGTTTGTACCAGCCGGTGTTGAATCAATTGCTCCATTTGCATCTACTCCGGTTCCAAGTGCAGAACGGACACCACGGGTACGTGCAATAGAGTCGTTATGTCCGATGTCTCCGATTGCAAGTACATAACCAATTACTCCGTCTCCGTTACGGTCAATGGTCGCTGCATTTTCTTTGATATAATCAAGAACCATCTGTCCCTGCAGTTCAGCACCCTGATTTGCATCAAAGCCTACATAATAGGTATCTTTGTTGTAATTTAATGCATCCATGTCAAGTTCTCCTGTGGAACTGTTGGATGGCTGACGGTTAAACCAGCAAAGTGGTTTATCCTTGTTTGCTACGCTGCTGGTGCTTCCTGAGTCACCAGAGCCGCTTCCTCCGGAAGAGCCACATCCAACCATGGATAATGCAAGTGTTGCTGCTACCAATACAGTTAATAATTTTTTCCTTCTCATTCTTTTTTCCTCCTGGTTTGCAATTTGTTGATTTTGGTTTCTCCGAACCTGTCTCATCGACTAAATTCATTATAATCACAAGCCAATCTGGAAAGAATAGAATTTTTTTGGATGAAATATCAAAATATTTTGATAATCTGTAATTTTTATATGTATTTTGACGAACAACTATGCAGCTGCACCATCATTCTGTTGGCATGTATGCAGGAATGCCTCTGCCAGCTGCTGGTTCTGCTGTGCCTGTTTTCTGATATGATTAACCACGAAAAAAGGCAGGAAAAATAAGGAAAGGAAACCTAAACACAATGCGATGGCACCGACTAATAAATCAATCGGAAAATACGGGACTACAAACCAGCCAAATTTTGCAATGTTCCAAGCCCATTTTGCCGCTATTCCAAAGCCACCCACTTTGCTGTAACAAACACAGCCCATAACAAATCCTATCATAATAAAAATCGGATGGAATGCCAGCACCATTCCGATACCTCCACAGACCGTTCCGGCAATTGCCAGTCCCCAGATTTTCTGAATCTCATATAACTGTGTCTCCGCTTCCCGTTTTACCTGCATTGCATAACCATAATCGTTACCAAATTCTACTTCTTCATAAAGATTTCTTTTTTCTTTTGCCATAATATTTTCCTCTTTTCTCCGATGTTCCACCGGTTTTTATTATTGTTTTCACTTATATGACGGAATAATATTATGGCAGGTTTTATTTTTTTAAAAATTTTTTGACAAGTCCTTATTGCTTTCTTCCGATTACCTGCTTCCCACACTTCCTTTCCAATACATTCACTCCCCTCTACTGTGGTAAAATTAAAGTTGGATTTTTCAACAGCGTTGCAATCACCGGAGTATATTTAGATACTCCATAGTCTTCAACAATACTGGTTATTCTAGCCCCTGCATCCTTTGACGAAGCACCACATAAGAAAACCCTTTCATCAGCAGTTCCATAATCCAACACTATAAATCGATCATGAAATATACCGCCTGTCTTTTTCATTGATATTTTTACGGATGGATATTCTTTGCAAAAATCCGTAAATTCTATATTATGAAGTTTATTATTCCCAACATTATCGCTGAATAAAGTAATATTTACTCCTGCAGGAGAATTTTTAAGATGTACCAGCGTTCTTAATCCAATATAATTGTCAACGACATATATTGACGACTTTGCCTGCTTATAAATGGACTCATACACCTCATCTGCACTACTAAATTTTGCATTAAACATGAGCCACTTTTCATCATCATCTGAAACAAAGCTGTTCATCATATCAGCCAACTCAGATTTTGTCACAACATCCCTCAGTCCTTCTGCAACATCTGAAATCTGCTTTTCAAGAGATATCATATCTGAGTTGATTTTGCTAATTTCTATTCTGTTGTTAGCAGTTTCCATGCTTAACTGAAGAATTTCCCGCTGACCTATAAGATCTCGATTTTCTAAAATGTAATCTTTCATTTTCTTGAAAGTCTTCACAAGTGCACGGCTTTGTTTAATTGCAAGCTCGCCGTGCAAAACTGTCATAAGCATATATACTCCCTGCTCTGTAAACACATAAGGTTTGTATTTTATATTTGAACCTCTTCCCATATTCAAGGTGAAATTTTTGCACCTTGAAAGATTTTCCACTTCTTCATCATTCAATTCAAACATAAAATCATCGCCTTCAAATTTGGCAATGTTATTCTTAACCTGCCTTTTAAAATTTTTGGTTTCATACCCATAAATTTCTGCCAAGTCTGAATCAAGCATAACTTTTTCCCCTCTGAATTCATAAAGTCGATCCTTCATGTATTCTTCTGTAATTTCAATTACTGCAATTTCTTCTTTCTTCTCTTCTGTCATAAATTTCCTTCCTGATTTTGCGGTCACAAACTGTGACCACAAATATTTTCTGTTTCATGTTTGCGGTACAAAAAATCCACCGCAAAATTCATTCAACCATTTTCATAGCACCTCAAAAATGGTCTACTCATTATTCTTTTCTTCCCTCATTTTGTCATAATACGCTTTATACCTATAGATCGTCCTCTCACTGACATTGTTCCGCTTCGCAATTTCTACCATTGTCATGCCGCTCTCATACCCAACAACAAAATCATTATAAATTGCCATCCACTTGGCGTTATGTTTCTGCCGTCCGCTTAATTTACGATTTCTGTAATACTCCAATTCCTCTCGAAGTTCTGCATTCTCTTTTTCCAACTCCTCAATTCTTCTTAATGCCTCTTCAAGTGTTACCGATTTCTCCATTACTCTGTCCTCCATTCATGTCATTCTCGTTTTGTCTATATTATAAATAGCTGTGTCTCTTTCGTCAATCCGATTATGTCATGTTGCGTCTTTTTTTACAATAGCTTTCATATAATCGAAATACCGCTGATATCGTTTATAGGCTAAACTTCTCCAAAAGCAGTCAGCTTGTATATTCTTTATCCACTCACGCAAAATCCATTTTCTTTTTATTGCCGGTCCATATTTTAAGATCAGCACTGTCACAACATCCACACATCTCTCAAATGCTGCATTCTCTTTTGCATCATCATAATATTTCTTTCTCATTTGTCCGACCCTTTCTGCGCTTAAATTGCTTTGGCAGCCAATTATCGTTATCTGCTTTCAACAAATCACACACATATATCTTATTCGGCTTTCCCAATCCCTGATGGCTTCGATAAATCAGATTATGTGCCTCCAGTTCCTTCAGCATCTTGTTAATCTTCTTATTTCCCAGATGCAACAGCTTCATCATTTCTTTGATTGTAAAAATGATAAATGTAGCTCCATATTCATCTCGCCACGCATCACCATTACACGCTGATAAGCAGCGCCGATCCAACAAAATCATATAAAGCGCCTTTGCCTCATTCGGCATACTTCCAAATTGTGCCTCTTTAAATAATCGTTTCGGTAATCTGTAAAACTTATCATCATATTTTGTATTTTCCATTTTTCCTGATTCTCCATATACTTTGAATTTCTTTCGTCATTAACAGCCTTTTGTGCACAATTCTTGCATAAGATTCAACTCTCGCAACATAAATATCGCTAATTGGCAAGCAGTGCATTTGTACGTACAAAATGCCTTTTTAGCTTGTTGGGGAAATTCCCCAATCCCCTCAAACCATGAAAATATTTTTTCATGGAACTACGCCTTTCGGCTTTTTTCATATTGATACATTTGCAACATTCCATAATTTTTGTACTCCCTTCAGATTCATTGTATGAAATTATTTTCTCAAAATTTTTATACGAATCCGGTATATCCAAGATGCTGGAAAAATATCCTCTTTATGATTTTTTCCAATATTCTGGATAAGACATGAATTAGAATTCACTTTATTCTTTACCAATATCATGGTAATCTATCTATATCTTTGAAACGAGGAATGTACTATGCACACAAGGCTTACCATACCGGAACGACTGAAAGATTTGAGAGTCGCAGAAAAAAGAATGTCATTGCAGGAATTGTCTGATGCTACTGGCATCCCGAGTTCCACACTTGGCAACTATGAAAAAGATGAAAATGTAGATATGTCACTTGGCAATCTACTGACGCTTGCAGACTTTTATCAAGTAAGCACCGATTATCTTCTTTGCCGAACCGAACTACGTGAACATACAAATCAGTCAGTATTTGAACTGCATCTCAATGATGATGCAGTTCAAATACTGACTGATGAAAAATATAATCCACGGTTATTATCAGAATTACTCTCTCATGAAAGCTTCCACAAATTCATGACCGACCTGGAAATCTATATTGAAGGTTTTAATGATAAAGGCATTCAGATAGCAAACGCTTTTCTTGATGTGATATAAACTGAACGAACTCGGTGCCGACTTCACCGATGCTTTTACAAAAATATTTGATACTTCTCACATTGAGATAAAACAGTATTACATAAACATCCTGTTGGAAGATTTAAAGCCAATCGTCTCTGACCTGAGAAATACCCATATGAAAGACAGCAACACTGCCAGCGATATTGACTATCAAAGCATAGTCAAAAATATCATTGATGATTTTACTTCTCCAACTCAGTTTGCTACAGAGGATACTCCCGAAGCCTCTAACGATGCTTATATTAACGGACTACTCCTTTTATTCTGCAAAAATTTGGAAATGAAAATCACCCAGCTTTCTGTCGAAGAGAAACAGACCTTAAAAGAAATATTTTCACGTTCCAAGCCGGCAAAGGAACATCGGAAACTGAGAAGACGAAATCCGAAGTTATAAGATTTAAATTATCCATTTTCAAAGCAAGCCACAAAGGACTATTTCCTTTGTGGCTTGTTGTAACTGACTATTTCCCGTATAATATTTAGGAATTCTGTTCCTTAAATAACATAATATTGACCACGTTTTTTTTGTTGCTTATCTTGCTTTATGAACCTATTTCGACTTGATTACTCTCTATTTTATTTTCCTCAACCACATTTAATAACCAATCCAAATAACGATAGGCCACTCCTCTCGAAAGAACATCATGAAAAAACTGATTTCCATAGTTTCTCAAGCACCCATAGCATGAAGTTTCCTCTGTGCATCCGCAATTACCGTTAACCTTTTCCTTTGCCTTGGCAATTACCATTTCAAGGTTTTCGTAGACATGTTTTACAAATCCAGATCCCCCTGGAGTATCATCATATAATACAATCTGACATTTTCCAGTAACGCATCCGCTTATATCACTTCTATTAATATCTAAAGCCGCACTGGCACCTTCAAGTAATGCATATAAAACAGATAAATATTGATCCTTGTTTTCCAATGAACCTGACATCGGCTGTTCGATCAAATGGTCTGGTAAATTGATTTTCAAAATATCTGTTGAAAACTGATGTCCCAATGATACTCTCTGTAACATTTTATTCGGACAATTTCTGCCATATTTATTGTTATGCCCTTTCTTTGGGATCTTATCGACCTCAGTCGTGAATCCACACTCAGGGCAAACATATAATCCTGCTCCATTGGTTCCCTGATTTAGCACAAATAACTTTCCACCTGGAGAATACTTTGCAGAAACTTCTTTTCCATAAAAATTCAATATCCTGCTTTTAACCTCGCGCTGCTGACTTTCCGTAAGATCCGTATCACTCCAAAACTGTGTCTGTGTAGCATAATAAGCTTTTGGTCTCGTTTCCCCCACTTGCTTAGGAGATTCTTTATAAGAAGTGGAAAATCCAAATAGCGGAATAATAAACTTACGTGCTTTCATTTTAGCCTGACAAGTTGGACAAAGTTCAATATCGTCACTAATATCAATAGTAACTTCTGTCATTTTTGTCTTTGGAGGATAAATACGCTTACAATTCTGGCATTCATAATACACATATGTTGGCCAACTTTTATCAGGTATAGTATTAACAGCATAACTCTTCCACTGTTTTCCATTAGCCACAATCTGTGCCGGTGGAGCAAATTCACTGATTGCCATTCTTAAATCTCTGGATAGATCAAGCTTTTCGGCTTCTCTGTTTTTATTGTTAATAATATTCAGTGAAACAGTATCAATAGGAAATCCATACTTTGGTAATACCCCCTTTGCACTCAGAAAATTGATAGAACCTTCGTCATTTAACGTCGATATTAGTTTTGTTACTGTTCTAGCTTTTCCAAGTTCGTAATCTGTGCTATTAGCATTTATGCCTTTCTTCATTTCAAGCAAACCCGCTATATCATTTTCTCTTTCTTTTATTGCTATATTCAGTTTACTATCTTCTCCAATTAATTCATCGACAAATCCCCAATTGTCTACATTAAGCTGTTTCAAAATCTGAGGAGTAAAAACCTTATATATGGTATCCAACAATGATTGCGGTTTAGATTCTAAATACTTTTTCAGTTCTACACTCATATTATCCTTTTTATCAAAATCAACAATTCTTTTTGCTTTTCCTGTAAAGAATTCTGGATATTCTTTAAAGAACCCTGCTACCACAATGGAATTCAAATGACGTAATGCAATTTTTTCGTTGTTTACCTCCAGAACTGGCGCATTTATCTTTCCTGCTATTATTTCTGGTGGATCTTGATAAAATGTCATATCATGACTATTCCTGCGCGCAAAAGTTACAGAAAATGCGGCTGATGATGTTCGTCGCCCTGCGCGACCCGCTCGCTGAATATAATTAGATGTTTCTGGTGGCACATTTCTCTGGAATGTAGCCTCAAGTTCACCTACATCAACCCCCATTTCAAATGTTGTCGAACAACTAAGAACATTAATTGCTCCCTGTTCAAATTTTTCTTGATACTGCCGAGCTGTTTCCGAAGATAATTGTGCAGTGTGTTCCCTGGCTACCATCGGTATAAATTGCTTTCCAGTATACAGACTTTCATAATAACTTCCTGAACGAATTTTTCCCGCTTCAATTTGCTCTAACTCTCCATCACATTTCAATTCTGGACAGATATCATACAAAGAATATGCAAATATCTTTCCGCATTTTTTACATCTATACAACCTTTCTTCTGATTTTATATACTTAAATATCCACTTTTTATAATTCAATACATATATTTGACCACTAGCATTTTCCGGTCCGATGCTGATATAACCCCGCTTTTTCATTTGCAGAATTAAATCATCATAGCACTGCTGTAAATTTGCAATAGCTTTGGCTTCATTGGTTTCATCTTGTCGAAAATGATTTAATATTTTCAACAACATTGCAGAACGTTTATTTTTGTGTCCTTCACTTGGCATAAAACCATAGACATAACCTTTTTTGTGAATTCTTTCATTTCCTGTATTTCTAAAGAAGCCTGCATGATTTCTTGGAGAAAAAAAGTCGTCTTCCGGACTCACCATTTCTGGAAATGTTATTGTGCCTTTCTGACGCAACGTGTCAAACACAAATCTGTACACATTCCAAATATTTTCTCCGCCTTCAACACCATATCGACTTACGCCATCTTGGAATTGTATCTTTTCTGGCATGATCTGGATGTATCCAAGCCCCTCCAACCCTGTTCCAATGTCTGGCGACATAAATTCTTGCATGATATAATGCGCTGCCATTTCGATCTTTTGCTCATTGCTCATTATATTGACTTCAAGTTCATTATTACGTTCAACTAAATCAAGAGTATAAAGACCTTCCTTTTCAGCCATCTGTTTTGATTTCGAAATAAGATCATCAACAGATAATCCAACTTCGCCAGCTTCTATCAAACAATTCAGAATAACCTTTCTCCACATCGCCTGTTTATAACGCTTTTCAAAATACCCAGCATAAAAAGCAGCCTCTTGGCGATTATCTGAAAACACCAATAGTTTTCGTCCGCTTTCATCAATTACATGATCATCAATCTCTGTCGCTGTATCATCCAAACTTCCAAACAAATCATCTGAAAACAGGTCATCTGATGTGTCAGGATTTTCTTGGTGTCTTATAGGTCTAGGCGGAATTGCATCATACAGACTTTTTCCAACTGCAAATGTTGCTGGCTGATTTGCTGTTAAAAATCTTTTTATCAGTCCCTCTCTTGTAGCACCACATGCTGGACAACAGTTTGATTCTTTTCCCTTTCCCGCATATTTTAAATTATAAACAGTTACAATCTTCTTATTATCATTTGCTTTGCAACAGGTATAATCTGTTTTCTCTGAAAACTCAGAAATTCGACCACACGCTAAACATAGTTTGAATTTACCAAGCGAAGAAAAATTAGACTGTTCATCAAGATCATCATCTTCATCAAAGTCTTCATCTATGTCGTTATCAGACAAAAAATAGAATTCTGGCTTTTCCAAACCGCTTGTCTGTACCAAATATTTTTTATTATCTTTTGTTATTGTTTTTCCAAGAATATACTCCTGTCCACATTTTTGACAATTAGCCATCTCAAATACAGAATACTCTCCAGATCCATCTTTGAATTTTTCTTTACGATCAAAAAAAACTCTCTTTATTGGATAATATTCAACAAACATGCCTTCCAAGGATTTGACAAACAAGTGATACCTGGCAGGCAGAAGTGCAGACTCATATTCACTCTTCTTCGCAGCAGCTGCTAATTCAATCAAATCAATTAAAGATTGTTCTCTCAACGTATTATCCGCAATATCAGAAAAAACAAAGTTTGCGACTTCATTAATATTCTTTGGTTTTTCCGCCAAAATATCATATAACTTAAACAAACGACCATCATTAACTAGTTTATCGTACAGAAACTGTCCTCTCTCACTTTCCTTTAATTTCAAGGACTCTTCTTTTATTCGTTTGTAATCTTGATATGAAAAATCCCTTACACTATCATCCGGAATTCGTCTCTGTCTTTCAGTTGTAATAATGTCCGTTTCATCAAATGGTTCACCAAACAACTGCTCGGCAAATTTTGCTAATGATGCTTTTCCACTTTCACTTCCTAAAGTTGCACTTGTTGCAATGCATCTAAAAGGTTCACTTCTATGATGCTGAATCCGTTCTTTCAACCTACGAAGAAGAAAAGCAATTTCGGTACCGACAGCCCCCTTGTATGTATGCGCCTCATCAATTACAATAAATTTCCAATTTTTAGCCTTCGCCGTATCAAAAAAAGGAGCCGTATCTGGCCTTAGCAGCATATATTCGAGCATAGCATAGTTTGTTAAAAGAATATGCGGCGGCTTTTTCGCCATATATTCTCTGCACATAAACTCATTAAGTATTGATTTTTTTGAATCAGTATCATAATCACCTTGATGTTGAATATCATATTCCTGATGCAGCCTTTTTTCTGCATCCTCTGGTTTCTCGTTTGCTTTCGCGTGTTTAGTCTCACCAGTATATCTTCCAAATGTAATATCCGGATAATCTGCAAGTAATTTTCTCAATTTCTTCTGTTGATCATTAGCCAACGCATTCATAGGAAAAATCAATAATGCTCTTACACCATCATCTAGTGTTCCAGATTCTTTTTCACGCATGATTTCGTTAAAAATCGGGTATAAATAACACTCAGTTTTACCAGAACCTGTCCCCGTCGAAACAACCATATTTCGGTCATTTTTTATGATATGCTTCAAAGCATTTTCCTGATGAATTCGAAGTTTCCAATCATTATAATGAACATTTTTTCCCATTTTAGAAAACTCATTACTGATGATTCCTTCATCCGCAAGTTGCTTGAGCGTTTTTCCATCTTTAAACGGAAGCGTTGTTTCTAAAAAAGGTCCTTTCACAAAATTAGTTTTCTCCACTTCTTCTTTTGCAAGTCGACTTATTTCTCTATCTCTAACCGTCAAAATAGATGCCACATAACTTCTGTAATCTGCTTTGATTTTTTCCGTCGTACTCCTCGGATTCATTGACATAATTATCGTCTCTCCTTCCTTCTCAAGTATATATAGGACATAGCCATCAATACATCGCGTTCTGACATAAAAGGTGCCACTTGAAAAGATCCTACCATAAACTTAACAGCCTCCTTTTTCATCTCTGGGAATTCATTAAATTCATCTAATTGTGCAATAAGTGCAGCTATCCCTTCGAAATAGAAATAAGCAGGGAATGTAAAATGTACTGACGTCATATTTGATATATCACTTTTATTCGCAACACGTTCCATAAGAACACTATTAAACTCTTTAAAAAAACTGTCTGCTTTGCTATTTCTAACTGATGAAATTTTATTCCACACCTTACTTTCAAATGATTCAAACTGTAGTTGCATTCTCTTTCTCAAATCTGAATCATTATTTGTATCCCCCATGTGATTTCTAATGTACCAGTTAACAAATAAATCGATGTATCTTGTTCCTGCAAAGTATGTACCGATTTCTGGAATCTTATTTTTATCCAGATATACTCTTCCTGTTCGGAGTTTCTTCTCATCTGCCATCTCAAAAAAATTATTGATTCCGGAAATATTACTATTTAGAGCTATATGAACACAACTCACACCGTCTTCCAAAAGAAAATGTTTTCTATCTTCTGTCTTTTTTCCCTCTCTCTCATTTGTAGTCATCATTTCTATAATAGCATCCTGACCTATTACATCCCTGTATGCTGCAATGCCAAATGTTTCTCTAATGGGAACATTACCCTTTAACAGTACCTGCAATGCAAGTATTACTGAAACTTGCTTTAATGCAGATGCTAATTCTTTTATATAACTACCCGTTACAGTATCCGGAATTTCTAAAAGCACCAGACAGTAATTTTCTTTGCACAAATTAAATACTATATCACTAGCCTTCATTTCCACCAATCTTTCAATAATTCTAAACCTATCTTCATTCGTAAGAATTAATTCAGATACCATCGCCATAGTTTCTGTAACAATGGTCTTATGTGCTTTTGTAATTTTGCACTCGAGAATATTGCCAAGTAAAACAAGATTTATTATATCATTATCAGATAGCCCAAATTTTGCAAACTGCCCCATGCTATTCCTGCACCTATAGCTTTCTGACATCCGCAATTCATCAATCTTCTTTATCCCCCTGAATCTAATCAGATCGTATAAGAACTGCTCCAACCACTCACCAAATGAATTGATGGGATCTTTGGGATTACGCAATGTCACAAAGAATTGATCTGACTGCAATGTAACTTCAAAATCATCATCAACCGAAAATAACTCATCCACATTATTTTCTCGTATGATTCGATAATATCCTGAAGTAAGTGTGACATTCTCTGGTATTGAAAATATTCTAGCTCCTTTATCATTTACTTGTGATTCTCCATAAATCAAGGGTAGCTTAAAATTATCGCCATACTTCTCTAATGTAGCATTTTTGTTTATATCTTCATCCTTCACAGCAATGCCTTTTTTGCATCTAACATACTTCGGTCTATATCTAAACTTAATAACCTCATCAATCAAAATTACATCAAAAGATGCTTCTCTATCTACATTTACAACTCGGATTTTTGCAGGAAGCGGAACTGCCTGCAGAGTGTCTCTAAAAACATTCAAATCGAAATTAGCAGATCCATTACTGGTTAACTTTATTTCTTCCCTCTGCTCTATCCCATTTGCTGAAACCAATTCAACTACATAGGTATTCTTTTTGTAATCACCATAAAAAGATACAGAAAGCCACTGATTCCCTTGCAAAAAATCTGCCATGTCACATTTTTCGCTGATTTTATTATTTGAAATCAACTCATACCTATAGGCACAAATTGGCAATTCAAATTCAACAGCCAAACGCAGATTATCCTGTTGTGAAATGATGGTTCCATTTAATGTGCCTTCTCGATAAGGAGCACGTACTTCATATTTTTCTAGTGAATCCTGAACGTTTGCATTTGCAAAGTCTATCTGCCAACCATCAACTTTTCTGACAGTCAGCTTCGCTGATTCTGACTTCAAATTAGCTTTATCTTCTAACCACTTCAAATTATCAAAGTAATCCGATTTAAATTCCGGTAACAGGCAAAATCTCACCTGCTTAATAAATCGGTTAAACTGATATATTCTAACTGAATGAATACCATATGATTTTTCATCAAAACACTCATTAATATCTACGATATTTTCTTCATCCATAGCCAAATCACTTGCTATGATTGACGTTCGTCCTACTCTTAGTTCTACACCTTCCACAGAATTAAAACCTTCAAAATTTATATGCACTCTCGGAATCTCAAGAAAAAGTGGTATTTCTGAATCAACAAATTCTGTATCAAACAATTTTCTTCCACTTAAAGAAGTCATAATCTGTGGTTTCATTTGCAAGGTTATCTCTTCTTTATTGGTATAAATTATAAATTGAGCATCTGTTGTCAGTGGAGTTATTTGTTCTATACAGTAGTCATCACTAGACAATGGATATGCTTGAACATCTCGCTCAATACCATTACATGTAATGTTATCAATCGTGGAATATATAACAATTCCATATGGTGACCGTAAATACCTTTGGTTGATCCTTCTGCCATTTGAATCAAAATAGAAACAACCATCCATTTCTATTCCTTTTATCTCATATTGTGTCAAATGATTCTCAAACCCATCATTATATTCAAAGTTGAGAATATATGATTTGCATGGTCTAACTGAAATCACCATCTGATCTATGAAACGTTTTCCTTCCACTCCCTGAACACAACATTCTTTTTCAATGCGGAATCCATTATCTCCAGCGATCGTCCATTTTCCACTGTCCACCCATTCCTCTGTCATATTTTGGCGTGGCAAAACAATGCATAACCCCCTTTTTCCATTTTCAAAGAAAAAATATGGTTTTACTTCTACATGTTCTTCAGCAGATTTTCCATGATAAGCAGATTTAACCTTATCCTGTTCTAACCACTCTGAAAGGGTTTCTGAATACTTACTTGAAAAATCCCCCGTTTGAGTAGCTGCTAAATATGTATCCTGAACATCTAACACAAAATTAATGGCACGTTCTTCAGGTGCATCAGCAAAAAAATGTAATAACGGCTTATGTACACCATACTCTTTAGATGTAATTTCATCTATAAGGAACTGCGGATCAACATTACTCATTAATCCATATTTAAAGATATAGAATAAATCACCAAAATTACTCTCAGGCGGAATTCCCACTTCGTATAAAATAGAATCAACATATTTCCTGTTAGACTCTTTCGTAACACTATAATCTAATTCGCATAAATCAAATATTTTCAATATCATCTTGCCAATCTGAGTCTGATCTGGTGCATTGGGTTTATCAATTCCTATTTCCTCGCTAATCATCCCCCAAAAATCGCCCTTATACTTATACCTTGTCAAAAACACTACATACGAAACCATCGCATATGGATATTGTTCAAAAAGACTTTTAAATACCATACCTCTTTCCAACAGTATAATTATTCTATTCTTTAATATATCCAAAGAAACCCTTGATAGATTCAAATCTCCCCAAAACTTTAGATCTTTCATATTTTCTTTAACAGCTGTATCCATATTTTTCAACGACTCATCACTTGTAAAATTCAATAACATATAGTCCTCCACCACTATTAACAATAATTTTCATCCAGCAACTACCATTATTTATAGTCCATCATATTTACAATTATCGCGTATTAGGTGTCCTATAATCCGAACTCACTCATTGCTTCATCTTCATGTTCCAAGTTTTTCTAATTATCCGATATCATTTTTATCTATCTCAAAATTCCTTACTATAATCTGAAATTATGCCACACATATATAATTAAATTCTAACACTTAAATCATTGTTTGACTATTACTATATTGAAATCATCGACATTCATCCGCAGATCAGATAAGATAGATATCATTCATATCAGTCTTAATACTTCAGTATCATTACCTTGTCCCTTGAACACTTCCATATCTGCAAAAAGGACATCCCCTGACCTGTAAAATCTACAGTTCTGGAATGTCCTTTTTCCCATACTTCACTATATTTTTAACACATGATGCAGTTTATCCACAATCTATATGATTCCAAAATGTCTAAACGCCTGCATAATTGCATCTTCCTTCTCTGGTGTACACTGTGGCTGTCTCGCATTCTCTGATTTAGCCGGATTGAAGTTCTCACCGACATCTAATCCACACTTCTTCTTAATCTGTGCGATATACAGTGATGAAACCTTAAGTCCTGTCTGTTCAAGTACATATGCCTTTATCTACTCATATGTCGCTTTTCCTTTGAATTCAGATAAATCCATATCCTCCAGAGAGAAGTCCACCTTCACTTTTCTGCTGTCGACCATTCTCCGTTCCACTTCGGTTCGTGCTGAGCAAAGATCCACCGGACCTTTAGCGCCCTTGGAAAGTAAGACAACCGTTTCATTTTGTGTATCATTGTCCAAACTTAGTGTAAACTCTTTTTCTATAATCGGCAACTTAAATTCTATAGATTTCAGCCACTGACCATTCTCTTTGCGTTCTTCGTAAATCTGCACATTATCCACTAACTGCGACAGGAACTCCCGTTTCTCTGCTTCGTTCATTTGAGCATACAATTTATCAAAGAACACGAGTGCCTTGTAAATGTTATCCCCTGTAATCTTATCTGCCAGCAGAGAACGTTTCTTAGCCTTTGCAGATACCAGCAGTTCCTCTGCATCATCTATTTTATCATAAGTCTTGTACAAATGGTTCTCTAAATCTGTTTTTCTTCGCTGATAATGCTTATCCTCATAATCAAGAGAATCCATATCTGATAAAATGGTATCTTTATTATGATATAGCTTTCTTAATTGTATTTTATAATTTTCTATTTCCTGATTTAATGCACTAGTATCTACTTCCATATTTATTTTGTTGCGGATTAAATCCGAAAATTTAGGATTACTAACCAGTTTACTAATCACCTCTGCAACAGAAGCATCCAACATTTCTTCATGCACCTGTTTTTTGTAATCACACTTATGACCTCTGGTCATATTTCTGTGTTTGCAGCCATAATAATAAAAATCCTTATAGTTACTTCCATCCTTGCGTTTCTTAATAGACTTGTTGCCATACATTCCTGCACCGCAGACAGGACATTTCAAAATTCCTGATAATAGATGAATCTTTTCTCTCTTGTCACGATTGACCTTTTCATACTTTTTAGCCTGTGCCGCCACCTTGACCTGCGCCAGCTCCCAAACTTCTTCTGATACAAGAGCTTCGTGCAGACCATCTACTAACAGATAATCGTCTTTCTTAACCTGCCTATACTCATTTCTTGTACCACGAACCTTTTCTGTCCGTCTCCTGCCATAAGAAATTTTGCCACTATAAACTGGATTCTGTATAATCCTTCTGATAAGAGCCGCATCAAATAACGGATTTTTACCATTCTGTCTGGCTATCTTATGGATTCCATGATTTTCAAGATACTTTGCAATTCCATTTGCACCCAAATCAGTATTTACATATTGGTCAAATATCATTCTGATAGCCACTGCCTCTTCTTCATTTACTTCCAATTTTCCATCAATGAGAGAATATCCATATGGTGCAAAACCACCATTCCATTTACCTTCCCTGGCTTTCTGCATCCTTCCTTCCATTGTCTGAACACGAATGTTCTCACGTTCAATCTCTGCCACTGCTGACAGAACAGATATCATAAGATACTCCATCTTTTCCTGACTTAATATCCTCCACCATCTGATTAAATGAAACTCTTCCCTCTATTGATTTGCCGGATTTTCCTGCATCCTCATACTCACCGGCAATTTCATATTCATTATAGTTGCAGAACGCTTTCATTTTTGTTTTCTGTGCATCCAGAGAATAGCCATCTATCTGTATGGTTGTCGAGACACGGGTGTATAAATATACTTTGATTTTCTCTTTCTTCAATTTACATATCACCTCTAGGAAGTACCGAAACTGCCGACAGATTGATACTGACTAATGTATCCATCTGCCTGATTGCCAAATTTCTAAGCAATATAAGTCTTTCTGATTGAGATTTCCCCGGCTCAATTAAAATAGCATTATAACTTTCCATTGCTTTGCAGTCTGACCAAATAAAGCAACATTTAAAATATCTGCTTCACTGGCATATGTATAAGCAATCTGTTCTGGTGTTAGCTCTGGTGGAATCAAATTTTCCTTCACCGCATCCGTGTGAATACGGCAGTTCACCTTTGATAAAGCCCTGTTCAAGTTCCAGTCCAATGAAAATCGACTATTTTCATCTTGTTTTAACCTGCGGTAATCTTTCATAATATACAGTTGAAATTCCGGAGAAATCCATGTAGCAAATGCCATTGCAATATCGCTATGTGCATAAGTTCCTCCACCATATCTGCCTGCTTTTGACACTATTCCAATAGCATTGGTCTGTTCAATCCATTTGGTTGGCGTCATAACAAACCTGTTTAATCCTGCCTCACTTCTAACCGCCTCGAATTGCACACGGTTAAAATCTGGATTATGAAGTTCTTCCCAAACAGCCAAAAACTCAACTGTATTTCTATTTCGCATCCAGTTCTGAATGACATTAGAAAAAGCCCAAACTACAAGGATTTGAGCTTCATTTGCACATTCACGTTTTCTGTTTTTGGGTATAGAATCTCCACTGCTAAATATAGAGTATTGGTTTGATTTTATCAAGTCTTAGTTCTTATCTATATTCTTCCGTTAAATAAAAAAGTAAATTTCACATTGGACTTAAGTAGTTATTTCAGTTTTTCATATATCTCATCAGTTACTGTTTCACACCATTCTGATGATGTTTCTTCTCCCGGTACTTCAATTGCCAGATGTGAAAACCATTCATCTGGTGCTGCTCCATGCCAGTGTTTTACTTCTGCCGGAATATTGACACAATCTCCGGGTTTCATTTCTACTGCTTCTTTTCCTTCTTCCTGATAGTATCCACGTCCTGCAATGCAGATAAGAATCTGTCCGCCTCCGCTTTTTGCATGATGAATATGCCAGTTATTTCTGCAACCAGGTTCAAAAGTCACATTGAAAATTCCAACCTGTGACGTAGACACAGGAGCCAAAAAACTTTTCCCTGTAAAATATTGTGCAAATTTATCATTTGGCTCTCCAATCGGGAATATCATCTTTTTAGCATGAGCTCTCATTGCTTCATCTTCATATGAAAGATCACCTTCGTCTATACTCCAGACATCTTTTGCAAGATTGAATGCCGCCCATCCTTTTGGCCACCCTGCATAAAATGCTATATGGGTAATCACGGCTGCAATTTCTTTCTGAGTCACTCCATGAGCTTTTGCATTTTCAAAATGATGTACTAAAGATGTATTAATCATTCCTGAAGCGATAAGTGCTGTGACTGTTATAATACATCTTGTCTTTACATCAATTTCCTGATTATTCCAGTTTTCTCCAAACAAAACATCATCATTAAAATGTGCAAACTGTGGTGCAAATTCATTCAGTGCGTTTCTTCCTGCTGTCTGTACAATTTTTTTCACTTTAATCACCTGTCCTTATTTTAACTTTGCTCCATCCTTAAAAGCATTTCCCACACGTTCTCCAAGTCTATAATATCCGTGATGTACCGGGTCATATGTAATCGGTGTAAACTTACTAAGATCAATTTCTCCGTCATCACCGAGATATTTCTCATCTGCACTTACATTTTTAATTTCTGCAAGATATTTACTGCCATCAATGACTTTTACAAGCTCACATTCAAGAGTCAGTGGAAGTTCGTTGATAATTGGTGCATTTACAAATTCACTCTTTGTTGTTGTAAAACCTGCTTTTTTCACTTTGTTCGGTTCTTTATTTGCAGAAACAATTCCCACATAATCGCAGGCAACCAGATGTTCAAGATCTGCCACACCTACTGTAAAGGCTTTATTTATTATAATATTATCGGTTGTCTTATGGGCAGACAAGTCTACAATAATCTCATTTGCACCTACAATTCCGCCCCATGCGGCGTTCATTGCATTTGCCTTTCCATTTTCATCATAGGTTCCCAGAATCATAACCGGTTGTGGATAAAAAAATGGTTTTGCTCCAAAATTCTTTCTCATTGTTTTATCTCTCCTTATGGTTATTTGTTTATATCAGTATTTATCTGCCCAATCCATTCTGTAATCACCTCTTCTGAAGTTTCCAGATGATCTTTTCCTTTGGAATCAAACTGAATCTGTATTTCATGTGCAAAGGCAGCTCCTTTGCAATTTTCCTTCATATCTTTTATAACATGCCCCGGCCATCCACCATTTGTCATAAATGGAATCACTGTCTTTCCTGTAAAATCATTTGTTGTCAAAAATGTAAGCACTGCAGGTGCCATCGTATACCACCACGTTGGAGTTCCGATAGCAATCACATCATAATCAGCAAGATTTACAGATATCGGATTGATCTGAGGCATAAAGCCTGCCTCTACCTCTCTTTTTCCCTGTTCAACCACATCTTCATGACTGCCGCTGTATGGCTCTGTTGTTTCGATTCTCGCAATATCTGCACCTGTCCCATTAGTCAGCTGCTCTGCAATTCTTTTCGTGTTTCCATTTGACCAGGAATAATATACAACTAACATTTTCTTCATTATCTCTATTCTCCTTTACTTATTTTAGCCCCTGTAAACAGATAGATATAACCCACCATGACTACCGCTAAGAAAGCCACTATTCCCCCGATGGTTATCTTTTTCCTTGTTTTCATTACTCACCTCTTTTATTTCTTCTGTATTTTTGAGCCTCCAAACACCTGCGACATCGGCATATGGGCAAGCATCTCATCAATAGATTTTACTTCATCCTGAGTCAGCTTTATATCTGCTGATTCCATATTTTCTTCCAGTCTATTTACTTTTCTTGTTCCCGGAATTGGTACGATATATGGTTTCTTTGCAAGCATCCAGGCAAGAGAAATCTGTGCAGGCGTGGCATTTTTTTCTTCTGCAATCACTTTTATCCAGGACATAAATTCATTATTTTCCTTTAATCCTTCTTCTGTAAACTGTGGCATTGCGCTTCGATAATCTCCCGGCTTTTCAAATTCCCCATGGGAATGATATGCTGCTGTCAGTAATCCATTTGCAAGCGGCGAAAATGCAACAAATCCTATTTTCAATTCTTCAAGCACCGGGAATAATTTTTCATAATCCCTGTACATCATGGAATATCTGTTCTGAATCACTGTAACCGGGCATACTTTATGTGCACGTCGAATAATCTCTTCACTGGCTTCTGATAACCCCCAGTGTGTGATTTTTCCCTGCTCCATTAACTCCTTCATAGCTCCTGCCGTCTCTTCAATCGGTACAGTCATGTCAATACGATGAATATAATATAAATCAAGATGGTCTGTGTTAAGTCTCATTAAAGATCCCTCAATCGATGCTTTAATCGTCTCCGGTCGTCCATCAGGAATCAAAGGTTTATTTACAGTTGTTGCAGTTTCATCAAAACGTATCCCACACTTTGATGCAAGGACAATTTTGTTTCTATATGGCCTTAACACTTTCCCAAGCAGTTTTTCATTGTGATGAGGGTCTTCTGTTGTTCCGTATATCTCTGCCGTATCAAAAAATGTGCAGCCTTCATTGATCGCTTTTTCAATCAATTCTTCTGCTTCTTTCTGTGTTGAAACAGTTCCATATGCATGACTCATTCCCATACATACAAATCCGATTTCTGATACTTCTAAGTCTCTTCCTAAAATTCTTATCTCCATCTTTATCTTCCTTTTCTATATTTCAAACTTTACTGTAAGTATAAGAAAAAGAGACCCCAGACAGAAGTCTCTCTTTGTTACGATTCCTCCAAATATTTTTATATTCTTTTATAATCCAAGACTGTCTATCCATGAACTGATATCTGATTCAGACGCTCCACCATGGAATCGTTCCCCTTCTTTCCAGTCACCTGTTCCTGTCATCTCTTCCAGAAGATTACCGCTGTCACCGATTCCCGAGGTCGCTGCTGTACAGAATGGGATGACTGTTTTTCCTGTAAAGTCATTCTCTTTTACAAAGTTATCTACTGGTCATGCTGCAATTCCCCACCAGATAGGATAGCCAATGTATACCGTATCATATGATTCCCAGTTATCAACTGTTGTAGACACCAGTTCCACATCTCTTAAGCTCTCATCATCATGTTCTCTTGACACCCGGCTGTCATCATCTGTCCAGTCAAGGTCATCATCTGTATATGGCTCCACAGGCTCTATTTCAAACAGATCTGCCTCTGTAATTTTTGCTATCTTTTCAGCAACATCTTTTGTATTTCCTGAAGCTGAATAATATACAACCAATGTTTTTCCATTTCCTGTTGATGTATTTTCTGTTGTATCTGTAGTGTTTTCGGAATTTGTATCCGCTTCTTCATTTTCAGACTGGTTTGTACTTGTAGACTGGCTGTCATTATTAGAAGCAGACTTGTTTGTATTGCTTGCTCCACATCCTGCCATCAAACCGATTGCCACGATGCATGTTAAGAGTACTGCTGCTATTTTCTTTGTTTTCATTCTAAGATCACCTCCTGTCGTATAAAATGTTTGTCACGCTAATTTCTATCGGATGAAATTGGTAAATACAAAATCCGGTGCCTTGGGCATTTCAATTCCCATTTTTGTCGCAACATTTTTACAGTTAATGAAATATGCCATATTGTTTCCAAGGATCTGCATAACCTGCATTCCTTCGAGATCCTGTTTTACTTCATCCGGATTCGTCCCATGTACCATATTCCAATATCTCGATGTAATGATCGGCATCTGCATCAGACCAAAATATTTATTTACCTGGTCCCATGTGGCCGTTGTTCCGGCCCTTCTTGCTGAAATTACCACAGCGGCAGGTTTCAGGCGGAATCTGTCGCCGCCACCGTTTAAATCGGCATAAAAGACTCTGTCCATAAAGGATGTGATTGCACCGCCTGCACCACCCCAGTGTACCGGAGTTCCAAATACGAATCCGTCATAATCCCCTGCTATTTCCAGAAATTCATTCACGATATCATCCAGGATGCATTTATTTTTTTCCTGACATTTTCTGCAGGCAATACATCCTGAAATCGGCTTATTTCCAATCCAGAAAATATCTGTACTTATACCATTTTCATTTAATGCACTGGATACTTCACAAAGAGCTGTATAAGTACAGCCATTTTTGTGTGGACTGCCATTGACAAGTAATACTTTCATTGATTTTTCCTCTTATGCTTACCAGTTCTTTTTTTCTTTTGAACTGTCATTATTCTTTTTTCTTTCCTCAACCATCTTCACGAACCATTCCACCATATTCGGATCCTGATGCGAGAAGAAGGAGCTTGTCTTCTTGTCCAGTTCTGCAATAGTCTTCATATCTTCATCAGAAAGTGTGAAGTCAAAAACATTAAAGTTTTCTTCCATTCTCTCAATGTGTGTTGATTTCGGAATAACCACTACCCCTCTCTGAATATGCCAGCGAAGCATAACCTGTGCCGGAGTCTTCTGATATTTTTCTGCAATCTCTGCGATGACAGGATTCTCAAATGTGCCTCCTCTGCCCTCACCGAATGGTGCCCATGCTTCTAGCCGGATATCATATTTGTCTGCCCATTCCTTCATCTCTTTCTGCTGATTGAAGATGTGGGTTTCCACCTGATTTACCATAGGTTTAATGCGGTTGAAGGATGCAAAATCAACCATTCTGTCTACATAAAAGTTGGAAATTCCGATTGCTCTGATTTTTCCCTCATCGTACAGATCTTCCAATGCACGGTAAGCACCGTAAGCATCTGAAAATGGCTGGTGAAGCAATACCAGATCCAGATAATCTGTCTTTAACTTTTTCATGGATTCAAGAACTGATTTCTTTGCTTCTTCATATCCATAATGTTCAACCCATACCTTTGTTGTAAGGAAGATTTCTTCTCTTGGAATGCCTGACTTTTGGATTGCATTCCCAACCTCTTCCTCATTAAAATAACTCTGTGCTGTATCAATCGCCCGGTATCCAACTTTTAAAGCATCAAGCACACATCTTTCACATTCCTCTTTTGTTACCTGATATACGCCATATCCCAGTATTGGCATTTTTACACCATTATTTAATGAAATATATTCCATTGTCGTATCCTCCTTGTTTTCTTTCATTCATCTTATATTCATACTATAATACTGATAGATTCCTTTGAGAAGTTTCGATAAGTTTTTCAGTCTTAACCTTTCGGTTTATTCTGGTTCTTACTGATTGAACAACCATCCCATAATTTCTTTGTCACGACAAAACAGATAGCCACCGCCATGCTGATAAGTGACCGGTGTTCCTTCAAAGTAATCTTTATCTTTTACATCCAGTACCACCAGTTTATCAATCTCTGATTCCGATAATCCCTGATATCCAGGTAATGTTACATATAGTGCATATTCCTTTGTCCCGTCATATGCATCCGGAATATATACATTGTAATGAATGTCCCCTTCATTTGGAGAATGAAGAACATTATCCAGGAGGAAGCCCCGGTATTCTTCGCTTCCCGGTGTAACATTTTCCAATTCATCTCCGGATGTATTTTTTTCTGTATTTTCTTTTTTCTCATCTATCTTCTGCTGTACGGTCTGTACCTGGTTTATTGTTTGTTGATTCTTCTTTTCATCCCTGCCAGGTTTTGAAAAGTAGATATATACCATGATTACCATTGCTAAAATAACAACTCCAATAATTGTAAGTACTAATTTCCGCTTTTCCATAAATACACCACCTTCTTTCAGTATGAACCTTTTCGTTTTCTCTTACCTGTTTTCTTTAGAAACACTCCACTATAATATCCAATAAATGCTATCAATATCATTACTGCCAGATAATCCAGCAGAAAAGGAAAGATCCCCTTTTCATAATCATAAAATACAAAATGCATCCTCATAATCAGATAATCTCCTATCTGTCTCCTGTAAAATGCATATAAACCATAACCTGCAATTGTGGTTGCGACAGATCTTGCTGCCCATGTTCTGATGACGGATGGATGTTCCCATAATCGTCCTGCCATTGCTACCGCTATATTCCAATGAAATCCGAGATGTAATGACATCACCACCAGTCCCCAGTATGCGCAAAACATATGTATCTGTCTGGCTGTCATATATGTTCCGGAAATCTTTATCCATTTAAATATGTGATTTGACAATAATATTCCACTTATCATGGAACCCATTATAAGAATAAGCATGATGATAACCAGTACTGTCTGTATCACTCTGAACACATTATATTTTCCTTTCCTTACAGAGGTCACCCATTTATGATTCAGTATGTGATGTGAAATAAAAAGCACAAGCATCGCTATACCAATCCACTCATGTGCAGTCTCGCTGAGCAGACTATATGGCATAAGAAGAAGCAAACATATCGTCATTCCTATATCTATCAATATTTTTGCTGTAAATCGTTTATTTTTCATATCCTACCTCTTATCTAAAGCATTCATATTGTCTTCCCAGAAAGATATTGCACGATCAATCCATCCTTCTGCTACAGTCCCCTCTCCCAATCCAAATCCATGAGAAAGGCCTTTAAATACTTCTATTTTTGTATTTGAGCCATTTTGTTGTATCTGGGAAATATAATTTTCCATACTTCTGTATGATGCAATTCCGTCATTTGTTCCGACACAGGCATAGGTTAGCGGCTCCATTCCTGTCACCTGTGAAAGTCCTGTATACTGCATAATCACCGCAGCCGGTGCAGGATATTCTTTTTCTCCAAAGTAAGCCGTTCCATAAGAACCAAGCCAGACCGCCATCCTTGCTCCTGCTGAGCCACCCCAGAGAGAATAATCCGTCATATCAATCTGTAGTTTCTCTGCATTTTCATGTAAAAACGCAATTGCTCTGGCAAGATCCTCACAGGCAGTCTGTGCTCCCGGACGATAAATAAGAGCAAATGCATTATAGCCTTTATTAGACAATTCTAAGGCATGAGGAAAGCTATCATGTATTCCGGCTACATATACAAAGCCTCCTCCTGCATTGATAATCGTTGTTTTTGCTCCTACATTTCCCCGAAAGAAAAATAAACCTGTATCCTTTTTATCTGCATCTGCCTGCATTTCTTCTTCACTGTATATTGGATAAAAAATCTGCTCACCATTCATTGCCTGATTTTTCATATAATTTACGATCTCTACTGTTTTATCGGTGTTGACTTCGCTATACCACGGCAAAATAGAGCTGACGTCTTTTAATTTCAGATTGTCCTCTATTTCCATATCTACCGGAAATATGAGTCTGCCATAATTATCGAAAGCTGAATCATGGATAACATCATTTATATTACTCTCTGCATTAAAACTTTCTTTTTCATTCATATTGATATCCTTCTCTGTCACGCTCTCTTGCTCTGTTTTTCCTGTTTCCAGCGTTTTTTCTTCCCCGATTGCCAGGTTCTGGACTGTTGTGCTACACCCACTGAACATGATAACAGTCATGATGATTCCTCCAAGAGCTATCCTCTTTATCTGCATATAGTATCCTCCATTTTCACTTCAGCTAAAGTATAACAAAACGAGACTCCATTAGAAGTCTCGTTTTGTTATTTAGTATTAACCTTTAGGTTTCTACTCGCATGTATTCAATTTTTATTTTACCTTGTTAATAGCATTTATCAGCCGCTTAACCTTAATGGACGGTTTTTTCGAATGAAGAATTCCAAACGGCATAGTATAATCCCACTCTACTGGAATGATTCTGATCAGTGGATGAACACTTTCCCAGCTCTTGAATGCCAGTAATACCTCATTATTGTTTTCGCATCGGTTAAATGCTTCTACATTGTACAGATTAAAGTCTACAATATTGATTTCAGGATGATTTTTCATCATATCATCCCTTAGCATATCGCCATAATAACTCCATCCTCTTTTCATGAGCATAAGATTTTCTCCAGCCAGATCATCAAGTGTAATTTTTTCTTTTTTTGCCAGCCTGTGATGAATTGATACCGCCACACAAAATGGTTCTCTTGAAATCTCAGTACCATCACAACCTCTGAGTTCAAGCATTGTTTCATCAAAGATTCCAGCTATCACATCAATATTCTTTCCCATATTAGCCAGTATCTCTCTTGCATTCTCTGGTGTATTTTCAAATGTAATCAATTTAAACTTCATCTCCGGATATATTTTCTGTATCTTAGGCCAAAGTTCCACAAAAACTTCCGGTGGCGTCATCGGAGATATTCCAACACGAATGATTTCTTCATTATGATTCATTGATTCCTGCGCCCGTATCAACGATTCTTTTGAATATTGAATCAGATATTTTGCATCCTGATAGAGCGATTTACCAGCTTCCGTAATAATAAGACCTCTGTGTGTTCTTTCAAATAGTTGCAAATTTAAGCTGTTTTCCAAAGAATTTATCTGTTTAATAACCGCAGGTGCACTTATATATAATTCTTCTGCCGCTTTACTAAAACTTCCAGCTTCTACAACGCAGATAAATGTATCAAGTTGTGGATTATACATCATGTAATTCACTCCTCTTTGTGATTTTTCTTTATCTCCTCATAAGTAGCCTGTCTACGCTCCGCTTCGGTCCGCGCTGGGCAAAGGTCCCCTGGACCTTTAGCGTCTCTCAGCCGCCGTTAAATCCAGCTCGTCCAGGTCTAAGTCGATCTCTATCGTGTCATCCGGCTTCTGTTGGGACAAAAGAACAACCGTCTCCACATGTACCGTATGGCCGAACTGGTCTACCGGCTGCACCTCCACGAGGTCATATCCATGGCTGCAAAGATATTTCAAATCCCGGGCCAGGGTTGCGGAATCACAGCTTACATAGACGATACGCTGTGGTGCCATCTCACACATCATGGCAAGGAGGGATTCCTCGCAGCCTTTGCGTGGCGGGTCCACTACGATAACTTCTGCACGGGCTTCTTCGCCATGGGCGGCACAGTATGCCGGATAGACTTCCTCTGCTTTCCCAACAAAAAATTCTGCATTGGAGATGTGGTTTCGAAGAGCATTCTCTTTGGCATCTGCGATTGCCTGCGGTACAATTTCCACACCGTAAACCTTCTTCGCTTTCTGTGCCAGAAATAAGGAAATGGTTCCGATACCGCAATATAAATCCCAGACCGTCTCTTCGCCGGTGAGATTGGCATATTCCAAAGCTTTGTTATAAAGCACCTCTGTCTGCGCCGGATTTACCTGATAGAAAGACTGTGGAGAAATCTGAAAAGAAATCGTTCCGATATAATCTGTAATGTAACCCTTTCCATAGAGGGTATAAGTTTCTTCTCCTAAAATCACGTTGCCCCGGGATTCATTGATATTTACAGTAATACTTGTCATTCCCGGCAAATCTTTTAATACTTCAATAAAACTTTCTGCATGCGGCAGCTTCTTTCCGTTGATGATAAAGCAGACCATCCACTCTCCGGTTTTCTCGCCGTAACGGATTAAGATGTGGCGAACGCAGCCTTTTCCGGTTTTCTCATCATAGGCACTGACGCCATAGGATTTCATGGTGTCTAAAATAAGGGACAGGATTCTTCCGTTGCCTTCCTTTCCCAAAAGGCAGTCCTGCACCGGAATAATGTTGTGGGTTCTGGACGCAAAAAAGCCTGCCACCAGGTTGCCTTCTTTATCATAACCCACCGGAAACTGTGCTTTGTTCCGGTAGCGGTAAGGCTCCTGCATGCCAAGTGTTGGTAAGACCTTTGGATTTTCAAATCCGCCGATATGTTTTAAGTTGTTACGTACTTTATTTTCCTTAAACTTAAGCTGGCTCCCATAAGAAAGTGCCTGGATCTGGCAGCCACCACACCGCTTATGCTCCGGGCATGGCGGGGTTGTCCGCATGGTGGATTCCTTAAGAATTTCCATCAGGCGGGCATAGCCATAAGTTTTTTTCATCTTCATGATTTTGGCACGAACCATGTCTCCCGGCAGAGCATCCTTGATAAAAAGTGTGATGCCTTCCGTTCTTCCGATACCTTCGCCGTTAGTTCCGATATCGTCAATGGTCAGTGTAACAATGTCATCTTTTTTCATATTTTTTATATACTCGATCTGCGGATGTTCGATTCAAACAGACGGTTGAATCCCTGCCACTGAGTATCTCCTTCCGGTACGTTTGCCAAAAGCTCACGCATGGTCTCCATCTTTGCATCAATATTATCTGCATAGCTTAATGCTACAGCTTCCGGTAATGCCGGTTTCTTCGGAGAACCATACTCTAACTCTCCATGATGTGCCAGAATACAGTGTTCCATCTCATGTGCCAGTTTCTCCGGGAAACCATCGATGGTCTTGATGCGCTCTGCAATTTCCATGGCTCCAATCATGATATGTCCTAAAAGCTGTCCCTCGTCGGTGTAATCATTTTCCGGGAAAGTAGAAAGCTCTTCTAACTTTCCGATATCGTGAAACATGGCGGCACAAACCAGTAAATCTTTATTGAGAATCTTATAGTTGTCAGCAAAATAAGCAGAAAGCTTCGTTACGCTTAAAGTATGCTCTAAAAGTCCGCCCACAAAACCGTGATGTACGCTTTTTGCTGCAGAATGGAATTTAAAACGTTTTGCAAAATCTGCATCCTCGATAAAGAAACTGCCTGCCAGTTTCTTAAGATATGGATTCTCCATCTGCTTAATATATCCAAGTAACTGCTCATACATTTCATCTACATTATATTCGCTGACCGGAAGATATTCCTTTGGTTCATACTCTCCCTCGGTTGCTTTCCGGACCCTCTTTACATTTAACTGTAATGCGCCCTGAAAACTTGTGATATCTCCCACTACATTGATGTAATCAAATCGGTCAAAATCATCAATTCCCACAGAGCCAGGCTCCCAGATTTTTGCATCCAGTGTGCCTGTTTTATCCTGTAAAATCAATGCTTCATAAGGCTTACCTGCCTTCGTCAGCGCTGACTGCTTATTTTTACAAAGATAGATTTCATTTACTCTTTCGCCTTCGCGTAATGTTTCAATATAATGCATAATTTTCCTCTTTCTATTTTAGTATACCAACGGTTGCAGAACATTCGATTTCTACATAGCCTGCTGCCCCCTGGCGTTTTATGGTAATCTTTACAACATCTCCCGGAGTCTGCCCGGATAACACATTCTTATATGCCTGCGCTGTCTCTACATTTTCTCCGGCAATCTTTACGATGACATCACCGCTTTGCAAGCCTGCCGCCATCGCCGGGGAATCAATTCCCACTGATTTAATATATACGCCCTTTGGTATGTCATATTCCTTTTCAATGTCAGATGTTACAGAAGTCAGTTTCAGTCCAAGATACGGAATATCCTGTCCATTGGAAAGCTTCTCGATAATGTCTTTCAACTGGGAAACGGAAATTGCGGTCAGCGTATTCTCATCGCCGCTGCTGTAATCCTGCATAACAATTCCAACCACTTCACCAGAGAGATTGACCAGTACACCACTTCCCTGACTACTGCCCACAATATCTGTTGTCAGTACATTGTAGTTTGCATCAAAGGTGGAAATGCTGTTAGAAGTCGATGTAATATTTCCTGTCAATATGGAGAAATTCGTTCCCAGCGGACTGCCCAGTGCCAGCACAACGCTGCCCCGTGTGGTCTGAAGTGAATTTCCAAGCACTGCCACTTTAATTCTGCCCAGAGTGCTTTCTTCGATGTCGGAACGTTTTACATTTAAAATCGCAATTCCGGTATTTCCGTCATAGTTTTTAAGCTCCGCTTCTACAGTGCTGTTATCAAGGAAGGTCACATGAATGGATTTTGCTCCGCTTATGACCTTGCGCTCTGTCATAATCAGAAGTTCCTGACCGGTATCCGCAATAATGACTCCACTTGCCTGTCCCTGTCTCTCATAAGGCGTGTTAAACCAGTCCACATCACTGGTCACACCTGTCACCGTAACAATGGACTTATTTGCTTCGCTTCCAATCGCATAAAGCTTACTCTGTAATTTCTGATATTCCTCCGGTGTAAGCTCTTTTAAGCCTTCTTCTACATCCGGCTCGTCTACACCTGTCTCCATGGAATTTGTCTCTTCTTCCGTATCCGGCTGTACCTCTTCATCTTTCGGGATGCTCACCCTGGTATCCTCCGGCTTATTCAGCCACTCTTCCATCACCGGGCGCATCCATGTGAATACAAAACAGGATACAAGTCCAAAGACAACCGCAAGCACAACCGTAAATGCCGTTTTTAAAATAATACGTCTCTTATTTAACGGCTTGTTCTTGATTTTCTCTTTGATAAATGCAAATTCCTCTTTTTCATTTTCTGACATAGGGAATCCTCTTTTCTACTGTAAATACAACCATTTTTAATTATACTTTCTATCTGCCTATGTTGCAACATTTTTTAAAAAAGATGCCGGAATGTAAAAAACGTGCCAATTTCGTCATTTATCCGGAAACTTATTTTCAACCGCCCTTTTCACCACAATCGGTTTGGGGTATAATAGAAGCAGTGATTTTTAGTACATTTTATGGAGAATATTTATGAATCAAAAGGTTTTAAGAACATTAGAATATAATAAAATTGTAGAGCGGCTCGCGGAGTATGCTTTCGGTGCGGATACCAAGGAACGCTGTCTTTCCCTGCTTCCTTCCACCAGCCTCTCAGAGATTACCAATGCACAGCAGCAGACTAAGGATGCCATGAACCGCAGCCTGAAAAAGGGACGGCTTGACTGCTCCGGTATCAAACCGCTTTCTTCCGCCATCCGGCGTGTGGAAATCGGTGGAACCATGAATATCGAAGAGCTTCTCGGCCTCTGTAAATTATTAGAGACTGCCCGCCGGGTCAAAGCCTATGGCAGAAAGGAACGGGAAGATATTCCGTCTGATTCCCTGAGCGAACTTTTTGATGGTTTAGAACCTCTTAGTCCTCTTTGTGATGAGATCCGCCGCTGCATCATTTCTGTGGATGAAATCAGTGATGATGCCAGCAGTAATTTAAAATCCATCCGCCGTTCTATCCGCTCAACCGGCGACCGCATCCATGCGCAGTTAAACCAGATGTTAAATAACCAGAATGTCAGAAACTGCCTGCAGGATTTTGTCATTACCATGCGTAACGGCCGCTACTGCCTTCCGGTAAAAGCCGAAGCCAAATCCCAGATTACCGGTATGGTGCATGACCAGTCCTCCAGCGGTTCTACTCTTTTCATTGAGCCAATGGCTGTGGTAAATCTGAACAACGAATTAAAAGAATTATCCATCAAAGAGCAGGACGAAATTGCCGTTATTCTTGCCACTTTATCGGCAAAAGCAGGGGAATATATTCCTGCCATTGAAACCGATTATCAGATTTTAACAGAGCTTGATTTTATATTTGCAAAAGCCGCTTATGCCTTGGAATACAATGGAATTACACCGCATTTTAATACGGAACGGAAAATTCGTATTTTAAAGGGCAGACACCCTCTGCTGGACGCAAAAAAAGTAGTTCCTATCGACATTTCCTTAGGCAGCGATTTTGACCAGCTTGTCATTACCGGACCGAATACCGGTGGTAAAACCGTTTCCTTAAAAACTGTGGGACTTCTCACTCTGATGGGACAGGCGGGACTTCCGATTCCTTCCGGAGACCGCAGTGAGCTTGCTGTTTTTGACGATATTTTTGCAGATATTGGAGATGAACAGAGCATTGAGCAGAACTTAAGCACATTTTCTTCCCATATGACCAACATTATCCACATTTTAAAAGAAGCCAATGAACATTCCCTGGTTCTCTTTGATGAGTTATGTGCCGGAACTGACCCTACGGAGGGCGCTGCCCTGGCGGTTTCTATCTTATCTTATTTTCACAGTCGAGGCATCCGCACCATGGCGACCACCCACTACAGTGAGATTAAGATTTATGCCTTAACTACCAGTGGAATTGAAAATGCCTGCTGCGAATTTGATGTAGAGACCTTAAGTCCGACTTACCGTCTTCTCATCGGTATTCCGGGAAAAAGTAATGCCTTTGCAATTTCCAAAAAACTCGGTCTTTCCGATACTTTAATTGAGGATGCCAGAACCCGTATCAGCAGTAATGAACAGAATTTTGAAGATTTACTTTCTGACCTGGAAGCAAGCCGCATCACCATAGAGAAAGAACAGGCCGAAATCAACCGTTACAAATCAGAAATTGCTGCATTAAAACAGCAGTTAAAGAACAAGCAGGAAAAATTAGATGAAAGCCGGGATGCCATTCTTCGTAAAGCAAAAGAAGAAGCAAACCAGATTCTGCAGGAAGCCAAAGATACTGCAGATGAGGCAATCCGTAATTTCAATAAATATGGCACTACCAGACCTTCCATTCAGGAAATGGAAAAACAGCGTACCAATATCCGGGAGAAAATGGCTGCCAATGAGAAAAAGAGCTCAAAGGAAAAAGATACTGCCATCTACAATCCAAAGGTTCCAAAGAAGCTTCGTATCGGTGACAGCGTAAAAGTATTAAGTATGAATTTAACCGGAACGGTACACTCCCTGCCGAATGCAAAGGGTGACCTCTTTGTGCAGATGGGAATTCTCCGCTCCCAGGTAAACATCAAGGATTTAGTACTAATTGAAGATGCTGCTCCGGGCAGCAAGAAATATGCCAAGACCGGTGCCGGAAAGCTTAAGATGAGTAAATCCGCTTCTGTTTCCACAGAAATCAATCTGATTGGAAAAACAGTGGATGAAGCTATTGCTCTTTTGGATAAATACTTGGATGATGCTTATCTTGCACATCTTCCTTCCGTGCGCATCGTACACGGAAAAGGAACCGGTGCCCTGCGCAGTGCCGTACAGAGTCATTTGAAACGACAGTCTTATATCAAGTCCTTCCACTTAGGAGAATTTGGTGAAGGAGATGCCGGTGTTACCATTGCAGAATTTAAATAAATCAAGTATATGAACTACGTAAAACAGAAAGGAAGTTTCCTATGGCTGCAAAACAGAAAATTTTAATTGTAGATGATGATGTTAATATCGCAGAACTGATTTCCCTGTATCTCACGAAGGAATGCTTTGATACAAAGATGGTTCATGATGGGGAATCTGCTTTGAAAGAATTTGAAATCTATGCACCAAATCTGATTCTTCTTGATTTGATGCTTCCGGGCATTGATGGTTATCAGGTATGCCGTGAAATCCGGGCAAAAGCAAATGTTCCGATTATCATGTTATCTGCCAAAGGTGAAATCTTTGACAAGGTTCTCGGACTGGAGCTGGGGGCAGATGACTATATCATGAAGCCTTTTGATTCCAAAGAACTGGTTGCCAGAGTCAAGGCGGTGCTCCGCCGCTACCAGCCGGTGAAGCAGGAGCCTGTACAGCCGGATTTAAAATGTGTTACTTATCCGGATCTGGTGGTCAATCTTTCCAACTATTCCGTAGAATATTACGGCAAAACAATTGATATGCCGCCAAAGGAGTTAGAGCTTCTTTATTTTCTTGCATCCTCACCGAATCAGGTATTTACCAGAGAACAGCTTTTAGACCATATCTGGGGCTATGAATACGCAGGCGATACCAGAACCGTTGACGTTCATGTAAAAAGACTTCGTGAGAAAATTAACGATCATACCGCCTGGAGCATTTCTACGGTCTGGGGCATCGGATACAAATTCGAGGTTAAAGAATGAAGAAACGACTTTATCTGAAGCTGCTGATTGGATATGTGATTTTTGGCATTCTCGGCTTTATTCTCGTATCCACCTTCAGCTCCCACTATACTTATGAATATATTGAAGATACCGAAGTTGACCGGCTTTACAAGGAAGCCAATATGATTGCATCTACCTATGCTTCAAACTATTTCAATGAAGATATTACGGTTGATGACTTGCATGACAGTCTTGCCACCCTTAGCACTTATCTTTCTTCAGAAATATGGGTCATGAATACAGATGGTGATATTCTGATTAACTCCAATGCATCTGTGGACATGGACCACCTGACACACATTGACGGATTTAATGTGGCAGATTTTGGCAGCAAATATTACACCACCGGTTCTTTTTATAATTATTATGACGATACGCATCTTACGGTATTTTCGCCGATTACGATTAATTACAAGGTGCGTGGATATGTGCTGATTCACCAGCCGCTTTCCGTAATCACGCACCATCATGCACATTTACTGAATATTATGTACCTGACTCTGCTTCTGATTTTTATCTGTGCAACCCTGTTACTGATTATCATTGGCTTCGAGGTCTACATCCCAATCCGCAAAATGATTAAGGGTGCTGATGCTTTTGCCGAGGGCAATTTCAGTTATAAAATTCCGGTACATAAAAATGATGAAATCGGCTATCTTGCCGCTTCTCTAAATTATATGGCAAATGAGCTGAATACCCTGGAGGATGACCAGCGTAAATTTATTTCCAATGTCTCCCATGATTTTCGTTCTCCGCTTACTTCCATCAAAGGTTATGTGGAAGCCATGTTAGACGGAACGATTCCACCGGAGATGCAGGAAAAATATTTAAATATCATTGTTTTCGAGACAGACCGTTTGTCCAAGCTCACCCAGAGCCTCTTAGAGTTAAATAAATACGGCAGCCACGGCACAATGTTAGACGTCAGCGAATTTGACATTAACCAGTTAATTAAAATGACCTGTCTTACCTTTGAGGGAACCTGCAAAGCCAAACGGATTTCCTTCCACCTGATTCTTGCCGGTAAGACACTTTATGTAAAAGCGGATATGAGCAAGATTCAGCAGGTGGTTTATAATCTGATTGACAATGCCATCAAGTTCAGCCACCATGATTCTGAAATCACCATTGAGACCACCAAGAAAAGCGAAAAAGTATTTGTTTCTGTCAAGGATACCGGCATCGGAATTCCAAAAGACAGCCAGAACAAAATTTTTGAGCGTTTCTACAAAACCGACCTGTCCCGTGGAAAGGACAAAAAAGGTTCCGGTCTTGGACTCTCTATCGTAAAAGAAATTATTCAGGCACATGATGAAAATATCAACGTCATCAGTACCGAAGGAGTCGGCACAGAATTTATCTTCACCCTGCCGGCAGCCCAGCGGGAAGAGTTGTAAGGCAGTTTTATAAACCATCTATATAGGCTTTCCTGCTGCTTATTTGAATTATTTTACAAAGCTTTTAATCTTTGCATAAATGTTGTCTGCATCCAGCCCATATTTTTTAAGCAGTTCCACTGCCGGTCCGGACTCGCCGAACGTATCGTTGATTCCGATTTTTAAAACCTGAGTCGGAGCCTTCACCGCAAGTGCATCACATACCGCGCTTCCAAGTCCGCCAATCACGGAATGCTCCTCTACCGTGACAATTTTGCCGGTCTCTTTTGCTGCTTTAACAATCAGGCCCTCATCGAGTGGCTTGATTGTATGAATGTTAATCACCTTTGCCTCGATACCGTCTTCTTTCAGTTTTTTGGCAGCCTCAAGGCTGTTGCTCACCATTGCACCGGTTGCAACAATTGTCAGATCCTTTCCCTCGCGAAGAATTTCGCCTTTTCCAATCTCAAATGTATAATCTGACTCATTGTGGATGACTGGAAGTGCCAGTCTGCCAAATCGTAAGTAAACCGGTCCTTCATACTTATAGGCCGCCTTCACGGCTACACGTGCTTCCACATCGTCCGCCGGGCTAATCACAACCATACCTGGAATCGTCCGCATCAAAGCAATATCCTCGTTGCACTGATGTGTTGCTCCGTCCTCGCCGACGGTAATTCCTGCATGCGTCGCACCAATCTTCACATTCAGATGCGGATATCCGATAGAATTGCGTATCTGCTCAAATGCTCTTCCTGCTACAAACATCGCAAAAGAACTGATAAATGGAACCTTTCCACATGTAGAAAGTCCTGCTGCAACACCAGTCATATTTGCTTCTGCAATCCCACAGTCGATAAAACGTTCCGGATATGCTTTTTTAAATACAACAGTCTTGGTGGCAGCTGCCAGGTCTGCATCTAAAACAACAAGATTTTCATGCTCCCTACCCAATTCGACCAATGCATTGCCGTAACTGTCACGTGTCGCAATCTTCTTTACTTCTGACATAATGCTTCACCTGCTTTCTCTAATTCTTCCATTGCTGTCTCATATTCCTCTTTGTTCGGTGCCTTGCCATGCCAGCCTACTTGGTTCTCCATGAAGGAAACACCTTTTCCTTTGATCGTCCTGGCAATAATCGCAGTAGGCTGTCCCTTGTGCTCACGGGCTTTCTTGAAAGCTGCTGCAATCTCGTCAAAGTCGTTTCCGTTGATGCTGATCACATGGAATTTGAATGCTTTAAATTTCTCGTCGATTGGATATGGGGAATTGACCTCTTCTACCGTTCCGTCAATCTGTAAGTTATTGTTGTCCACAATTACAACCAGATTGTCAAGCTTGTGGTTGGCAGCCAGCATGGAAGCCTCCCAAGCCTGACCTTCCTGAATCTCTCCGTCACCGAGCAATGTGTACACACGGTAATCCGCATGATCCATCTTACCCGCCAGAGCCATACCTACGGCTGCGGAAATGCCCTGTCCAAGTGAACCGGATGACATATCCACGCCCGGTATATGCTTCATATCCGGATGTCCCTGCAGGAAACAGCCTACATGACGAAGGCCTTTTAATTCTTCTTTATCAATATAGCCACGCTCCGCAAGGGCAGAATATAATCCCGGCGCTGCGTGTCCCTTGGATAATACAAAACGATCTCGATCCGCTTTCCGAGGATCCTTCGGTTCAACATTCATCTCCTCAAAATAGAGATAAGTCAATATATCCGCTGCGGATAATGATCCACCTGGATGACCGGAATGTGCATGATACACAGCGGTCACAATATTTTTACGCACCTCATTTGCTGTCTTTTTTAATTCGAGTTCTGTCATGCTGACTCCTTTCTACCTTCTACTTTTCACCCGTTGCCAGACAATCTGCAATCAGTCCGGCAAAACGCTTTGCATCCCATGCAACCCTTCCTACATATAAGCCATCTATATCCGGCTGTACAAAAAGCCTAGTCGCATTCTCAAGATTCACACTTCCGCCATACAGTGCCGGAACAACATCTGCGGCTTCGCCGTACAGTTCTCTTAATGTCTCTCGGATCACATGATGCTTTTCCTGTGCATACTCCACTGGTGCTGGTATACCATTGACACCAATCGCCCATACCGGCTCATATGCGATCCATACTTTATCCAGATCCTCTGCCGCAATTCCATGCAGACCAACCTTGATCTGTGTACGCAGTACCTCATCTGCGATACCGTACCCTTTCTCTTCTTTCGTCTCGCCGATGCATAGAAGACCGGTAAAGCCGTGCTTCATCGCGGCGAGCATCTTCTTGTTTTCCTCAATGTTGCTCTCTCCAAAGACATGTCGGCGCTCGGAATGACCTACCATTACAAGGTGAAGGTCAAGTTCCTCTAACATAACCGGAGAAATCTCACCGGTAAACTGACCTTCATCCTCCCAGCACATATTCTGTGCACCAAGATGGATTTCGGACTGATCCGTACTTTTTGACGCTGTTTCCAAAGACGTGTAAGACGGCAGAATGAACAATTCCATATCCGGATTCTGCATGCAAAGCTCTCTCGTTCTGTCTGCCAGCTCCTTCAGATAGCTTTCCGTCTGTGCGACATTCTTATACATTTTTAAATTACTGCCAAAATATTTCTTTCGTTTCATATGCTTTACCTGCTTATCTATTCTGATCGTACTCCACAAACGCATCAACTTTCGGCTGTGAAGCACATCCCTTTACAAATTCGTTCTCGAAAAATGCCTCAACTAACAGTTCTCTTACTTTGCTTCCAGTTGTAAAAGCTCCCATGCAGATGATGTTTGCATCATTACTCAAACGCGCTCTTTGTGCGGAATAAACATCCGAAACCAGTGCTGCGTATGCACCTTTTACTTTATTTGCGGAGATGGACATTCCGATTCCGGTTCCGCAGATTAAAATTCCTCTGTCGTACCCACCGGAAGCGACTGCTTCGCTGACCTTAATGGCCACGTTTGCATAGATTGAATCTTCACTTCCGAAATCCTCTACAGTTCCGTATCCCTTCTTCTCAATAAATGCTATAACCTCTTCTTTTTCCTTCTGTGCGTTTGGGTCGCATCCGATTGCTATCTTCATATTACTTATTCTCCTTTCACAAATTCTCTCATGCTCTGGAAGATCAACCATGTTGAGGTTGCACCTGCATCCTGGAATCCCAATGCTCTCTCGCCGAGTGATTTTGCTCTGCCAAATCTGGCGATACAATCCTTCGTATTTTCCACTCCGCGCAATGCGCCTGCCTCTGCCTCTTCGAGCATTTTCTCCAAACCTTCGGTGTAATGCTGCTGCATTGCTTCTACCGCTGGTGCCAGCGCATCAACCATTGTTTTGTCTCCGACGCTTGCCTTGCCACGCTCCTGGATGGCTTTCAGACTCTTCTCTTCCATTGCCTTTAAGTCCTCAGCAGTAAGGTAGTCTTTGCTCTCCGTACCAAGAGCACCTTCCAGATAAAGGCTTCCGAAGATAACACCGGAAGCACCGCCCATGCTAAGAAGCATTGCTTTACCGGCTTCCTCAAAGATACTGTATACATTTTTCTCGCCTTCCATATCAAGAAGCACTTCCTTCACATTTTTCATGCCAGTCGCCATACCGATTCCATGATCGCCATCTCCAATTGCACTGTCCACCTCGGTCAGATACGGCTCATTCGCCAGAATCTTATCCGCGATATACAAAAGCATCTGTCTGCAGTCCTCTGCATTTAACTTCTCGTAATGCTTTCCTCTCACATAAGTGCTTTCTATCCGCTGCTTCTTTTCTTTCTTCTCTTTCTTTGGTGCTGTATCTTCAATCTCATCCGCCACTTCTCCAACAGGCTCAACCGCTCCCTTTGCGTAGAATGGACAATAGCATGGCATATCGTAATATTTCCTGAGTTCATCGTCCAGTTTCATCAATGTGATAGAAAATCCACCCATTTCCTGACTGGTACAGTAGTTATTTAAATCCGTGTCATAAATCCCGATTCCATCTTCTTTTAACAGTTCGTTTAACTTACGGAACACGATTGATAGTTCTAAAATTGTTGTGGAACCTAAGCCGTTGACCAAAACACATACTTTGTCACCACGTTTCAAGTCTGAATCTTCCATAATCTGACGGTACATTTTCTCTACCAGAACATCTGCCGGTTCCCATTTGGTTCTCTCTACACCTTTTTCACCGTGAAGTCCCATTCCGTATTCAATCTCGTCCTCACCTAATTCAAAGATGGGCTTGTCCGCTCCCGGAAGCTGAGCCGGTGCTGTGGCTACTCCGATTGTACGGGTATTGTCTCTTGCCTTCTCCGTAATTCTTGTTACTTCTTCAAGTTCTAATCCTGCATCACATGCGGCTCCGGCAATCTTAATCACAAAGACATCACCTGCGATGCCTCTTCGGTCTCCCCTTCGCTCCTTTGGTGCACTCGCCACATCGTCCTGTACACGCACATGTGCGGTCTTGATTCCTTTAGCATTCAGGAACTCTTCACCCATATCAAAATTCAGATTATCGCCTGCATAACAGCCATATACAAACAAAATTCCTTTGCCTTCATCAATGCTTTTTCCAGTTTCGTAAATATTCTTCGGATCCGGTGAAGCAAAAATGTTTCCACAGCATGCAGCATCGGCAAGTCCTGCTCCTACAAAACCGGAAAACATCGGTTCATGTCCACTTCCACCGCCGATAATCAACGACACTTTGTTTTTTCTTCTGCATCGGCTGATCACACTGTTTACTTCAGGATGTTTGTAATACATATGATGATACGCCGCAATAAAGCCTTCCATCATCTCCTCTACAATGTTATCAGGATCGTTTATAATCTTTCTCATTTCTACCTCCATACCAGATTTTAATAGCTGGGGGAGTATCCCGGATACTCCCCCAGTTTTTTAGAACCACCAGTTTGTACAGTGCAATGTCATTGTGTTTGCGCAACCAATCACTGTAAACAGGATTGTATTCATGAGTGCTCCAATATAAACCTTTCCAGTCTTCTTATAGAATCTTCTGGAAATGATGGTGCACACAGTCAGGTTAATGAATAATGGCCATGTAAGCATTACGCGTGCACTATCGAGTCTTACAACTCCTTTTGAGATCAGTCCTGAGTACTGGTAGACCCAGATGCATACAAGACCAATAATGTTTGCAAGGCACATCAGTAATGTATTTAACCACTCTTTTCTTCCTGCCACCATATTGCAAAGGTTCTGACACAGTGCATTTGCAAAGTAGAATACTGCAACTAATGGGATAAATCTTAATGCAATCAGGAGCGATCCACTTGAAGGCCACTTGATCACATAGCTGATAAAACGGAAATCTACTCCGAAGAAGTACTTCGCAAAGCCTGCAACACCATATCCAAATCCAATTGATGCAAGTACGATTAAAATAGTCTTACCTACATTGGACCTGCTCATCTTTAAGTTCCAGTCAGCAGGTTTTACACCATTCTTCTTACTAACCAGGAAATAACCGATTGCGAAGAATGCTAATCCAAGGAGTCCTGCCGCACCTGTCCACATACCCTGTTCTAATGTTAATCCCTGTGGCCAGATCTTCGTTCCGAAGAGTGATCGTGTCGCGAAATCTGCTCCCTTGTGGGCACCAATCCACTGCTCTAATGGAATCATGAATGTTGCCGGAAGTAATCCGCCTAATGCTAAGAATACCCAGTAAATTACATTTCCTTTGACACCCTTTGGTGCTGTCGGAACGTAGATGTCGCTTTCCTTCTTGGCAAGTAATGTACCAAAGAAACCGGTTGTTAATAAAATACTTGCAAATGCATATACCGAGAGGAAGAATCCGATTACACCAATGGTATTAAAGAACCACTTGTACTGAATTGTAAGGCTTCCTGCATCAATGTAATTCGGTGCTTCAAAAGCATTCTGGAAGAAGTCAACCAGATTTGATGTTGTTGCCAATGAGTAATGGTTTAAAATATGTGTCTCATAAGGCTGATATAAAGCACGGATATATTTCTCCTCAGAACCCTGTACGGTTCCTTCGTAGATCTTACCAACTTCAACATCATCGCCTTCCTGCAAATCATAATTATCAAGCTCGTTAATGAGAACTCTTGCATTGGCTGACTTATAGAAGTTTTGCGGTCCACCGGCTTCTGTCTGATAGTTGTTCTCATCTAACTGTCCGGCATCAATACCATAATCGACATCGTAGTATAACGGAATCTCGTCGCCGCTGTCCGGTGTGTCATCCGGATCATAATTTAAATGATCCTGCCATACACCATCAATGTTTAGCTGCTGATTTCCCATAAGGAATACTGCTGCTATCTGATTTACACCACCGTTTGCTTCCTGAATCTTGTTGTAAGCAAGGCAGGCATTCGCCATCTTACCGCCAAGAGAATGTCCTGTGATACCGATCTGATCCTTATCTACAAATGAAAGGCTGTTGTAAGCGTAATTTACAACATCACACATTCCTGATCCAGGAGATGTAGAAATATCCTCAAATGCAGAACCCGGGTTCGCGGTTACTGTAAAGAAAGCATCCATTGGGTTGTCTTTGTAGTTATCGGAATCTCCATGTCCGTCACAGTCCATGGACAATACAACAAATCCTCTCTTTGCAAGTTCCAGACAGGTGTAATCCTGTGTCTCTTTTGCATCGAAACTACCATGTAATGTTACAACACACGGTGCAGGCGTCTCAGCCGTTGCATTTTCCGGTTTGTACATTACGAGTGCTATCTTGTGTCCGTTTGCATCCTCAATACTAAAGTTCTGTACTTTGATGTGTCCAAAGTTCGTATTGACGAGACTTGCGCCGATCATACTGATCAAACAGATGATAAGTGCTACGACAAGCAGTCTCACATACTTTTTTCTGCTTAAATTTACCATATCGTTCTCCTTTACTTTTGTATATTGTAGTGCACTTCATACGTTGTAATTATTTTTTACCACGAATTTTTATGTACATCAAATCCAAATTTGTTAATTTTTGAACAATTTCTAACATTTTTATATTTTTTGTTACTTCGCACATTTTCTCAATATTTCTTTATTTTCCAATATTTTCTTAATATTTTCATTTTATCAGTATAACTATTTTCCACAATCCAAATATTGTTTTTTTGTATATTTTTCATGAATCAAACATTTTTGAACATTTTCTAACATTTTCAAGTTGTATTATGTTATACTTTATACAAATAACTTGTGATTTTTTTAATGAGAGGTGAACATATTGAAGAAAAAGGAGCAACGAATCAATGAAATCTATTCCTTTTTGCAGGAATCACCTTCCCTATCGGTCAAAGATCTCTCGGAAATGTTAAATGTATCCGAGATGACGATACGGCGGGATCTGAAATATTTAAAAGAGAATAACCTGTTTGTGCGCAGTCACGGAATCCAGTTGCCGGTCAACGACAAGTCTATGATTACAAATATTGAAAGCGAATACACGCTTCACTCGGAACAGACGAAGTTTGCGAAGGAAAAGCAGATGATAGGACAGTTTGCCGCGTCACTGATTCAACCGAACGACACCATCATCCTCGATTCCGGTACAACGATTGCAGCTATGGCATATTTTATTCCGGAACATATTAATCTGAATATTACATGTTATAACTACTATACATTAACGCAGCTTTTCCCAAAGGAAGGCATCCAGCTCACGTTAGCAGGCGGTCTGCTGCACAAGGCAGATCAGATGTTTGAATCTTCCTATGCCAATGAACTGATCAGAAGCCGCCGCGCCAGCAAGTTCTTCCTTGCTGCATCCGGTATTCACGAAGCACTCGGCATCACCTGTGCGCACAACTATGAAGTTCTGACGAAAAAGGCGGCAATGAGCTCTTCTCTTTCCACAATTCTCGTAGCAGACTCCAGCAAGTTTGGACTGGTACGTTCTGCTTTTGTTGCACCGCTCAATTCCGTCGATGCAATTGTCACAGACAGCGGCATTACGGATGAATGGAAAAACATTATTCAGGATATGGGTATCAAACTTTATATCGTATAGGAGGAGGATTTTTACCATGACACAGCATATAAATTTACCTAATTGCATCGTTGCGCAATCCGGCGGTCCGACCGTTGCAATCAATGCCAGTCTTGTGGGCGTCATCTGCGCATCTATTGGACATTATGGAACAGTCTACGGTTCGATCAATGGTATTCTCGGTATTCTGAACCAGCATTACTTAAATCTTACGGAGCTGGCGGCTTCCGGCAAAGATACATTACAGCGGCTTGCAACTACACCGGCCATGTATCTGGGCTCGTGCCGCTACAAATTAAAGGATTACCATGAAGATGCATCTGATTATGAGAAGATTTTTGCACAATTTAAGGATTTAAACATTAAGGCATTTTTCTATATCGGTGGAAATGATTCAATGGATACCGTGTTAAAACTTTCCTCTTATGCTGACTCAATCGGCAGCAATATTCAGATTATAGGCATCCCAAAGACCATCGACAACGATCTTATGATTACCGATCACACTCCGGGCTTTGGCTCTGCTGCAAAATACATCGCATCTACACTCCTTGAGATTGCGCATGACACGATTATTTATCCAGTTAAAAGCGTTACGATTATCGAGATTATGGGACGCGACGCCGGCTGGCTGACGGCTGCATCCGCACTCGCTCGCAATTCATATTGCAGCGCGCCGCACCTGATCTATCTTCCGGAGAGTGATTTTAACACCGAAAGTTTTGTTGAAGATGTGCGTGATCTTCTCACCGTGCAAAACAATGTGATTGTCGCCGTCTCAGAGGGAATTCATGACAGTAACGGCAACTACATCAGCGCTGGAGAAAACTCTTCCGACACATTCGGTCACAGCCAGTTGAGTGGCGCCGGAAAAGCTTTGGAACTTCTGATCAGGGCAAGCCTTCCTGTCAAGGTCCGCTCCGTTGAAATTAACATCCTGCAGCGCTGCGCAGTGCATCTCTCCTCTGCCACCGATTTAAAGGAAGCATTCTTATCCGGAGAGAAAGCCGTATCGTTGGCTCTGCAGGGTGTCACCGCTTCGATGGTCATTATGAAACGAACCTCTGATGCACCCTATACCATTACATACGACTACGCAGAGATCAAAAATATAGCAAACGAAGCGAAATCCGTTCCGCGCGAATGGATTAATGCCAGAGGCAACAATGTCACGTATGAGATGCTTACTTATCTCACCCCGCTGATACAGGGCGAAGTTCCGATTGCATATCACAACGGACTTCCAAACTATATGGATGTATCACATCTTTCGTCTCAAGCATAAATTTCCCAGTAAACGATTGGATGCGCTCACCCTTATTTTTGATTTAGATATAGAAAATGCTCCCTCCTAAGTAGTAAGTGATTTTATTATTTCACTTATCTACCCAGAAGGGAGCATATCTATCTACTGTTAATTTAAATTCATCTCTTATTTTCCGCTCGGAAGATATGGGCGCAGACATCCTGCCATCTGTGAGATTGGCATGGACTGTAAAAATACACGACCCGGTCCGGTTACTACGGTATTGAATACTCCCTCTCCACCAAACATGATATTCTTAAGGCCAGGTACGGTCTGTATGTCGATAGAACAGGAAGAATCCATTGCTGCAAGATATCCTGTGTCTACGATAATTGACTGGCCAGGCTGAAGCATATACTCTTTGATATAGCCGTCAAATTCAACAAATGCCATTCCCTGTCCAGAAAGTCGCTGCATAATAAATCCTTCTCCGCCAAAGAAACCGGCTCCTACTCTCTTCTGGAAAAATACGGACAATTCAACTCCTGAAGTAGATGCTAAAAATGCTGACTTCTGACATACAATATCTGAACCTGGCTGAATCTCAAATGCCCGGATACATCCCGGAAAACTGGATGCAAATGCAATGGTTCCCTGACCATTCATTGCAGTGTATGTATTTACAAACATGCTCTCTCCACTAACCATTCTTCCAAATATTTTTCCAATTCCGCCGCCCACCGTATTCATCTGCATATTCGGAGACATCCAGGACATTGCTCCCTTTTCGGTAATCATCATTTCGCCTGACTCTAATTCACAGACTACAACCGGCATTGGTTCGCCTTCAATATTAAATCTCATTTCTAAACCCTCCTGCTGATTTGCATAACATTTTCATGAACCTTTTTCATTATAACAATATAGGAGTGGTCTGCCAATATATTCTTTCAATCTTTTATCCGTTTTCTGCATCCAAAATAAATAGCTCCTATGCCGCTGCACAGTGCCAGCAAAAACCAGACGCCAACCGGAGTCATGTCTCCTGTTTTCACGGTTGCGGTCTGTGATGTGTTTCCTGCGGTGGTATTTCCTGTTGTACTACTTCCTGCAGTACCGCTTCCTGCTGTGCCGTTGCCATTTCCTGCTGTTCCGCTTCCCGGCGTTGTTGTACCTGATGAAGTTCCGGCTTCAAATACCAGTGCATATGCCGAAAATTTATCAGTTGCAAAGGTTATGGTTCCACTTGCTGCATCATACGTTGCAGGAAGTTTTTCATAGGCACCATCATGCTCTCGAATCACATAATAAGTTCCCTGCTGGTTCTTCATCTCATCTTTTACCTGAAGGGTTACATTTAATTTCGCATTTAAATCGGTCAACTGGGTTTCCCATGCATCGTTGGAATTTCCTTTGTTTACGACCTGGAATAAATCCATGGAAAGATAGCTTTGAATCTCTCCATTTCCTGCCTGTGCCTGCATGCCACCCTGTATCTGATTCAGTTCTGTTCCACTGATATCTGCAATATTTAACTGAAGATTTCCGGAACCAATAATGTTTTCTGCATTTCCAAGGGTTGCACCGTCTACTTTTGTACTTGCCGTATTTACTTTATCCTCTGACTTTGTAAATAATGCACTCAGATGTAAATCTGTTGCAGGCATATCCAATACAAAGGTACTTACCTGTGAATCTACTGCTGTCAGCTTTCCACCATTTAAAGATGCGCTTAATAACTGATAACCATAATCCGGTGTAAACTTAATGGTTACTTTGGTGCCTGCTTTAAATTCGGCATAGCCAAAGTCTCCATCCAGTCTTGTGGATGCATCTGCTATATTTCCACCTGCCAGTTCTGCTGCATTTACCACAGTTCCATCCTCTAACTGTGCACTGATTATTTCCACGCTTCCATGTTCAATAACGCAGTCATTTCCAAATCCATGCTGTTCTGCTACTGTAAGGGATGGTGCCCATACGATATTATAATTACGGCTGCTGTTCGTAGTCAGTGCCACTTCAATCTGATAAGAATCTGCCGGAGCCACTTCAAATTCCAGATTGTCTGTCGTTCCACCTAATGGAATTGCTGTTCCATTTACCATAATGGATGCAAATGCATAACCAAAATCTGCTGCAATTGCCACTCTGTGTTGCTGCGTCTTATCTCCAGCAAAGCTGCCTGATATATTCGTTCCCATTCCGGAACCAATCCTCATGCCATCTATCTGTAAGTCTCCAATTGCTCCTCCCACTGCAGTTGCTGTAACTGCAATTGTTTCTCCGGATGCCGGACCCGTTGTGGAACCACCGCCTCCGGATGCTGCAGTACGAAATTCCAGTATCAGTTCCACCTGCTCTGAGGTGCTTACAGAAAATGCCTGTCCACCTTCTGATATAAGCATATTCTTGTCAAGGCTTGCATCCTGTGCACCATTTTTATTCACCTGACAGTGATTGATTATTGTATCCGTTCCACATACTACTTTAAAATGTACCGTATGATCAAGACTGTCATCCGGTCTGTTTATTTCTATTGGTGTATCATTATATGCAGTCTGGTTTACTTCTGTCCATTCAGCTGCCGTATCCCATTTATAATACACGGTTCCGGTCGCTGTGCTGTCCTGTCTTGCAATTCTGACCACTGCTTTCTGTCCATCAGCTTTTACAATCATGCCGGCACTTCCCATAAATAATGAAAATACCATAAAAAAGCTTAACAACCAGGAAATTTTCTTTCGCATCTTCATATTTTTTCTCCTTTACTTTCTTCTATAAACTGCCACTTCCACCGCACACGTTGCAGGCTCCGCAGCCTCCCAGTACCACCAGCATAAGCAGACAAAGCAATCCTCTAATGGATTTTTTTCTCACGTTTTTCCTCCTTCCTTTTCTGTCCTTTTACTATATGAATATACGCTTTTCCCACCTGTTTTGATAAGTTTACATTTGTCTCATGTTAGGGATTTTCCACAATTTATGGCTGTTTCCAGCTATAATAGAACTGAAGAAGCCCAATTCTCGACTTCGTCTCTGTCTTTTCATTTAAAGATGCCATATAACGGTACAATGCTGCTCTTGAAATATATAGCTGCTCTGCTATTACCTGCACACTTTCATCAGAAGAAAGCAATAACCTTAACACATCCTGCTCCCTGTTTGTAAGTGCATAATTCTTTACAAACGCCTGAAATTTATCCTCCCCAAATTTTTCACGTTCTTTTTCCAACATTTTCTCCATATTTTCTTCCTGTATATCCATACGAAACTGTACCATATACAAATATACCAGCATACTGATAACTGCAAATAAAATCAATGCTATGATGCTGATGTGCATACCATCCCCGGTCTCTATCAGCATCAGGGAAATAGTTCCTGTAATCCCGGCACAGATATTATTTGTTGCCCTTCCAAGTCCAGCCCATAACTCCGGTACTTTCATATAATAGGAAAGGTCCATAAAACTGGTGGTAAAATATACCACAAAGAAGCCTGCGGACAAATAGAACACAATAAGACCTGCCATAAATGGTCCGCCCCAGACTATTATCACTACACACATTGTTGAAAGCAGTGTCACACAGTACATCATAATCTGCATAAATCTATGCTCTTTTATATCAAAAAGCACTCCTGCCAACAGTCCGCTTACCGCAAGCAATAATCTCGGCCACTGACCAATATCTACACTTCCACCTGCATGTACTAAAGTTACTGCATTGTCCAGACTGGAAAAAATGCATGTCATCAGAACCACTATTGAAATCAAAAGCAGTGCCGCAAGCATCGGATGTCTGAGGCTTCGCCTGTTATTCTTCCGGATATCAGTATCTGAATCTGTCCCTGAAGCCTCTGCTCCTACTACCCCCCGGCTACATTCCAGACTCAGTCTGCGAACCAGCAATACCATCGCTGCCAGAAAAACGGAAAGTGCAACAGACTCTACAGTGCTGTTATGTATCAGATTATTGCTGATAAACTGAAGCAATAATCCAAAGGCATATCCAAATCCAACGGTTTGTGCAAGTCCCTTTTCTGTCGAAAGGCTTACCACAGCATAATAATGTACAGCACTTCCAATCATGCCATATAAAATATAAAGCAGGAATCCGGATAAAAGCATACTTCGATAGGACAAATGCTCCTGAATTACGAAAATGCAGATGATTCCTGCTATCGGCAATAAATATAAACCTATCTCCCGCATCTTCTGGTTAAAATAACGGTTAATGCATGGGAATAGCAGGAATCCTATTACGCTGATTCCCAGCACATAGTTCTGCGCCCTTACTACTCCTGCGGAATCTGTTGCATAGCGTATCATATTGTCAAACAGATACTCCGAGCCTAAAAATATATAATTGAAAATAGCCAGCACTGCTATGATTCGAATTCTTTCTGGTTTCATAAATTGTCTCATCGTCTGTTCCCTGCTCCATTCTTTTGTCTTAATTTCATTATATACAATTGTCTCTTTCCATCAAGTTGACAAATGTCTCATTTCCTGTAAACAAGAAAAAAAAAGCCAGGACACGAATGTCCTGACTCTTTTTTGATTCATATAAAACGATGTTAATTATACTAACTCGATAAGAACTTCTAAAGCTCCGTCACCTTTACGCTGACCAATCTTTACGATTCTTGTGTAACCACCGTTACGGTCTGCGTACTTAGGTGCGATTTCGTCAAATAATTTTGCAACTAAATCAACTTTCTTTGTATTTTTCTTCTTTCCTGCTGCTTCTGTAGGAACTTCAGTTACAGGATAAAGAACTTTTAACATCTCTCTTCTTGCATGAAGACGGGAAGGATTATCCTTCTTGATTGTTTTTTCCACTTCGTCATATACAGTAACTTTCTTACCATCTACAACTTCTTTTACTCTCTTGCCGTCTTTGTCTTTTCTTGCAACTTTAGCTTTTACAGTAACTTCTTCGAAGTTATCTTTCTCGCGAACTGCCATTGCAATAAGGCCTTCTGCAATTTTACGGATTTCTTTTGCTTTTGCTTCTGTGGTAACAATTTTACCATTGTTTAATAATGCTGTTACCTGATTTCTCAGTAATGCTTTTCTCTGGGAAGATGTTCTTCCTAATTTTCTATACTTTGCCATTTTTATTCCTCCATTTGTGGTACATCCGGCCATGCTCATCGGACTTACTTACCGAATGCTTGTTTTGTGCCACTCATGAACCAACATCACCACGCTCGTCGGACTTACTGGTGCTGCTGCACTGAGTTATCTTAAACCTCGTCGCCCTGATTGAGCTGAAGGCCTAATTCTTTTAATTTTGCTAATACTTCTTCCAAAGACTTACGTCCAAGGTTACGAACTTTCATCATATCTTCCGGTGTACGGTTTGTAAGTTCTTCAACAGTATTGATACCTGCTCTCTTCAAGCAGTTGTAAGAACGTACGGATAACTCCAGTTCGTCAATGTTCATCTCAAGAACTTTTTCCTTCGCATTGTCTTCTTTCTCAATCATGACTTCTGCTGTCTTAGCATTCTCGGAAAGGTCAATGAAAAGACTTAAGTGCTCGCTTAATACCTTTGCAGCTAAGCTGACTGCTTCATCTGGAGCAAGTGTTCCATTGGTATATACGTCAAGTGTCAGTTTATCGTAATCGGTAATCTGACCCACACGGGTATTCTGAATGGATAAGTTCACACGCTCTACCGGTGTATAGATAGAATCTACTGCGATTACACCAATTGGTAAATCTGCATCTTTGTTCTTATCTGCGCTGACATAACCTCTACCTTTGGTAATGGTTAATTCCATGTATAATTTGGAATCAGCACCGCCGTTTAAGTGTGCAATTACTAAATCCGGATTCATGATCTGAATATCCTGATCTACCTGAATATCTGCTGCTGTAACAACGCCTTCACCACTGAACTCAATGTAAGCTACCTTAGGCTCATCATCAGCGCTGTTATTACGGATTGCAAGCTCTTTGATGTTCATAATGATTTCAGTAACATCTTCCTTTACGCCAGGAATAGAACTGAACTCATGAAGTACACCATCGATTTTAACCTGACTTACTGCTGCACCTGGCAGGGATGACAACATGATTCTTCTTAAAGAATTACCAAGTGTTGTACCATATCCTCTTTCCAAAGGTTCGCATACGAATCTTCCATATCTTTTGTCTTCAGAAATTTCAGCAATTTCAATTGTTGGTTTTTGAAAATCGAACACTACAAAGCCCCTCCTTCTTTCGGGTAATTTGTTTCTTCTTTCAGCCCGCTAGTTTATGATTATTTAGAATACAACTCGACGATAAGCATCTCGTCTACTGGTACATCAATCATTTCTCTGGAAGGTAACTCTTTTACGGTTCCCTGCATTTTCTCTGCATCAACATCAAGCCATTCCGGAACTAATCTGCCGCCAGCTACTTCTACGACATCTTTCATTCTCTGGGAATTTTTACGGCTCTCTTTGATTTCGATTACATCGCCAGCTTTTACCAGGTAAGAAGGAATGTTAACTAACTTTCCGTTAACTGTAACGAATTTGTGGTCAACAATCTGTCTTGCTTCTCTTCTGGTTCTTGCAAATCCAAGACGGAAGATAACATTATCAAGACGGCTCTCTAAGATAGTCATCAGGTTTGTACCTGTCATACCTTTCATCTGGTCTGCTTTATCATAATAGTTACGGAATGGTTTCTCTAATACTCCGTAAATGAATTTTGCTTTCTGTTTTTCGCGAAGCTGAAGGCCATACTCAGATACCTTCTTGTTCGCTCTCTTTAATTCTCTGTTAGATTTTTTATCATATCCCAAATAACTTGGCTCTAAACCAAGAGATCTGCATCTTTTCAGAACAGGAACTTTATTTACTGCCATTTTAGATATCCCTCCTAATTATACTCTACGACGTTTTGGTGGACGACATCCATTATGAGGAACTGGAGTTACGTCACGAATAGAAAGAACTTCAAGTCCGGCTGCCTGAAGGGCACGGATTGCTGCTTCTCTTCCTGATCCTGGTCCTTTAACCATAACATCAACTGTTTTTAATCCATGTATAAGAGCTGCTTTTGTAGCAGTTTCTGCTGCCATCTGTGCAGCATATGGAGTAGATTTCTTTGAACCTCTAAATCCAAGACCACCGGCACTTGCCCATGATAATGCATTACCTTCAGCATCTGTTAATGTAACGATGGTGTTATTGAAGGATGCCTGAATATGTGCCTGTCCATGTTCAACGTTTTTTCTTACACGCTTTTTTGTCACTTTTTTTGTAACTTTAGCCATATCTAAACTAACCTACTTTCTTAAATTTAAAATTATAAAGTTGCCAAGAATTATTTCTTCTTGTTTGCAACAGTTCTCTTAGGACCTTTTCTTGTTCTTGCATTGGTCTTTGTTTTCTGACCACGAACCGGAAGTCCTTTTCTATGACGGATTCCACGATAGCATCCGATTTCCTGTAATCTCTTGATATCAAGAGCTGTCTGACGTCTTAAGTCACCTTCTACAACCTGAGTCTCATCGATTACTGCACTAATTCTTTTTACCTCGTCGTCAGTTAAGTCTCTGCAACGGGTATCAGGATTAACGTTTGCCTCAGCAAGGATACGGTCAGCACTAACTCTGCCGATTCCATAGATATAAGTCAAACCAATCTCAACACGTTTTTCTCTTGGTAAATCTACACCTGCAATACGAGCCATGTGTGTTTACACCTCCATATAGATTTCTTTGTTAATAGTAAGGAATTCCAAAGACCCATGCAGCTGCGGTTTCCCGCCCTGAAATGTGTGCATACACCTTTTTCTTCCTATAGTAATGATTGCTTAGCAATCCCAGCCACAATCTGCTGCATCCTCTCGGTATGTAAGGACTGCGCAACAGACCACGCGCGTTCGCGTTATATTATGAACAGCACATTCTCATGCGCTGCAGCCGCACATAATTTTTCAAACAAAGTGGAAATTAACCCTGTCTCTGTTTGTGCTTAGGGTTTTCACAGATGATTCTGATGCTTCCCTTTCTTTTGATAACTTTGCACTTCTCGCAAATAGGTTTAACTGATGATCTTACCTTCACAGCATAATCCTCCTTTCTACTTGCCTGCGCCCCGGAAAACCTGTTTCCATGGGTATTTCTCTTTTCTTTCTGCTAAACAGCATAATATGCCCTTGTTTTCACAAAAGCGTCCATTTAGCATTTTAGCATAGAGAATCCGAAAAATCAACTACTTTTCTCGAATTTTCTCCTTATTTATCTCTCCAGATAATTCTGCCCTTTGTCAGATCATATGGAGACATCTCAATCGTAACCTTATCACCTGGTAAGATACGAATGAAATTCATTCTTAATTTGCCGCTGATATGCGCCAGTACCTGATGGCCATTCTCAAGCTGCACCTGAAACATTGCGTTTGGAAGCTTTTCCAAAATTGTTCCTTCTACTTCAATTACATCTGCCTTTGACATTTTCTTTCCTCCTGCTAAATCAATCTTTTCTGGTTAATATATATTGCTCATAAGCCTTAATCAGCTTTGCTGCTTTTGCATTTTCTGTAAGCCCCGGTTTATTTACTGCTTCTAAGACTTCCTGCGGAAGCTTTTTTACAAGCTGTACATGTTTGTAGCTTTTCTTTCTCGGCCGGTCACAGGTTCTTGTGGTTCCATTTACAAGATAGACGAATTTTTCATCCTGTGACTGCACTACATAGTACTGATTCCGGTCGTGACCTGCCTTTACTCTTGCCAGATACATTCTCTTTCCTCCTCTGTCAATGTAAGGATTTCCGGTCTTCCTTCTGTAATCAGAATGGTGTTTTCATAATGTGCAGATAAGGAACCATCGTAGGTTACTACTGTCCATTCATCATCCATCCATTCCACATCCGGGCTTCCGGCATTTATCATCGGCTCAACTGCCAATGTCATTCCTGCCTTCAGCTTCAGACCTCTTCTCCACTGACGGAAATTCGGAATCTCCGGTTCCTCATGAAGATGGGTTCCAATGCCATGCCCTACCAGATCATATACAACTCCGTAGCCGTAGCTTTCTGCATAATCTCCGATTGCTCCTGAGATTTCATAAAGCCTTCTTCCGGCTCTTGCATACTGCATTCCCTGGAAAAAGCTTTCCCGGGTTCTTTCTATTAAAAGAGCAGCCTCTTTACTGATTTCACCAACTCCATGGGTTCTTGCCGCATCGGAATGATATCCCTTATAGATAAGACCGGTATCAAGGCTTACGATATCGCCTTCCTTAATAATATGGTCTTTTCTTGGAATTCCATGAACAACTTCGTCGTTGACCGATACACAGACGGATGCCGGATAGCCCTGATAATTCAGGAAATTCGGTTCGCAGCCAAGGCTGCGGATGGTCTCTTCTCCGATTTTATCAATCTCCCATGTGCTGATTCCAGGTTTGATTGCACGTTCCAGTTCCTGATGTACTTTAGCAAGATACTTTCCTGCCTGACGCATCAGCTCTATTTCTTCTGCTGATTTAATCGTAACCGACATTATTTACGCTCCTAAGATTGTAACGATGGCTTTGAATACTTCATCCATCGGCTGTGTTCCGTCTACAGATTTTAAAATGCCCTGATTCTTATAATAATCAATCAATGGCTGTGTCTGCTCATGATATACTTTTAATCTCTTCTGAACTGTCTCTGGCTTATCATCTTCACGCAATACGATTTCGCTGCCACAACGGTCACAGATTCCTTCTACCTTTGGTGGAATGGAAATAAGATGATAGGTTGCTCCACAATTTAAGCAGGCTCTTCTGCCGCTCATACGATTTACGATATTTTCGTCTGGAACATCTACATCAATTGCATAGTCCATCTTCTCGTTTATTTTACCAAGTGCTGCATCCAATGCTTCTGCCTGAGGAATGGTTCTTGGAAAACCGTCCAGTACGAAGCCGTTCTTGCAGTCATCCTGCTGTATTCTGTCCATTACCAGATCACAGGTTAATTCATCCGGAACTAAAGCTCCCTGGTCCATATACTGTTTTGCTTTCTTGCCTAATTCTGTTCCGTTTTTGATATTTGCACGGAAAATATCTCCTGTTGAGATGTGTGGAATAGAATATTTATCTGCAATCTGTTTTGCCTGTGTACCTTTACCAGCACCCGGCGCTCCTAACATAATAATTTTCATATAAAGAAAACCTCCTGTTTACCTTCTTCTTTGCAAGCTAATCTGCTTTTTCTTCTATAAACAACTTTAGTGCACCACAGGAGACGCTGCATTTGCAGCACCCCCTTCTGGTACACATTAGTCATTCAAAAATCCTTTATAGTAACGAACTAACATCTGGGATTCGATCTGTTTAATTGTCTCGATAACAACACCTACGATAATGATGATAGATGTTCCACCGAAAGATACGTTTGCTTTAAATACTCCATTGAAGAAGATTGGAATAACTGCAACAATGGATAAGCCTGCCGCACCGATAAAGACAATGTAATTTAAAATCCGATTCAGATAATCGCTGGTTGGTTTTCCAGGTCTGATACCCGGGATAAATCCACCCTGTCTCTTCATGTTGTTCGCAATCTCCAGCGGATTGAATGTAATGGATGTATAGAAGTATGCAAATGCAATAATCAATACAAGATATACAGCCAAACCAATGCTGTAGATTGGCTCCTGTGGGTTACACCAGTTAGACTGGGATAATCCCTTTAAAATCTTACTGCCAATTCCTGTTCCATTGCCCTTTCCTAAGAGAGAAGCAATAACAACCGGGAACTGCATTAAAGACTGTGCGAAGATAACCGGGATAACTCCACCGGTATTTACTTTCAGAGGAATATGTGTAGACTGACCGCCTACCTGCTTTCTTCCCTGAATTTTCTTCGAATACTGTACCGGAATCTTTCTCTGAGCTGCCTGAAGGACAACGACAAAGACAACGGTTACTAAAATGATTGCTGCGATAATTACTACTGCAAGAACTGCTTTTGCAGGAATCTTTCCTTTTACAAACTGCTCATACAGTGTTCCAAAATCGCTAGGAATTCGTGAAATAATGTTGATTACAAGTACGATAGAAATACCGTTTCCAACACCCTTTTCCGTAATTCTCTCACCAATCCACATAAGTACTGCAGAACCTGCTGTTAAGGTTACAATTACCTGAAGAACCGTAAGCCATCCTTTATCGGTCAGATAACCGCTTCTGGAGAATCCGATTGCCATTGCAATTGCTTCGATTAAAGCCAGAGCAACAGTCACATAACGTGTAATCTCTGCAATTTTCTTTCTTCCTTCTTCGCCGTCACGCTGCATCTCTTCCAGTTTTGGAATTGCAATCGTCAACAGCTGCATGATGATGGAAGATGTGATATATGGTGTGATATTCAATGCAAAGACGGACATCTGTAAGAATGAACCGCCTGTTACTGCATCGAAAAAGTTAAACGCATCACTACTCTGATTAGCAAACCAGTCTGCAAACACATTCCGGTCAACACCCGGAATCGGTAACTGTGAACCGATTCGGATGATAATCAGCATAAAAAAGGTAAATAAAATTCTATTTCTAATATCTTTTACTTTAAATGCGTTACGAACTGTATCAAACATTAGATCACCTCAGCTTTTCCACCAAGAGCCTCGATTTTTTCTTTTGCGCTTGCGCTGAATGCATTAGCCTGAACTGTGAGCTTCTTAGTAAGTTCGCCGTTTCCAAGAATCTTAACTCCATCTCTTGGATTCTTTACGATACCTTTTTCCAGTAAAGTTTCAACAGATACTACTGCATCGTTGTCGAATACTTCAAGAGCAGATACATTGATTCCAACGATAGTCTTGGAATTAATACACTTGAAACCTCTCTTCGGTAATCTTCTGTATAAAGGCATCTGGCCACCTTCAAAGCCTGGTCTTGGAGCTCCGGAACGAGCTTTCTGTCCCTTGTGTCCTTTACCAGCGGTCTTACCGTTTCCTGAACCGTGACCACGGCCTCTTCTGAAATTATCACTATGCTTAGAACCTAATGCCGGCTGTAAATTGGATAAATCCATTTCTGGCACCTCCTTATCTCTATAATTAGATTTCTTCTACTTTCACTAAATGTCTTACCTGCTGAATCATTCCTCTAACAGCTTTGTTATCCGGACGTTCAACTGATGCGCCAATTTTCTTAAGACCTAATGCTTCTACTGTCTTTTTATTCTTTGGCACTGCACCGATAGTAGATTTTACGAGTGTAATTTTTAAATTTGCCATTTCTTATTCCTCCTTAACCTACTACTTCTTCTACAGATAATCCACGAAGTTTTGCAACTTCTTCCGGGGATTTCAGTTTGCTTAAAGCATCGATAGTAGCAAGTACTACGTTCTGCTTATTGTTAGAACCAAGAGATTTTGTACGAATATTCTCGATTCCTGCCAGCTCACATACGTTACGAGCCGGACCGCCTGCGATAACACCGGTACCTTCTGGAGCTCTCTTTAATAAAACAGATGCACCAGTATGTTTTCCGCTGATATCATGAGTAATACTATTGTTCTCATCTAATTTTACAGTGATAAGTTTTTTCATAGCATCTTCTTTTCCTTTGCGGATTGCTTCAGGAATTTCAGTTGCTTTTCCAAGTCCTGCGCCCACATGACCATTGCCGTCACCAACAACAACAAGAGCTGTGAAACGCATGTTACGTCCACCTTTTACAACTTTCGTAACGCGCTTGATTGATACCACTTTTTCTGTTAATTCTAATTGACTAGCATCAATAATTGTACGTTTCATGTACTGTTTTCCTCCTTATTAGAATTCTAATCCAGCTTCTCTTGCTGCGTCAGCTAATGCTTTTACTTTTCCGGAATATATGAAACCGCCTCTATCAAAGACAACTGTTGTAATACCTTTTTCTAATGCTTTCTTTGCAATTGCAGTACCAACCTGCGCTGCTGCATCAACGTTATTAGTCTTCTCGCAAGCTGCTTTTACATCTTTATCCATTGTAGATGCTGCTACGAGGGTATTGCCAACTGTATCGTCAATAATCTGAGCGTACATATGATTATTACTTCTAAACACAGCTAAACGTGGTCTCTCTGCTGTTCCAACCAGGCGATTACGCAGTCTTCTATGTTTATTTTCACGAGCTGCTGTTCTTGATTCTTTATTAACCATCTCTCGTCACTCCTTTAATTATTTCTTACCAGTTTTACCAACTTTACGTCTAATAACTTCATCAGCATATTTGATACCTTTTCCTTTATAAGGTTCAGGTCTTCTCTTATCTCTGATTTCAGCTGCGTACTGGCCAACTTTTTCTTTATCGATACCTTTGATGATAATCTTGTTACCATCTACTGTAGACTCTAATCCTTCTGGATCTTCCATCTCTACCGGATGAGAATATCCAAGGTTTAATGTAAGTTTCTTTCCTGCTTTAGATGCTCTGTAACCTACACCATTTACTTCAAGTTCTTTGGTAAATCCATCTGTTACACCAACAACCATGTTGTGAATCAGTGTTCTTGTTAATCCGTGTAAGGATTTCATTTTCTTCAAATCATTTGGTCTTGTAACGGTTACTTCAGAACCTTCTACTTTGATTTCCATCTCGGATGGTAATACTCTGCTTAATGTTCCTTTTGGACCCTTTACAGTCACCTGATTATTTTCTGCTAATTCCACAGTAACACCTGCTGGAATTGCGATTGGCATTCTTCCAATTCGTGACATGCCCGTACCTCCTGTATAATTTGTGGTTTATTGTTACCTGCGCTATGCCTTAAGAATATACTCTTAAGGTAGTTCTGCTCGCTAACTTCGCGCTGCACCCCAAAGGGCTTGCGCTCAGTAATCTCACAGAACGGCTTTCACACTAGCCTCAATCTTCACCTGCGGCTCGATTTCATCAAGTGTTCAATGCCTACCAAACAAATGCTAATACTTCGCCACCAACCTGAAGCTTTCTAGCCTCTTTGTCAGTGATGATTCCCTGGTTTGTGGAAAGAATTGCGACTCCAAGTCCACCAAGTACCTTAGGAAGATTATCTTTACCAGCGTATACACGAAGTCCTGGTTTAGAAATTCTCTTCAGTCCGGTAATAATCTTTTCATTCTTATCTGCACCATATTTTAAGGTTACACGAATGGTCTTAAAGATTCCATCTTCAATGATGTCATATTTTGCAATGTATCCTTCTCTTACTAAAATGTCTGCGATTGCCACTTTGATTTTAGAAGCCGGGATATCAACTGTATCATGTTTTGCAGTGTTTGCATTACGGATTCTTGTAAGCATATCTGCAATTGGATCACTTGTCATTGTCATGATGTGTCTGCCTCCTATTATTCTTCTCTTTCTTTATTGTAGATGTTCTCTGTCAAGTTCGACCTACGCCACAAGGGCTTCGGTCTCACTCAATCTAAGAGAATGGCTTTACAGCCTACCAGCTTGCTTTCTTTACGCCCGGAATCTGACCTTTGTAAGCCAGTTCACGGAAGCAAACTCTACAGATTCCATATTTTCTTAAATATGCATGTGGACGACCACAGATTCTGCAACGATTGTATTCTCTAGAAGAGAATTTCTGTTTACGCTGCTGTTTTACTTTCATAGAAGTCTTTGCCATTTAAATTCCCTCCTGTCTTATTTAGCGAATGGCATATTGAATAATGTCAATAATTCGCGTGCTTCTTCGTCTGTCTTTGCAGTTGTTACGAAAATAATATCCATTCCTCTTACTTTATCAACCTTATCGAATTCAATTTCAGGGAAAATGATCTGCTCTTTGATACCAAGAGCGTAGTTACCTCTACCGTCGAAAGCGTTCGGATTAACTCCTCTAAAGTCACGTACTCGTGGTAAAGCTAAGTTTACCAGACGGTCTACGAACTCATACATCTTCTCGCCTCTTAAAGTAACTTTACATCCGATCGGCATTCCTTCTCTTAACTTGAAGTTAGCGATGGAATTCTTTGCCTTTGTAGTAACTGGTTTCTGACCGGAAATTGTTTCCATATCTTTCATAGCTGACTCTAAGATTTTAGCGTTTTCTTTTGCTTCACCAACACCCATGTTGATAACAATCTTAGAAAGCTTTGGTACTTCCATAATGTTTTTATAGCCGAACTTTTTGGTCATTGCATCAATGATCTCGTTCTGGTACTGATCTTTAAGTCTACTCAACTTGCTGCTCCTCCTCTCTTACGATTAATCGATTACATCACCTGTAGATTTTGCATAACGTACTTTCTTATCTCCATCCATTTTGAAACCTACACGGGTAGCTTTTCCTTTGTGAAGATACATTACGTTAGAAGCATCAATAGGTCCTTCCTGATGGATGATTCCACCCTGCTGGTTAGCCATGCTTGGTTTTGCATGTTTTGTTACCATATTGATACCTTCAACAAGTAAAGTATTGTTTTTCTTATTTACAGCAATTACTTTGCCTTCTTTGTCTTTGTCTTTTCCAGCGATTACCTTTACAGTATCACCTTTTTTAATTTTCAAGCTTGCCATTTTCGGGTACCTCCTACAATACTTCCGGAGCCAGAGAAACAATTTTCATAAACTGTTTTTCACGAAGCTCTCTTGCTACTGGTCCAAAAATACGAGTTCCTCTTGGAGTTTTATCATCTTTGATAATAACTGCAGCGTTTTCATCGAATTTGATATAAGAGCCATCTTTACGACGAGCACCTTTTACTGTACGAACAACGACTGCCTTTACAACGTCACCTTTTTTAACAACGCCGCCTGGTGTTGCATCTTTAACAGTAGCTGTAATTACATCACCAATATTTGCATATCTTCTGGTTGAACCGCCCATAACACGGATGCACAGCAATTCTTTTGCTCCAGTGTTATCAGCAACCTTAAGTCTGGTTTCCTGTTGTACCATGCCGGTAGCCTCCTTCTATTATTTTGCTCTTTCCATAATCTCTACAAGTCTCCATCTCTTATCTTTAGAGAGTGGTCTTGTTTCCATTACTCTGACGGTATCACCGATTTTACACTCGTTGTTCTCATCATGAGCTTTTAATTTGTATGTCTTCTTTACGATCTTGTTATATAATGCATGTCTTACGTTATCTTTAACAGCAACAACAATGGTCTTATCCATTTTATCACTTACAACAACGCCTACACGTGTTTTTCTAAGATTTCTTTCTTCCACGACGAATCTCCTTTCATTTATGATTGCCTGTTTGCCTGCTTAAGCAGGTATGATTCTTTTGAAATTATTCAGCAACTTTTTCTTTCTGAGTAATAACGGTCTGGATTCTGGCAATATTCTTTCTAACTTCTTTGATTCTGCTCGTGTTATCCAGCTGATTTGTTGCGTTCTGGAATCTCAAATTGAAAAGTTCTTTTTTAGCTTCAACCAACTGCATTTTTAAATCAGCAGCGGACTGTGTGTTTAATTCTTCTAAATATTTACTAGTTTTCATTTGATTCACCGCCTTCTAAGTCTGCACGAGAAACCACTTTGCATTTACAAGGTAATTTGTGTGTAGCAAGACGTAATGCCTCTTTTGCAACCTCATCAGATACATCAGAGATTTCAAATAATACACGTCCTGGTTTTACTACAGCTACCCAGTACTCTAAAGTTCCTTTTCCGGAACCCATACGGGTTTCTGCTGGTTTTGCAGTTACTGGTTTGTCTGGGAAAATTTTAATCCAGACACGGCCACCACGCTTGATATATCTTGTCATAGCAATACGGGCTGCCTCAATCTGATTGGAACGAATCCAGCATGGTTCAAGTGCTACGATACCGTAGGAACCATTTGTAATTTTATTTCCTCTCATCGCTTTTCCGGCCATAGAACCACGGAACTGTTTACGATGTTTTACTCTCTTAGGCATTAACATTACTGAACTCCTCCTTCCTTATTTCCTTTTGTAGGAAGTACTTCTCCTTTATAAATCCAAACTTTAACACCAACTTTACCGTATGTGGTGTCTGCTTCAGCAAATCCATAATCGATATCTGCTCTTAATGTCTGAAGTGGAATAGTTCCTTCTGAATAGAACTCGGTACGAGCCATATCAGCTCCGCCAAGACGTCCGGATACGGATGCCTTAATACCCTTTGCTCCAGCTTTCATACATCTTCCCATGCAGGATTTCATTGCTCTACGGAAGGAAACACGATTCTCTAACTGAAGTGCAATGTTCTCAGCTACTAACTGAGCATCTCTGTCCGGTCTCTTTACTTCTTTGATATCTACAACAAGTTTCTTGTCTGTAAATTTCTGTAATTCAGCTTTTACTTTCTCGATTTCAGCTCCGCCTTTACCGATTACAACGCCTGGCTTAGCTGTGTAAAGGATAACCTTTACTCTGTCGGATGCTCTTTCGATTTCAATCTTAGAAACACCTGCAGCATATAATTTCTTTTTCAGAAATCTTCTGATGTTATAGTCTTCTACTAAGAAATCAGCAAAATCAGATTCTGCGTACCATTTGGAATCCCAGTCTTTGATAACGCCGACTCTTAAGCCATGAGGATTAACCTTCTGTCCCATGTTTGCCCTCCTATCTTTCATTCAGCACAATTGTTAAGTGGCTTGTTCTCTTCTCGATTCTGTAAGCTCTACCCTGTGCTCTTGGTCTGATTCTCTTCATTGTTGGTCCTTTGTTTGCGTAGCACTCCTCAACATAAAGGTTTTCTGTGCTCATTCCGTTATTGTTCTCTGCATTTGCAATAGCAGATTTTAATAACTTCTCTATTACGCTTGATGCGTATCTTGGATTGTAAGTTACAATCGCAAGTGCCGTCTCAACATCTTTACCGCGGATAGCATCTAATACGAAACAAGCTTTCTGAACTGACATTCTTGCATAAGACAACTTTGCGGAAGGTCTAGTATCTTTTACTGCATTTCTTTCTCTCTTAATCTGACTTCTATGTCCTTTTGCCATGAGTGAAACCTCCTTTCAAAATTCTATTTATCTAACGCCTGATTTCTTCTCGTCTTTTCCATGGCCTCTGTAAGTTCTTGTTGCTACGAACTCACCGAGTTTGTGTCCAACCATATCCTCTGTGACATATACAGGAACATGTTTTCTTCCGTCATGAACAGCAATTGTATGTCCAACGAAGGATGGGAAAATTGTGGAACGACGTGACCATGTCTTGATAACTGATTTATCATTTGCTGCGTTCATAGCATCTACTTTTTTCAGTAAGCTTTCGTCTGCAAATGGTCCTTTTTTAAGTGATCTTGCCATTTTATTTCCTCCTATCTACTATTTAATAGCTCTGCCGTCTCTTCTTCTTACGATTAACTTGTTAGAAGCTTTTTTCTTCTTACGTGTCTTAAGTCCAAGAGCAGGTTTGCCCCAAGGTGTACATGGACCTGGACGTCCAACTGGTGCCTTACCTTCTCCACCACCGTGTGGATGGTCATTCGGGTTCATAACAGAACCGCGGACTGTCGGGCGGATACCCATGTGACGTTTACGTCCTGCTTTACCGATATTTACAAGGTTGTGGTCACCGTTACCGATTACACCAATGGATGCACGGCAGTTCAGAGGAACCATTCTCATTTCTCCTGAAGGGAGACGAAGTGTTGCGTATTTTCCTTCTTTAGCCATCAACTGTGCGCTGTTACCTGCAGAACGTACTAACTGTCCGCCCTTGCCAGCGTATAACTCAATGTTGTGTACCTGGGTACCTACCGGGATATTCTCCAGTGGTAAGCAGTTTCCAACTCTTACTTCTGCTTCTGCTCCGTTCATAACAGTCATTCCGTCTGTTAATCCTTCTGGAGCAAGGATATATGCTTTCTCGCCATCTGCATAACTGATTAAAGCGATGTTAGCTGTTCTGTTTGGATCGTACTCGATTCCGATTACAGTTGCCGGGATACCATCTTTTCTTCTCTTGAAGTCGATGATTCTGTATTTTCTTCTGTTTCCACCACCCTGGTGTCTTACTGTAATTTTACCCTGATTGTTACGACCGGAGTTCTTCTTTAAAGAAGTTGTAAGGGATTTCTCAGGAGTCTTCTTTGTGATTTCAGAGAAATCAGATCCAGTCATATTTCTTCTGGAAGGTGTATATGGGTTGTATGTCTTAATTCCCATTGTTTTTCTCCTTTCAATAAATAAGTTTATTATCGCACTTTTCTGTGCCTAGCTGAGTTTCCCGGATTTTACAGTCCGGAGAAAATCTCGATATCTGCACTATCTTCTGTTAACTGAACGATAGCTTTCTTTGTTTTCGCAGTTTTTCCAACTACAGCACCACGTCTTTTGTTCTTGCCTTCCTGGTTCATTGTGTTAACCTTGGCAACCTTAGCGCCTTCGAACATTTTCTCAACTGCTTCTTTGATCATGGTTTTGTTAGCTTCCGGATGTACTAAGAAAGTATATTTCTTTTCTCCCATAGCAGCCATACTCTTCTCAGTTACTACTGGTTTGAGGATTACATCATAATACTGTACGTTTGCCATTATGCATACACCTCCTCGATTTTTTCAACAGCAGCCTTTGTTGCTACTACTGTGTCATATTTCAATACATCAAATACGTTCATTTCGCTGGTCTGTGTTGTCTTAACAGTTGCAATGTTTGCAGCGGATTTGATTACGTTTGTATCCATATCGCCTAAAATAACTAATGCTTTGTCTGCTTTCAGATTGTTCATAACCTCTGCGAATTTCTTTGTTTTGATTTCGTCTAATTTCAACTCATCAACAACGATGAATTTATTTTCCTGAACTTTAGATGTTAAAACAGATTTTAAAGCTGCTCTCTTTTCTTTCTTGTTTAATTTGAAAGAATAGTCTCTTGGTACTGGAGCGAATACTGTACCACCGCCAGTCCACTGTGGAGATCTTGTTGAACCCTGTCTTGCATGACCAGTTCCTTTCTGTCTCCAAGGTTTTCTTCCGCCACCGGATACTTCAGAACGTGTCTTAGCTTTCTGAGTTCCCTGACGATTGTTAGCTAACTGCTGAACTACTGCCATGTGTACCAGATGTTCGTTAATTTCTACACCGAATACAGCATCGTTTAAGTCCATATTGCCAACTTCTTTGCCTTCCATATTATAAACAGATACTTTAGCCATCTGTGTGTTCCTCCTTTCTTAAATGCACTATTTTGCTGCTTTTACTGATTCTTTGATTGTTACTAAAGCTTTCTTAGGTCCTGGAACAGCACCTTTGATTAAAAGCAGGTTGTTCTCTGCGTCTACTCTTACAACTTCAAGGTTCTGAGTTGTAATCTTAACGCTTCCCATATGTCCCGGCATTCCTTTGCCCTTGAATACACGGCTAGGTGTAGAACAGGAACCATTGGAACCCTGATGACGATGGAATTTAGAACCGTGAGCCATAGGTCCTCTATGCTGACCAAGTCTCTTAATAGCGCCCTGGAATCCTTTACCTTTAGAAATTGCAGTTGCGTCTACATGATCGCCTTCTGCAAAGATATCTGCTTTGATTTCATCTGCAAGATTATAATCAGCTGCATTTTCAAGCTTGAACTCTCTTACAAATCTCTTTCCAGACACACCAGCTTTTTTGAAATGTCCCATTTCAGCTTTGTTTACGCCATGTCTGTTTCTGATTTCTTTCTTACCGTTGGCATCTTTGTTTACAACTTTTTCTTTCTTGTCAACAAAACCAACCTGTACTGCACTGTATCCGTCGTTTTCAACAGTTTTAATCTGTGTTACTACACAAGGACCAGCCTGTAATACAGTTACCGGCACTAATACGCCGTCTGCATTGAAGATTTGAGTCATTCCGACTTTTGTTGCTAAAATTGCTTTCTTCATTATCTTTCCTCCTGTTTTTTCTACAGCGGAACGGTTTCCCGTTCATCCTAGAAAGCCTTGCGGCCCCTCAGGATTTACTACTTGTTTTGACTTTATTTCATTTTGATATCGATGTAGACACCAGCCGGCATTTCTAATCTTGATAATGCATCAACTGTTTTCTGTGTCGGAGCAATGATATCAATCAGTCTCTTATGAGTTCTCTGCTCGAACTGTTCTCTGGAATCTTTGTACTTGTGTACTGCTCTAAGAATAGTAACTACCTCTTTCTTAGTTGGCAGCGGCACCGGTCCGCTCACCTGTGATCCGTTTTTCTTTACAGTCTCGATGATTTTTTTTGCTGATGAATCTACTAATTTGTGATCATAAGCTTTCAATGTGATTCTCATTACTTGACTTGCCATAAAAAAAGTCGCCTCCTTTTCGCACTTTAATTCAGTACGACAAGCGGTGACTGTACACTTCTCCGTGTGTGTCATAAGCTTTACACACGTTGTTTCTACCTCTGTAGACCATATTCGTGATACAGTGACTTGTCGCCAGTTTCCTAACTTGACATTCGCTCCACGGAAAACCTGCCACAGCGGGCAGCAACCTCACGCTTCTACGCTATCAATGTCACAGCAAGGATTAGTATACACGACAGGTTTCGCTTTTGCAATACTTTTTTCGGAAAAATTGTATTTTTTCGCGTACAATCCATTTTCTATCTTTTTTGCGGTATTTTCACTTCTGCCTTGTTTTTTCATTATAAAAAGCTGTTTACTTGCCGGCACCCTTTTGTCCATTGCAAATAAACAGCTTTTCTTTTCTATTATAATTCTATGTTCTTGTCAGCAACGTCTGCAAATTCTTTCTGCATTTCTTCGTTTGGAGCTTTGGTACAAAGACTCACAATTACGATACAGATTAAACTTAAGAAGAATCCTACCAGAAGGGAATAGATTCCGGTTCCGGTTCCAAGTGTTACCATGGCACCGTCTGCGTTTTTCATCAAAGGAATATAATCCCAGATGATAACTGCCACACCACCCGATACAATTCCTGCAATTGCTCCCGGTTTGTTCGTACGCTTCCAGAATAGTGACAATACTACCAGTGGTCCAAATGCAGCGCCAAAGCCTGCCCATGCATTGGATACCAGTCCCATAATGGAGTTGTTCGGATTCAGTGCAATGATATAAGCAATAATCGCAACTACCACTACGGTAATACGACTGACCATAAGAACCTTTTTATCACTTGCTTCTTTATTTACTACACCTTTGTATATATCTTCTGATACGGAAGATGCAGTTACTAAAAGCTGTGAATCTGCAGTAGACATAATTGCTGCAAGGATTCCGCACAGGAAGATTCCTGCAACAAACGGCAATGCATACTGCTTCGTAAACAAATGTGTAATCATATTAATGAATACATTTTCCGCAGAATCTGCCCCGGCGCTTCCAAGCACTTCCGGATACAGGTACGCTCTTCCAACCACACCGATGATGCAGGCAAAGGTTAAGGATAATGCTACCCAGACAATTGCAATACCTTTGGATTTATTTAATTCTTTCTGGCTCTTTACCGCCATAAATCTGGTCAGGATATGAGGCATTCCGCAATATCCCAATCCCCATGCGAGCTGTGAAATAATATCGATGGCACGATATGGCTCTCCGCCATTCTGCCAGAGGCTCATATAGGAATCGCTTCCTCCTGCTACTCCGCTGGCATCTAAAAGTTCTCTTAATCCGCCATTGCCACTTACCACCGCATATGCCATCAGAGGCACTGCAAGAAGTGCAACCAGCATCAGCATTCCCTGGATAAAGTCTGTTACACATACTGCCATAAAACCTCCCATGAAGGTATACAGTAAAATAACAACTGCACCGATGGTTAAAGCTACGGTATAATCAACACCGGTTACTGCATGGAACAATTTTCCGCCTGCTGCAAATGCAGATGCAGTATATACCAGGAAGAATACGACTATTACTATAGAAGAAATACACAGCAACACATTCTTCTTATCATGGAAACGATTCTGGAAATACTCCGGTAAAGTCAGGGAGTTATTGGCACGGATGGTATATCTGCGCAGTCTTCCGGAAATAAATATCCAGTTGCAGACCGTTCCAATAAACAGTCCAATAGCAATCCATGCCTGACCGGTTCCAAATGCATATACCGCACCCGGAAGTCCCATCAGAAGCCATCCGCTCATATCAGATGCCTGTGCGCTTAATGCTGCCACCCAGCCGCTTAAGCCTCTTCCTCCAAGAAAATAATCTTCTGAATTCTTTGTACTTTTCATATATTTCGCACCTATGGCAATCATCACACCCATATATACCACAAATGCCGCAAGAATCCACAGCACGTTACTGTTAAACATAAAATGTCCTCCTCTTAAATTACTTAATATTTAGAATAGCAATTGTTTGTTTTGTTGTAAAGTCTTATTTTATTTTGCCGATATTATTTATATAGTAGATTCTCATAAACGGCATATGTGAAAATGGATTTTCACAGAACTTTTCAAGGAGGAAAAGATATGAATCTCAAACTCGAAAACTCACTTGTGGTTCTTTCCCAACGCAAGAAGGAACAGGGGCTCCCGCAGCGTCCCACCAAAAAAGAACGGAACCAGGAGCTGACCCAGGAGGAACGCCTGTTACAGCATTATCAGGAACAGATTTCCCAGATGCATGAAAGTAATTTCCAGCAGGAGCTTCAGGCAAAATTAGATTCCGGTCAGGAATTAACTCCGGAGGAAGAACAGTATTTAGAAAAAGTCAATCCGGATGCCCTAAAAGAACATGAAAAGTTGAAGGAAGAAGTGGCAGCTTACCGTAAACAGCTTCAAAACTGCCGTACCAAAAAGGACGTTGAGAAGCTAAAACTCTATAAAATGGGACAGTTTATGTCTGAGGTTAAGACGGTTTCCAATGACCCACACATTCCAAAAGCCAAGAAAAAGGCTATGTTAGAGCAGATTTTAAAGCGTACCTATGCCATTGAAAAAGAACACAATGATTATACCAAGACGCCGGAATATCAGACAAAACCGGACAAAGAGCCTTACGAAGATGTAAGTCCAGCCGATAAGGATAAAAGTTCTGCCGATTCAACCGATGCAACGACATCCGATTCTACCGATAATGCAGAAATCTCTTCCGGTTCAGATTCTGCCGAAGAGTCTGTGGGTGCAGCGGATGATGGCTCAGATAAGCACACTGCCGATTTGGTCAAAGCAGAGCATGACGATAAGTCTGGTGAAGAACCTGTCACTGCTCAGTCTGTACGACGCGAAATTAATATCCATCTTTCCGGGCTCCGCAAAAAAGCAGCTCATATTGATGCCAGCGTGTAAGGCAGATGGGGATTTCTTCTTATTTTATTGTTTACAGATATCAGGAAAACAGATAGAATAATATGATATAGGTGATTCGATGATATTTTTAAGGTTTTTGAGAGAAAGATGATTTCATTCTGTCAACGACCTGAATACAATACATCTGCATTACCTTATATAATATAATATAATGAATACAAAAGGGGGAGACATTTTATGCAATGTCAATCATGCGGAACACAATATCCGGATAACTTTCGAACCTGCCCGAACTGCGGTGCACCGGCTCCAATGCCAAACCAGCGTCCATACAACGGACAGCCAAATCCTTATAATGGACAGCCCCAATTTAATAACGCTCAGCAGAACCCTTATAATGGACAGCCTCAGTTTAACAATGCTCAGCAGAACCCTTATAATGGACAGCCTCAGTTTAACAATGCTCAGCAATATCCTTATGGCAATCCATACGCTGCACCGAATCAGGTTCCACAGGGAATGAGTAAACACGATTTCTATCATTCTCCACTCTGCAAGAAATACAGAGGAAATATTATTGCTTCTTCTGTTATCATTTATATATGTGTAGGAATTAATCTGCTTCTTATTGCTTTTTTACATACTTATACCTCACTGATTGATGTTGCAATTATGCTCGGACTCGGACTTGCTATTCATCTTGCGCAGAGCCGTGTATGCTCTATTTTACTTTGTGTCTATGGCGTCATTAATACCATTTACGTATTCCTTTCGTCAGGAACGTTTGGCGGATGGCTGATTCTTGTGGCAGCAATTTATGCTATTGTGGCAACTTTCCAGTATCAGAGTGTTTGGAATAAATATAGCAAGAGCGGTCAGATTCCTTATTAAAATATATCAATATAAGTGATTAAATTTAATCATACACAAACGCACTTTTTTGTGTTAGTATTACCAAAGACATTTGAAAAAGGCTATGAAAAGGAATAGTAACTGTCAGGAATTCTCTCAGAAAGCCGCCGGTTGATGCAAGACGGCAGAAGGAATACAGTGAACTCGCCTTGAAGCTGCCGGCTGAACCCTATAGTAGGTCGCGACGGACTCCCACCGTTACCCGGGAATGGCATGATAGTGCCAATGAGTGCATGTAACAACATGAAATAGAGTGGTACCGCGAAAGTTTTCTTTCGTCTCTATGATTCATCTTCGAATGATAGAGACGGAAGATTTTTTTTACGCGAGTAACACTGCAACATAATCAGAATATTTTTTTGGAGGTTCAATATGAAAGGATATGAAAAATATCAGCGTGCATATTTTATGCCGCCTGAATGTACTTATGACTGGGTAAAGAAGGATTATATCGACAAGCCGCCTATCTGGTGCTCCGTTGATTTACGTGATGGCAACCAGGCTCTGATTGAGCCGATGAGCTTAGAGGAAAAGCTGCAGTTCTTTGAAATGCTGGTTAAAATCGGTTTCAAAGAAATTGAAGTTGGTTTCCCTGCTGCTTCCGAGACAGAATACAACTTTATGCGCGCCTTAATCGACCGCAATATGATTCCGGACGATGTTACCGTCCAGGTTCTGACCCAGGCAAGAGAGCATATCATCAAGAAAACCTTTGAAGCGGTAAAAGGTGCTCCGCACGCAGTCATTCATCTTTACAATTCTACCTCTGTTGCACAGCGTGAGCAGGTATTTAAAAAGAGTAAAGAGGAAGTAAAACAGATCGCCATTGACGGGGCAAAGCTTTTGAATAAACTGGCTTCTGAGACTGAAGGTAACTTCTCCTTCGAATACAGCCCGGAAAGCTTTCCGGGAACTGAAGTGGACTATGCCGTGGAAGTCTGCAACGCAGTACTTGATGTATGGCAGCCAAAGGCTTCTAATAAAGCAATCATTAATATTCCAACCACTGTCGAAAATGCAATGCCGCATGTATTTGCCACTCAGGTAGAATACATTCACAAACATTTGAAATATCGTGATGCCGTAACACTTTCCCTGCATCCACACAATGACCGTGGCTGCGGTGTCTGTGACGCAGAGCTTGGTATTCTTGCCGGAGCCGACCGTATCGAAGGAACTCTTTTCGGTAATGGTGAGCGTACCGGTAATGTAGATATCATCACACTTGCCATGAATATGTTCTCACACGGCGTTGATCCGAAACTTAACTTCTCTAACCTGCCTGCAATCCGTGAGAAATATGAAAGTTTTACCAGAATGCACGTTTACGAACGTCAGCCATATGCCGGTGATCTGGTATTTACCGCTTTCTCCGGTTCCCATCAGGATGCCATTGCCAAAGGTATGGCATGGCGTGAAGAGAAAAAACTCAACGAGTGGTCTGTCCCTTATCTTCCGGTTGACCCAATGGATGTGGGCAGAACTTACGATTCTGACGTTATCCGTATCAACAGCCAGTCCGGTAAAGGTGGCGTAAACTACATTTTGAAACAGAACTTTGGCATTTCTCTGCCAGAGAAAATGCGTGAGGAAGTCGGTTATCTGGTAAAACATGTTTCCGATGAAGAGCACAAAGAGCTGTCTCCACAGTGGGTATATGAAATCTTTGAAGATAAGTATGTAAAACGCCAGCCTTACTTCCAGATTGAAGAATGCCACTTCAAACAGGTGGATGGTATTATGGCAGAAGCTACTATTGTTCATGGTGGACAGAACCACCTGGTAAGTGCCAACGGAAATGGCCGTCTGGATGCTGTCAGCAACATTATCAAACAGTACTTCGGCATCAGCTATGAGCTGTCCGTATACGAAGAGCACGCTTTGAGCCATGGTTCTTCTTCCAAAGCTATGTCCTATGTAGGAATCACCTGCTATGGTCAGATGTACTGGGGTGTTGGCATCGACGACGATATCATCAGATCCTCTATCAGCGCACTGGTTGTTGCAGTAAACCAGGTTCCTTCCATAAAATCCAGTGTTGAGATTCAGGATAAGCGCTTAATGGAAATGAAGAATTACATTCAGACAAACTACCAGACCGTTACCTTAGAGGATATGGCAAAACAGTTCCATCTCTCTGAGCCGTACATTTCCAAATATATTAAGGAAAAATCCGGTCAAACATTCGTTGAACTGGTTCAGGGTGTCCGCATGAAAAAAGCAAGAACTCTTTTAAAGAACGGAAATATGACTGTTGAAAACATTGCATACTCCGTGGGTTATCAGAATGTAGAACATTTCAACCGCCTCTTTAAAAAGAAATACGAGATGACACCGGTACAGTACCGCAATTCCTGTAGTAAATAAATCTTGATTTAAGAATTCAATCAAAGGAATACTACTTGCAAGTTTCCCGCAAAAAAAGGTATACCGGCAGCAGCCGATATACCTTTCTTATTTATAATAACTTATACCATACAATACCAGAAATTGCAGCGGATATGCCGCATAAAACAGCCATTTAAGGCTTTTGCCCCTCTTTCCGTTGCAGGATAGCATAATTGGCAATGCGCCTATCATCATCCATTGATAGAACTCCGTAAGTAAGGATAAATCCGATGTTCCAAGAGGAATACCCACAAACGAACTGCCAAAATATATGACATCCGCTAATTTATGATAGCCCCAAAAAGAAAACCTGCTCATAATCCGATACAGAATATCTCCCTGACACATAAACATATATGCCCCACAGAACAGGATATAACGCAGTGCAAGCTTCCACTTGTTCTCTACTGCACAATACAGCCATACTCCCAGCACAATAAAGAACACGCCGCCTTCCGCATCCCAGATTCCACCCAGTAGCGGGAAAATATAATTTGTCCGTAAGACTGTTTGCAACAGCGCATTACCGCGCCATACGTAATCAAACGCCTCTGCCAGAATTGCAAGTCCCATCACCATAGCCTGCCAGAAGATATATATCCCAATGTATGTAAAAAACTTTTTCTTCTCTTTCCGGTTTTCCCATATACAGATAAGCACGCCGGCGCAAAACAGGGTTGTAAATATATTATGATTTTTCGGTTGATACGCCACATAGTCCAGTTTTCTCTGCAGCATACACATAATCTGATTAAAAAATACCATTCCGACATTTGCCAGATATAGGCGCAACAGATATTTCTTTCGATTTCTTGTATGTTGGAACCCCACCGCCAGTGCATAGAAAAACAGCGGTGCCGCTATTCTTCCCAGCCACCGAAACCATATAGGCGAGTCCGGAAAGAACTCGCCTATATGGTCAATCAGCATCAGAATTAATGCTATGATTTTGATTGTGAATATGTTCATTTTTCATCCTCTGATATACCGATTTTACCGTCGATATAAATATTGCTCATGCCTCTCGTGCTTTTTTCCCGTATTTTTTGCTCATTCTTATATCTCGAAATAACTTTCTCCCTTTACTGCTAATAGGTGACTGTACTGCTATATGTTGTTATTGTTTCACCATTCACAGTATAAACTGCACGTACACGATAATTTCCTCTCGTGCCAGCAACGTAATTCTTAGACAAAATCAAATTATAGCCTGTTGTAGAATCAAACCAGCTTGTTACATCTGACCATCTTGTACCGGACTGTCTCTGTAGTGTCATAGTAGTTGATATGGATGCTTTTACTTTTGCATTAACCTCTGCACGTGCCGCAAATGTAGAACCATTCAGCCTTAGCCCTGTACTATAGGCTGCAATATTGGCATATCTTGCTTCTACTATTCTGTCCACACAACTATCAACACCTGCACCATACACTACTGCAGTGCCATTTGTCATACATATACAAAGACATAACGTGCAAAAAATACCCAGGATTTTCTTTTTTAATGTTTTTCTTTCCATTACAAAACCTCCTTTCCACCTGCTCTACTTATGTAACAAACGAAAACGAGGTTTTATGACAATTTTTTCCAATTTTTTAATATTATTTTATTTCACTTACTATTTTATTGTTTCTGCCATCCTGATTAATTCTTCTTTTGTTAAATCTCCTGTAATCATATAGAGATACTTTCCATCTTCCCAAACGAAATTCCCTCTTCCTTCATCCAATGTATCATCCGGAATAAAATATCCTTTAAGATTCTCAATCATAACTTCCTGCTGTTCACTTCCATTAGAACTGATTCCCAAATTGTTTACTGCATCATTGTTCATCTGCCGATACAGCATACCTTGTTCCTTATCGTTTGTATAACATTGTTCATATATTCCCCATTCTTCTTCATGAACCTCTTTCTCCAGTGTATACCCTTCCGGCACCCACTGCGGTTTCTTGCAGACAAATTCAAAATCTTCCTCCGAATCCGGTTCAGCACCAATCTCCATTGTGTTCTTCTCGTTGTCCTCTATTGCCACCATTTCCAGATTCTCCGGTTCGCCCAGATTCAGTTGCACATGGTCGGTATACCCGGTCAGAATATATTTTCCGAGCGGACTCTGGAAAAAGCCTCTGCCCATTACGGTTGTTCCGAGAATCAATATAAGTACTGCCACAACCATAATGACACGCCGTCTGCCATGCACCGGATAAAGTGCCGGTATCGTGCGTTTTCCCATGCCCGGTTGCAGCAGCACTTTTATTTTCTTTCGAAATGTCCTTGAAAAGTGATGCTTTGGTGCAGCCATTGCGTGCTTATAATCTGCCTCACACGCCGATGTGATGGCATCCTTCAGTTCCTGTTCTGTCATAATGAATTCCCCTTCTCTAGCTTTTCCTGCAGTTTCTTCCTTGCCCTGCTGGAAATGTGTCTTGCATTGTCAACTGTTGTGTCAAGAGCAGTTGCAATTTCTTCATAGCTCAATTCATTATAATATCGTAAATATAATACGTCCTTATATGGATATTTCATTCTGCCGATAAGTTCTGACATGCTGCTGCCATCCGGAAGTTCAAAGATTTCTCCGTCTCCCTGAGACTCCTGCAGCAGATTTTCAATCGTTTCCTCGTCCATTTTGCTTTCGCGGTTCCGCCTACGATATACATTAATTGCTCTGCTCCTAACTATAGTAACAATATAGTTCCACGCTTTATGACAGTTTTCACGAGAAATTTAACATAAATTATTTATAATTGCAATATAGCTTTCCTGCACAGCATCTTCCGCATCTGCAGAATTCTTTAAAATTCCATATGCCACATGGTACATTGCAGAGTCAAACTGCTCACTCAACTTTCTGCAAAATTCCCTGTCCTCTTCATTTTCGATTAGTTCAAGTAACTGAAACATAACACGCTCCCATTTCCTCTGCTGTTCTTTTCCGACGCTTATGCCGTCTTATTTGCTAAAGTTTCTGCCTACTATTACTCCTCCTTGCAGACATTAACCCATTCTGAATATCCGGAGCACTGCTCCAGTTCCGGGATTGTCAGCTCAATGGCACTGTTTCCACTGCCACATGCCGGAAATACTGTTTCAAATTTTTTCAGGCTTTCATCGAGATATACTTTTATACCCTCTTTGATTCCAAAAGGGCAGACTCCGCCAACGGCGTGTCCGATATAGTCTTCCACTGCCGCTGCCGGAATCATTTTTGCTTTGGTTCCGAAGGTTGTCTTATATTTGTGGTTGTCGATTCTTGCATCTCCTGCAGCTACAATCAGAATCGGCTGTTCTCCCACCAGAAAAGAAAGCGTCTTTGCAATACGCTCCGGCTCACAATGAAGCGCTTCTGCTGCCAGTTCCACTGTCGCACTGGATTCTGCCAGCTCCATAATCCGCTCCTCCATTCCAAATTCTTTTAAATATGCTCTCGCGCGTTCGATTGACATAGTTACGCTTCCTTTCCATCATTTCTAATAGCTGATTTTATCAAGAATTCCAGACAGATATGCAATGGCAACACCATAGTTGCTCATTGGAACTTTCTGTTCTTTTGCACGTTCAATTCTCGTCATAACATACTTTTTATTAAACATACAGGCTCCGCACTGAATTATTAAATCATAATTAGATAAGTCTTTTGGAAAATCTGTTCCGCTGACGATATCCACTGTCAGTCCTGCTCCGATACGTTTTCTCAGCATATTCGGAAGTTTCTCCCTGCCAATATCCTCTTTCAGTGGTGCATGGGTGCAGCATTCTGCAATCAGTACCTTTGATTCTTCCGTAAGACTGCTAATAGCTGCTGCGCTCTCTTTGTAGTAAGCGAAATCTCCCTTGTACTCTGCAAACAATACGGAAAATGAGGTCAGAAGACTTTCCTGTGGCTTCTTATCATATACTGTACGGAATACCTGAGAGTCGGTAATAATAAGCTTCGGCGGTCGTGCCAGCGCCGCCAGCGTATCCCCTAACTTATCCGTTGTGCAGCTCATTACCAGACATTTATGATCCAGCAAATCACGGATGGTCTGTACCTGTGGCAGAATCAGTCTGCCCTTTGGTGCCTGAATATCCTGTGGCATAACAAGAAGAACCAAATCTCCTTCTTCTACCAGCGCTCCGGTTATGGTCTCTTCGCCATAATCATCCGGCACAAGTCTTATTAATTCTTCTTTAAATTTTTCTATATCCTCCTTGTTTTTTGAGCTGATAACAAGAATTTCCTGCTTTATCTCTTTCTTAAGCTGTGCGGCTATTGCATCCGAATCCGTCAGTGTATCCGCTTTACTCAGTACACATAAGGTCGGTGTATGCTTTTCTTTAAAATAGTGGAACCATTCTAACTCTGCCTGATATTCCTCCCCGGAAAACAACAGCACCGCAATATCCGTTTTCTCTGCAGCTTTTTCCGTCTTCTCTACACGCATTTTCCCCAGTTCGCCTACATCATCCACTCCTGCCGTGTCAATAAATACACATGGACCGATACCATGTACCTCCATCGGCTTGTAGACGGGATCCGTTGTGGTTCCCGCTACATCCGATACAATTGCTACCTGCTGACCGGTAAATGCATTAATCAGAGAAGATTTTCCGCTGTTTCTTTTGCCATAAAAACCGATATGTATCCGGTTTGCACTTGGTGTTTCATTCAATGACATTGCTAAAGACCTCCTAGAATCTGAAATCGCGCTGTCCTTCCTCAATTTCTTTCAGATGACGTTTTGCAATTTCTCTTGTTTTTTCATTTGGTACTTTTTCTATCTCCTTAGCAATCAACGCTTCTCCGATTTTTCTGGTATCTTCAGAAGCATAATCAATCAAATATTCCTTCAATGTCATCAGTGCATTCGGATGACAACAGTTTAAAATCTGCTGGTTCTTGCACAGACTCATGAAACGGTCTCCCGTTCTTCCCTCACGATAGCATGCGGTACAAAAGCTTGGGATATAACCCATATCCATCAGCCAGTGTACTACCTCATCCAGAGTTCTGGTATCGCTGACATCGAACTGCTCAGAACGCTCGTCTTCCGGCTCCGGATGATCATAGCCACCTACAGAAGTCTTGGAACCACCACTAATCTGGGATACACCAAGGCGGATAACTTTCTCACGCACCGCCTGGCTCTCTCTGGTAGAAATAATCATTCCGGTATATGGAACTGCCACACGGATACATGCACAGATTTTTGCAAAAATATCATCACTGATGCCGTTGTCGAATACATCCGGATCAATGTCATCGGCACGTTTGATTCGTGGCACACTGATGGTATGTGGTCCTACTCCATGCACTGCCTCCAAATGTTCTGCATGCATCAGAAGTCCTGCAAATTCATATTTGTAAAGTTCCAGTCCAAAAAGCACACCTAAGCCAACATCATCGATGCCGCCTTCCATGGCACGGTCCATGGCTTCGGTATGATATGCATAATCATGCTTTGGTCCGGTTGGATGTAATTTTTCATAGCTTTCTTTATGATAAGTTTCCTGGAAAAGGATGTAAGTTCCGATTCCGGCCTCTTTTAATTTCCGGTAATTTTCTACGGTTGTTGCAGCAATATTTACATTAACACGACGAATTGCACCGTTTTTGTGCTTAATGCTGTAAATGGTCTTAATACACTCTAAGATATATTCGATTGGGTTATTCACCGGGTCTTCGCCTGCTTCAATTGCCAGACGTTTGTGTCCCATATCCTGTAATGCTGTTACTTCCTGACGTACTTCATCCTGTGTCAGTTTCTTCCGGGCAATATGCTTATTTTTTCCATGGTACGGGCAATACACACATCCATTGATACAGTAATTGGACAGATATAATGGTGCAAACATTACAATACGATTTCCATAGAAATCTTTCTTAATCTGTTCTGCGAGGTCATATACTTCCTGGATTTTCTCTTCGTTCTCGCAGGCCAGCAATACTGATGCTTCTCTGTGAGTAAGCCCTTTCCGTAATTTTGCCTTTGCAATGATTTCGTCAATAAGGGCAAGATTGTCCTTATTTGCCTCGGCATATGCCAGAGTCTCTTCAATCTCTTCGTGGCAGATAAATTCTTCTGCCTTTAATGATGCTTTGTTATACATAATGTTTCCTTTCTTCCGGGTCAGAAGCTCTTTCCCGTTGGTTATTATATGGTGATTTAAGAAATACCTCTTGTATTTCCTTTATTTATATAAATGGCGAATCTCCTCTTGAGACCACCAGTTTATATCCAATGGATTCCATACGGTTGCCAAGACATCCACGGCATTCCGCTGCCTCTTCCCCGGTACAGATTTTATTATCGTAAAGGGCGTACTTCTTCCGTACCTTTACCGGTGACAGATTCGGCATTACCACATTTCCTCCTGCTAAAATGCCAAGCTCCCTGCCCCTTGAATGGATAGTTCCCAATGCTGTAGTTGCCGGAAGCAATACCTTCGGCAGCATCAGGCGGATAACTGCCAGTAAAAACAGCGTCATTTCAAGACTTCCCGGTTCCATCTCTCCAAACGGCGTATCCTTTTGTGGAATAAACGGGCCGATTCCTACCATATGCGGATTGAATGCTTTCATAAAAGCAAGGTCTTCCACCAGATTATCTATGGTCTGATAGGGAGAACCTACCATAATGCCACACCCCACCTGATAACCGATTTCCTTTAAGGTATACAGGCACTGCTTGCGGTTTTTAAGAGACATTTCTGCCGGATGGAGCTTCCCATAATGGACTTCATTCGCGGTCTCATGACGCAATAAATAGCGGTCTGCTCCTGCCGTGTAAAGTCTTTCATAGCTTTCCCGGCTCCGCTCTCCTAAGGACAGTGTAATGGCACAGTCCGGGTAAGCAGCTTTTATCTTATGAAGTAAATCTTCCAGTAAATCATCTGTGTAGTAGCCGTCTTCGCCACCCTGCAGGACAAAGGTACGAAACCCTAATGCATAACCACTTTCACAGCAGGATAGGATTTCTTCTTCATTCAGGCGGTAACGTTCTGCATTCTGATTGCTTCTTCGGATGCCGCAATAGATGCAGTCATTCTTACAGTAATTGGATATTTCAATCAGTCCTCTGGTATAAACTTCATTTCCAAAGGTCTCTTTCTGTCTTTTTCTCGCCAGTTCAAAGCCGTACTCTGCAATTTCTTTATCGGTATGCAGTTCTAATAATTCTTTATATTCTGCCTCTGTAAGCTGTGTATCCTGATACAGCTTATTAAACAACTCTTTTCCTCTATTCTTCATGTCTGGTCACCACACTGGAATATGCTGTTTTTACACTGATTCCCGGTAATTTTCCGATTTTACCGGTCAGTGCACTGATGGTATCCTGCGGTGCATCGATTGCTATACTTACGATATTTATGCCTCTCTCCCGGTATGGAATTCCCATTCTTCCGATAATATAAGCTGCATATTCATGTAAAATTTCATTTAATGCTCCAACGGATTCGTCCTTTTCTATTACAATGCCGATTACAGCCACTCTGGTATCTGTTGCCATATCTTCGTTCCTCTTGTTTTTCTGAATCAATACAATTTCAACGCTTATTTTACGTTTTTAGTATAAGAGATTTATTTTGGGATTACAATTGTCAAGCCCTGGTTTTATGCGTATTTATTGTATTTTTTTAGGCACATTCCCGCGGAGCGTTTTTTACTTTACAGGAAAGCAATTTTCTGTAAAGCAAAAAGGGATTCTGCTCCTTCCTTTCATCCGAAACAGAATCCCTTTTCTTTCACACTTTTTAATTTCCTTTACGTCCTTCTTTATAACCACTTCCAATATAATGCATATAATAGGATTTTAAATCATTTCCAAAGGCGTTTTGAAGATCGTTGTATCTATTCTTATATTTTTTCACATTAAAGGAGTCTTTTGCCTGTCTTCCTTCATTCATACCACACTCCACAAAATGTCTCAATGCGGCTGTATCATCACCATAAAACGCTGCCTTAAGGTCAGAATATTTGCTGATGTAATAATTGTAGTCATATACCAGACTGTAATCCACTCCATTGTATACGGTTACAGGATTCTTAAGCACGCCATTTCCTGTTGCTTTACGTCCTTCCCGATAGCCACTGCCAATATAATGCATATAATATGCTTTCAGATTTCTTCCAAATGCACTTCTTAAGTCTGCATAATTAGCACGGTAAGCTGCTACATTAAAGGATGCTTTTCCCTGACGCCCCTCATTCATACCACATTCCACAAAGTGACGTAAGGTTGCATTTTCATCACCATTAAATGCCGCTTTAATATCCGGATATTTGTTGATGTAGTAATTGTAGTCATATACCAGCTTGTAATCCACGCCATTGTATACGGTTGTCGGATTCTGCAGTTCTGTACTTCCGGTTGCTACTCGTCCCTCAGCATATCCATTGATGCGATAATGATCATAATATGCTTTCAGATTATTTCCAAATGCACTTCTTAAATCCGCATACCGGGCACGATAAGATGCAACATTGAAGTTTGCAATTGCCTGACGGCCTTCTGCCTCACCATTATTTACAAAATGTGCAAAAATTGCTTCTGTATTGCCGCCAAATGCTTTTGCTACATCAGGGTTATTCTTTATGTAATAATTTAAGTCAAAGACCCTTTCATAGCCTGCACCAAATACGGTAGTCGTTGCATATGCACACCGCATTTTATATCCGCCACCACTTACATATACATGGATATTATATACACCCACATTATTCTTATGATTTGCAATATTGGCATGCACGATAAAGGTATCTGCATCTACTCTGGATGCGTTATACCATACAATATCGCTCTGATCAGCCTTTGTCCAGACCGGAACACTAACAGAAGTCACATAACTTGGGACTCCATCCACAACAATATCAAAGGTTCCTGCTGCTGCATTCCTGCTCTGAACGATTACGTCAGAAGTCAGCACTGGTTCTGTGATAGCAAAGGACTTTGTCACGCTGCCCTTATAGTCTCCAATTCCTGTAATGGTTACATAAGCTGTTCCTACAGAATAATTGTCACGATAGGAAAGCTTGTAGTCTACATTTTCTTTCAGCATTGTTGTCCCATCTTTGACAACAACCGGCGGAGTCAGCAGTCTTCCATTATAAGTCTGTGATGCAACTGCCAGAACCGTACAATTTTCAATGCTCTTTTCTTTAATTACAAAGGTAACAACTTTTTCTCCGGAGTATACACCAATACCGGAAATGATTACCCTGGCAGTTCCCACATTTCTATTGTTACTGTAGCTTACCGTATAATCAACATCTTCTGTTAATACCTTGCTTCCCATCTTAACGACCGGAACCGGCTTATAAGTCTGTCCGGTATACTGCTCTGAAGCAGGAATTCCGGTAACTGTTGCCTTGGATAAGCTGTTGCTGATTTTGAATTTCTTAACAATCGTTCCGGTATAATACTGGGTCAGCGGACGCACAGTAATGGATGCATCGCCTGCCAGCTCATTATTTGCATACGTTGTTTCATAATCTTCATTCAGCGTTAAGGTATTGCCACCACATGCCACATGGATAGACGGACATATCGGGCTTCCGGTATAAAGCTGTTCCGGAACACTGTCAATAATTGCATCCTCAAGGCTTGCCACAATATTGAAGTAAACGCGCTTGGTCTCATCATAGTTGCCAAGTCCTTTAATTACTACCCATGACTCTCCTGCCCTTAAGTTGTTGCCATTGACAACCTGATAATCCTTCCCTTCTACCAAAAGTTTTCCGTTGTCATAAATCGTCAGTGCCGGGCGGATGTAATTGCCGGTATACTTCTGATCTGGGATTGCTTCTGCCACAGCATTTCCAATATCATGCTTGGTAATCTTATAGTATACCGTAATGCTGTCTTTGTAGTTACCGCTTTCGGTTGCAGTTACCGTTGCACTTGCGGTTCCGATTGCAGTGTTGTTCTCATAAGTTACTTCATACTGGGAAGAATCAATGGTTAATCCGGTAGAAGTATCTTTTAAAGTAAGTACCGGTTTAATCTCGCTTCCGGTATAATCTACGTTATCGGTTCCGGTAATCTCAATATCTGCAGAAGTAAGTGACTTTCTTGCAATCTGATATGGATATACAGCTGTTCCTACATATCCGGTCTGGTCATTTTCCGTACCAACGATTCCAACATATACTGTTCCAGCATGAATCAGGTCAATGGCACTTGCTTCCGCCGTACAATCTTTATCAATATAGTATTTTACGATGTAATCTTCGTTTTCTGTCAGATAGCTTCCGGTCTTATTGAACTTCACCTGAATGTTCTTCGGCTTGGTATCAAGACCGTTATATACAGTATCGGAAATTCCGGTTACCGTTAAAGTATCATTGGAAAGCAAGGTACCGATGGTAAACTTCTCAATTCGTGTTCCACTGTAGTTACCCTGTCCGGTTACTTTAATCCACGCGGTTCCCACCTGACTGTTATTGGTAGAATATTCATAAGTAAAGTCTGTTCCATTTACCAGTGCTACAATTCCATTTTCCGAATTATCTTTCAGGCTGATATTCGGTGTATAAGTAGTACCCTGAATATAAGGATAGTTCCGGTTTGCCGGGTCAAATCCTGTATCAGAAGCATCGGATAACGCCGCACTGATATTTTCAGAAGAAAGATCCCTTGCCAGAATAGAGAACGGAATTGTCTTGCTTCCGGTATAGTTGGTGGTATCCTTCGGAGTAATCTGAACAAACGGTCCGGAAGTTCCATTTGCATCTTTTACAGCTTCATTGTTAAAGTAAGCTGCCACATAATCTACATTGCGAACCAGCGGTTCTGCACTGGTGGATGTCATGTAAACATTTAATTCCGGTTCATACTTGGTTTTTAACGGTACATACTGTGGATCTTCTATTTTAGAGTATACTAAATCCTCAACATTTTTCTTTAAAATGTTAAACTCTACCGTTGCAGTTCCAGTACAGCTTGCCACACCGTGGATTGCTGCATATGGTGCATTTGCCCCGCCGGCGTTCGCTGCATTGATATTATTGCGATACTCATCCACTACATAATCTGTGTCTAACGTAAGGGTCTGTTCTTTGTTATTTTCATCATTAAATGTTAATTTAATTTCAGGTTCCTGTGCCTCACCATTGTAGGTTACGTCATCAATCGTCTTGCTTACCGTAGACAAATCACGTTTTGTAATCGTAAAGGTCTTAGTCAGTGTTCCCTTGTAATTGCCCTTACCGATTACGGTAATGGTCTCGGTTGCGCCTGCCGGTGCACTGGATGGATTATCTGCATCCGTCTGGTAATACACACTATAGTTTGCCGGGTCAATTACTTCTGAACCGCCAATCTTCTTAATGACCAGAGAATCCGGCTTAATCAGCTTACCGGTATAAACATAGCTGTCCGCAATTCCGGTAATCTCATAATCTTCCATATGAATGGAATCAATGGTAAATGCTTTCGCCTTGGTGGTTCCCATCAGTTTACCGTTTGCTGTTGCCTGAATGACTACACATGGTCCGTTCTCGCCATTTGCTGCTGCAACTGCAGTATTCTTACGATAAGTTACCGTATAATCTTTTCCTTCTTCCAAGGTATCAAAGGTAGAACCGGTTAATGCATATTTCACAACCGGAACCGGTCTGATTTCCTGTCCGGTATAGGAGAATACATCTCCGCCCAAGTCAATGCTTAAATCATCACTGCCCAGGTCGTATTTAATCGCAAACTTCGCTGATTTTTCACCACTGAAATAAGTTCCGGTTCCCTCAATAGTTACGATCGGGTCAGTCAGTGAAACAGATTTACCATTTACAATGCTCTTAATGTTGTAGTCTGTTCCAAGTGCCAAAGTCTTGCCATCACATACTACAGTCATATTTTCAATTGGCTGTGTGGTTGTATTGTATTCGCTTCCGGTATATTTCTGTGCCGGAATCGTAATCTCAGCATCTTCAATTTTACCGGTAATAGCGAAATTTGCAACATAGCTTCCTACCCAGTGATTCTTCTCAATTCCGGTAATGAGTACACTGGCCTGCCCTGGAACAGTATTATTTCTATAAGACACGCTGTAATGTGTTCCCTCTATCAGACGTTCCTGGGTATCGCTGCCTTTTACATACACGGTAACGGTAGGTTTCATTCCGCCGGATGCTGCCTGTGCCTTGTCATACTCAATGGTATCATAGCTTAACTTCACTTCAATCTGGTCAGCAGAATTATTCATATCTCCATCATAGTAGAAGTAACTATTCTTGGTTCCCTTAAAGTTACCGGTTCCTTCAATGGTAATATCCTGCTGTCCAACTTTAAATTTATCTACCTGGGTCGGAGTATAAGTATAATCTACGCCAGGCTGCAGAGTATATGAATATTCTCCAATTCCGGACTCATTCGGAAAACTCTGTGTTACTGTGAAATCCGGAATACTCTTTTTAAAAATGTAACTCATTCCCTGCAAAGATACGCCTACACCATCAATACTTTTCCGCTGAATAATAAACTGGTTCGAACCTGCAATCTTATCTGCAGTATAATTTGCGCTTTCCAGCACACCACAGTAGTTTCCAATACCCTGGATTCTTACATAAGTCGTGCCGGCATTGGTTTTTTCTGCGGCTGTTGCTACATTCTGATAATCCTCATCCGAATATACTTCAAACTGATAATCCTTATTCGTTGACAATAAGCTGGAAGAATCTCCATAGCTTACTTTTACGGAAGGAGTCAGTACTTTATTGGCATAAACCGGGCTGGTAATGTCTACACGCAGCTTGCTTAATTCGTTCAGATTTTTCTGATTAATGGTATAGCTTACGGTTGTTGTTCCTGTGTAGTTGCTGTTTTCTGCCGCTTTTAAGGTCAGAGTTGCAATTCCCGCATTGATTGCATTTTCACTGCTTTCAATACTGTATTCCTTATCGGTCAGAATATAGCCATTGGTGGTAGGGTACTGTAATACAACACCATCTCCGTCTGCGGTAGTAGAAATTACAACCTTCTGCTCAATTCCATTATATGTATAAGTTCCATTTACTCTTGCATTCAGTTCAGATATATCTTTCTTTGCAATGACTGCATATCCGGAAATATCTCCATAATACTGACCCTTGCCGGATACTGCGAAGTAAATCGTTCCCGCATTGATAAATGCCTCATTTGTCTCAGAGCTTACAACATTCTTATGTGCTGCATCACTATAGAAGGAAATGCTATAGGACGACGGATCCGGAATTGCATCCATCATTTTTGTCTCAATTGCCTGAATCATTTCATCCTTATGGGAATTGCGGTTATAGGTTCCACCGGAAATATTAAATGCCGGCACAACGGTCGCAATATTTGCTCCAATAAAGAATGTGGTTGTTGCGGTTCCGGTATAATTCTTACCGTCTACCGCTTTGATTCTGACATATACTTTTCCGGAATTCTTATGTTCTGAAACCTGTTTACATAATTCATCGTCATAATATCCTTCAACTTCATAATCCACGCCTGCAACCAGTACACGGTTTCCATCAGATACACTGATACCCGGCTCCACTGCTTCTCCAGTATAACCGCAGTTGCTTGCAGTTACGGTCAGCGTGCTCATGTTCTTTGGCGTGATCTTATAAGAAGTACGGATACTTCCGCCTAAATTAGCATAAGTTCCAAGACCGCTGATTAATACATAATAAGTACCTGCGTCCACCGGCTCTGCAATGACCTTCTTGTATGCAGAATCCGTAAAATAAGTAACCTTAAAGTCTTCGCCCTGTACCAGGCCTTTGGCACCGTTATTATCAGTAATACGGATTGCCGGTACCTGCATGCTGCCATTGTATTCAAAGGTAACCTGTGTCGGATCATAGTTTGCAGAACCTGCAACGATATTACACTCGCATTCATTTAACTTTCTTGGCACAATACTGAAAGTTCCACGGTTCACGCCACCCTCTGCCAGTGCATAATCTCCAGTCAGTCTGATATAAGCCTTTGCATTATTGGTTCCAATTTCGATATTATCTTCACAGGAAACCACTTCTACATACTGGCTGTCCAAGGTGACATTTTTACTACCTTCTTTATAATAAACGGTAATATTTGCAGGATCCGGCACAACAGCACTACCGGTATAAGTCTGGTCTGTAATTACAATATCTGTCGGGCTGATGTTCTTTGGCTTAATCATATAAGTATATACTCTTTCGCCTCCGGCATAGTTACTGCCATCCAGACCGGTTATCTTAAGATAATAGGTTGCTGCATGAATCAGTTCCTGTATGCCCGTAGTGCCTTCCTTATCGTCTGCCGGTTCAGTACATTCCGGATCACGATAAACAGCATAGTCAAAATCCGTTCCTTTTTTCAAAGCATTCCCCTCATCATCGGTTGCTGTCAGGGATAATACCTTGCTCTTACCATCAAAAAAGCTGGAATAACTGGTATCTTTATTAATGACACCTGCTTCTGTTCCGTTGATTGCCAGCTTAAAGGTACATTTATCTAAAGATTTTGCAACAATATCAAAATAAATCGGCTCTGCCTTGGTTCCAAGGTCTCCTTCGTAGTAATCCAGTCCGGTTACCTTCACATAATATCTTCCAATAGAGGTCGGTTCAGATACAGTCTTGGTATACTCCGCATCTTTATAATAAGTAATCTTATATCTGGAATCACTGATAACATCACCGGATGTATTGGAGACGGTAATGTTTGGCACATTTTTCTTGCCATTGTATTCCAGTTCATTTTTATCTAATACTGCTTTACCAAGCTTGTCATAGATCTCAAAGTTGATAAATGCGTTTCCGGTTAAATTTCCGGTTCCGGTAATAATCAGGTTATTGGTTCCGGTCTGTCCTGCAGTAGTTTCATTTCGGTATGCCACGTTGTAGTTGCCGGCAGGAATCTCCACGCCATTCAACTTCACTACTACCTCATTGGTCATATCCGGTTTACTATTCTTTACATAATAATATTTATCACTCTTTAAGGAAACACTGATGCCTGCTGCACTTAAATCTGCCTTGCCAATCAGGAAATTAAAGGTCTTGCTGCCCCGGTACAGAGAAGAAGAATTCGCTGTTACTGTCATCTTCGCTGTTCCGGCATTGGTATTATCTGCCCAGCTTGTGGTATAGTCAGACGCCTGGATTCCTGCGGAATTCTGACTGTCTACCAGTGTAAATTCCGGTCTCTGTGCAGTTCCGGTATAAGTAGAATCGCTCAGTCCATTGGAAACAGTTACAGAATCCGCTCCAATATTATAGTAAATATTGTAACGGTTCTCTGTAATTGTTCCGGAAAATGTATAGTTACTGCTGCTCTTTAATACAATTTTAAAGGAATGTGTTCCTACTGTGGTATTGCTTCCGGATGTATATTCTACGTTATAATCATCTGCTGAAAGGTTTACCATGGTAGAAGTACCGCTTATGATACCATACACCCCTGTAATCGTCGGTAATACATCACTTCCTGTATAATATACATATCCGTCTTCACCGGTTCCTTCCACCCCTTTATAATTAACACCGATATAGCTTAACTTCTGCTGTGCAATCGTAAAGCTCTTGGTGGTCTGCCATCTGTGGCTGTCTCCGATACCAACGATATCAATATATGCTGTTCCTGCGCTGGTATTATTACGGTAATAAACGGAGTAATCCTCTTTTTCTTTCAAAGTTTCTCCATCAATCTGGACCGTAACTGCCGGCTTAACCTCCTGTCCGGTATAAGTATAGGTATCATTTCCGGTTGCAGTTGCACCATTTGCATCCGCTCCTAATGTAATGCTTCCATTGCCCGGAAATGCATCCGCCGCCTCTGCCGGTATTGCCGGAAGAACGCCCGCAATCATACAAACACTTAAAACTAATACCAGTATTCTTTTTCCAACATCCTTGTACTTACGCATAGAACCTCTCCTTGTTGCTTGTTGTTTCCTCATCTTTTTATCTTTACTATATTCCTTTTGCTTTTCAGATTCAAGAGTAACCCTTTTTTCTAAAAAAGCGCAGGAAAAGACACTTCTAAACCTTTTATCGTCCGGAAGTTACTTTTTCTTTATATTTTCCAGCGGATTTTTTCATTTTTTAGAAAATCTTTTTCAGAAAATTAACACTTGACATTTTATACTACCACTGTTACCATTACAAACTGAAAACAAAACATCACTTTGCTAGGGGCGCCTTTGGCTGAGAAACGCATCTGCGTTGACCCTTATTACTTGAACCGGATAATACCGGCGTAAGGAAGCACATAGTTCAACCTCCTGGCAGAGTATCATCTTTAAGGAGGATTTTTTATGTCATTTTTTGCAACATACGACGGCTCTTCTTACCAGCTTACCACCGCTGGTTTTACAGCCCTCGTTATCATCATGATTGCCATTCTTCTGATTGGCTGTGCTATCTTCGGTGGAAAGAAGAAATTCAGTGCAAAGCAGCTTGCATTTTCAGCTATGGCAATTGCCCTTGCCATGGTAACTTCCATGATTAAACTTTTCGATATGCCAATGGGCGGTTCCGTTACTTTACTGAGCATGTTATTCATCGTTCTGATTGGTTACTGGTACGGTCTGGGTGCCGGCTTAACCGCAGCTTTTGCTTACGGAATACTGCAGTTAGTCGTTGACCCTTATATCATCAGTGTTCCACAAATGTTAGTGGACTACCTCTTCGCCTTTGGTGCATTAGGACTTTCCGGACTTTTCAGCGAATCCAAACATGGACTTATCAAAGGTTATATCGCTGGTGTATTAGGTCGATACTTCTTCGCATTCCTTTCCGGCTGGATTTTCTTCGGCATGTATGCTCCGGAAGAATTCCCGAATGCAGTGGTATACTCCCTTGCCTACAACGGTGCATACCTTGGTGCAGAAGCACTTATTACATTAATCATTATCTGTCTGCCACCAGTCCAGAAGGCATTGAATGCCGTTAAGAATATGGCAAATTCATAATTTAAGTTCTAAAATCTACAGAAAAAGCGTCTCTTCTAAATCAGAAGGGACGCTCCTTTTTTCTATCAACTACATCTGAATCCATCCGAAAGCATTTGCTATGGAACTGATTAAAATAATCGCTGCAAAGATCGGACAGAGGTATTTTATCATCACTGTAAATATCTTTTTCCTGCGGAACGGGCTGCCGCCCCGGGTTACTTCTTCTTCAATCCGCTGCACTCCCACCACTCTTGATACCAGAAGGCAGGTTGCAATAGCCGCAATCGGCATCATCACGGAGTTCGTCAGGAAATCAAAGAAATCAAGAATCTGCATTCCGATAATTTTTACATTCGCCAATGGTCCATATCCCAGTGTAGAAAGACTTCCCAAAAGAAGCATTACAATACCGACAATTACCGTTGCTTTCCGTCTTTCCCAGCCCAGTTCATCTTCGAAAGTCGATACTGCACTTTCCGTTAATGCAATAGAACTTGTGATTGCTGCAAACAGCACCAGTACAAAAAATAAAATTCCGACTCCGGTTCCAAGTCCCATGCTGTCAAATACTTTTGGAATCGTAATAAACATCAATGATGGACCCGCCTGCAGGGTTTCCGGATTTCCATTGGAAAATGCAAAGACTGCCGGAATAATCATCAGCCCTGCCATCATGGCAATCGCTGTGTCGAAGATTTCCACGTTCTTCGTGGACTCTTCAATAGAAACTTCCTTCTTCATATAAGAACCAAAAGTAATGAGAATTCCCATGGCAATGGACAGGGAATAAAACATCTGTCCCATGGCTGTTACTACCGTCATCCAGGAAAAATTTTCAAAATTCGGAATCAGAAAATATTTAACTCCTTTTAATGCTCCCGGTCTGCTTACGGAATAAACCGTTATTAATATAGAAAGAACAACCAGCACCGGCATCATAAATCTGGATACCCGCTCAATACCATTCCGGACTCCGGCAAAGATAATCCCCAGCGTAAATACTGCAAAAAAAGCAAAGCAGATTTCTGTGGAAAGCCCGCTGGAAATGAAATCGGAAAAATATCCATCCGATGCAAGCTTACTGCCATTTCCCCTGATATATTCCACCAGATATTTCATTACCCAGCCGCCAATTACAGAATAATATGGCACGATTAAAACCGGAATAATCGCATTTATCCAGCCACCGAAAGAGAGCCAGCGGGATTTTCCAAAGGTATGATATGCTCCCACCGGGCTCTTCTTCGTCATTCTTCCGATAGAAGTCTCCGCCATAATCATCGTATATCCAAAAGTCAGTGCAAGTATAATATAAATCAGCAGAAAGATTCCTCCCCCATACTTTGCCGCAAGATATGGGAATCTCCATATGTTTCCCAGTCCCACGGAAGCGCCTGCTGCTGATAATACAAACCCTATCTTCCCCGAAAATGTACTTCTTTTCTCATTCTGTGTCTTCATTTTGTTTTTCTTCTCCTAAACTCATAATTTCCATAACGCAAAGTTATAAAAATCATAACACAGTCTCATAGTTCCTGCAATATTCTTTCTTTTTTCGCAATACATTCACTTATTTTCTCTTCTTTTTCACAGCGTATTCCCTTATATTTCCTTAGTTTTCTCGCAATTTGCAACCAATTCACAAATTTTTCACAAATTTATTAGCACTCACCTCTTGACATTGCTAATAATTGGTGTTATAACGTAGTCAGAACAAAGGAGAGGAACAAAAAGAGGTTCCTAAAACATCCCGGTTCCAAAGAAACAAGGTAAACAAGCATAGATAGATTTATTTAAAAAAGGAGAGATGACTTATGTTGATGCCTAGTATTTTTGGAGAGAATTTATTTGATGACTTCTTTGAGGATTTTCCATGGATGGACGATAACATGGATATGAAAAAGACTGAGAAAAAACTTTACGGTCGTAGAGCCGCACGTCTGATGAAGACAGATATAAAGGAGCAGGACAATGGTTACGAACTGGTCATTGATTTACCTGGATTTAAGAAAGACGAAGTAAGTGCTTCCTTAGAAAATGGTTACCTGACCATCAGTGCCGCCAAAGGCTTGGATGAGGAAGATAAAGATAAGAAATCCGGCAAGTACATCCGTAAGGAACGTTATTCCGGAGCCTGTAGCCGAAGCTTTTATGTTGGCGATGCCGTTACCGAAGAAGATATCAAGGGTGAATTTAAACACGGTATCTTAAAACTCTTCGTTCCGAAGAAAGAAGCAAAACCTGCTGTGGAAGACCACAAGTACATCGCCATTGAAGGATAACAGAACTTTATATAGTATCTGATTCAGATTAAGAAAGGAAGCATGTTATTATGTCAGACAAAAATCCAAAACATCCATTAAAAAAGAAAAAAGTAAAAGCTAAAATTAATGTAGCCGACCATGAGGCTGTTGAGGAAGCCAGAGAAGCTCACAGAAACAAGAAACATTATTACTAATTACAATAGACTATTTTAGGAGGAATGACTTATGTTAGTACCAAGTATTTTTTCAAACAACTTTGTAGATGATATATTCGATGATGTATTTCCATTCGGAGCTTACAATGCTCCTGCAGCAGACAACCGTGCTGCCATGAACACTGACGTTAAGGAATTTGACGACAGATATGAACTGGAATTTGAACTTCCAGGTTTTAAGAAAGAAGATATCCAGGCTGAGCTGAAAGACGGATACCTCATCGTCAATGCCAAACACCAGGACAACAAGGACGAAAAAGGCAAAGATGGCAAATATATCCGTAAAGAACGTTACTATGGCTCTTACCAGCGTAGTTTCTATGTCGGAAATGGCGTTACTCAGGATGACATCAAAGGCGGTTTTGAAAATGGTATCCTGACTCTGACCGTTCCGAAGAAAGAAGCAAAACCTGCTGTGGAAGAAAAGAAATATATTTCCATTGAGGGATAATACCAGGATAATTAAAAGGGAAAAGGGGCGGTGTGAGTATTCACACCGCCTCTCCTTTTTATGTGAGAAACACGCTTTACGTGTCTCTCGTAGTTTAGCTGACATTACTTTATCGTCGATGCCCGCTGTCTGACATTCTTATTAAAATTAATCACATTGTGATTATATTCTTCATCCATCAACTCGGAATGAATCATAAAATCTGCAGTTGCCTTATTATTCGCAATCGGGATGTCATATACCTGTGCAATACGAAGCAGTGCTTTTACATCCGGGTCATGAGGTGCTGCAGTAAGCGGATCTGAAAAGAAAATCACGAAATCTACTTTTCCCTCTACTATCTTAGCACCAATCTGCTGGTCTCCGCCCAGCGGACCGCTGTTATAGCCCTTTACCGGCAGTCCCGTCTGGTCTGTAATCATTTTTGCCGTTGTTCCGGTTCCACAAAGGAAATGCTTCTTTAAAGTTTCTGCATTGTCTTTGCACCACTGGATCAGTTCTGCTTTCTTTCCATCATGGGCAATCAATGCAATATTTTTCTGTTTTCCGATTGTCAAAGTAAGAAAATCCGGTTCCATACTCATATTGTGTCTTCTCCTTTATTGTATTATTTTCCAACCTTTTCATTTATCAAGTGAAAATCAACTCCTGATAAACAATTGCAGCTCGCCAATCACGCTTATATGTTGACTTGCTTACGTTCATTATAACATGACAAGATGATTCCAGACAATATTTGGGTAGAAATCTTCATATAAAAAACGAGCACACCTAACAGTGTACTCGTTTTTTTCGTCGATGCGACAGGATTTGAACCTGCGACCTCTGCGTCCCGAACGCAGCGCTCTACCAAGCTGAGCCACGCATCGTTATTCAGTTCTTTCACACGCTCAACTATATTAGCATATATCACATTTTTTGTCCAGTAATATTTTTATTTTCTTTTCTACTTAATCGTTTTATGTTGTACTTAAGTCAATCATAAGAACGGCTTTTTCAATGCCGAAGCAACTTTTTTTACCAGACCGGATGCACTCATTATTACCTATGGTTCTCTTTCTATTTTTAAAAGTAACCAGGTAAAGGCAGACTTTCTTTCCCATTATAAAGATATTCCATTTCTGATGTTAGAGGACACACCTGACGATCCGGACATTCCATACCTGATTGCTGACAACTACTCAGAGCTTGTCACCGAGCAGGTGGAATATATCCTAGACCACAACCCGGAATTAGAGGCAATTGCTTTTGCAAATGATAATATGGCAAAGGCAGGATACCGCGTCTGTGCTGCAAGAGACCTTTTGGTGGGATATGACATTGACCACGCAAAAACCATGGAACCACCACTGACCAGTGTTTCCCACAGCAGCTTCCAGTTCAGCTGCCAGGCATTACAGAATGCGCTTATGCTCTGTCAGGGAAAGAAGCCACAATCCTGCCGGATGTCAACCATTTTTCACCAGAGAAGTTCCTGCGGTTGCCAGCTGTACACTGGCTTTACCACACTGCGTCATATCAGCATGGAGCGGCTGCGTAAATGCCTGCCAAAGGATGCCATTACTGCAAGACTGGGCGGTGACGAATTTGTTTCCTTTATTTTAACCGATATATTAAAGCATTCCGACGCAATACTCTACGAGGAAAAGGTCAAACGGCGTGCAAGCATCAAGAAGTAGTCTATGACTTACTCTCCAAATCAGCATATAAAATGCCGGATGGTAAATCCATCCGGCATTCTTAAACCTCTCTTTTATTCATCCATTCCCCATTTGTCTTTCATGTATTCTTTTCCAAATCCGGAACCGATATTTTCATTGATTCTCCGGCCAAAGCATGCATAAAATCCAATTATTGCGGCGAATATCAGAATTCCAATAAATATAACCATAGTAAGTCCCCCTTCCTATGTCTCTTTATCTTTTCCAAAGTATAGCACAAGTATGTAAAGATGTCACTTATCTTTTTAAGGAACGGTACTATTTATAGAAATATCTTTTGTTTTACAAAACAACCAAAAGCTTTCCCTCACAAGAAGAAAGAATTATCTTTTTTTCCTGCAGCTGTGGAACCTCCACTGATGTCAGTGTCACACTGCCGGTGCCGGTATTTAAAAATACCAGGACTTTGTCGTCCCCAAAACTACGTAAAAATACATATACTCCCATTATATCATTGCAGTAAATTGTCCGGTAATTGCCCTTGCGTAATGCCACATGCTCTTTTCGGAGTGCAATCCAGTAGCTGAACTTCTCTGCCAGATTTCCCTGTAATCTGTTGTTTTCTGCCTGCTGCTCCATTACTGCCTGCCAGTCCATGGCTGCCCGATACTCCAGTTCTTTCATTCCCTCGATATACACTTCATCCCCGTAGAATACCGATGGCACGCCCACTCCCATAAAGAGATAGAAAAATGCCAGCTCCATTCTCTTTCTATTTCCATTGCAATAGCTTAAAAATCTCGGAATATCATGGGAATCCAGAAAATTCATCTGTGCCAGGCTCACCTGCCATGGGTAGCGGTAAATCATCCGCTGCATCTGGGCATCAAATTCACTGACCGAAAGTTCTCCCTTTCCAAAAAAATCCCGGCACAGATAAGAAAAAGTATAATTCATCGTAGAATCAAACTGGTCTCCCTGAAGCCAGATGCCTGCTTCTTCCCAGATTTCACCTATTAGAAATATATCCTCTTTTACCGCTCTCACCGCATGACGGAAGACTCTCCAGAATTCATGATTGATTTCATTTGCCACATCCAAGCGCCAGCCGTCAATATCTGCTTCCCGAATCCAGTAAGTTCCAACATTGCAAAGGTACTCCACCACTTCAGGATTTCCGGTATTAAGCTTTGGCATTTCCTTTACATAGGCAAACGCCTCATAATTCGGCGGATCAGCGTACTGTATCGTTTCCGGCAGGTGATAAAACCAGTTATAATATCTTGATGCTTTTCCCTTCTGCCGCACATCCCGGAATGCAAAAAAATCTGCTCCACAATGATTAAATACACCATCTAAAATAACCCGGATTCCTCTCTTGTGGCACTGCTGCACCAGTTCTTTTAAATCCGCTTTATTTCCAAGACAGGGGTCGATTTCAAAATAGTCAATGGTATCATATTTATGATAAGACGCTGCTTCAAAAATCGGATTCAGATAAATGCAGTTAATTCCAAGCTTTTCGATATAGTCAAGATTTTCACAAATTCCTTTCAGTGTACCACCCAGATGATTCTTACAAATCCGGTCCGGTAAAATTTTTCCATTGCTGTCGCTTTTTTCATCCGGCAAAAGCATATGCCTTGTCGCTTTTTCCGTCAGTTCCCGTCTGTCATTTGCAAAACTGTCCGGGAAAATATGATACATAACAATGTCTTCTGCCCACTCCGGGATATCTAAAATATCCTCTCTTCTAATATATGGAAACTGGAAATATTCTGCCCTGCCACAGGACAGTTTCTCTGCAAATCCTCTTCCATAATAATAAAGGCTTTCTATATCGTCCTCTAACCGGAAATAATAGCATACCCTGGTATACGGAGACGTAATCTTAACTTCATAATAATCATAAAGCATATCGGATGCCACATGTTCCATTTCACTTTGTTTCACCGGAAGTGGCTCTTCCATTGCCACCCGGTCTCCCCAAAGCAGCACGCACCGTTTTAAATCGCCCTTTTTACAACGGATTCTTATTACCAGCCGGTCTTCTTTTTCTGCAAAAGCAAATTGTGACAGTGGAATATGCAAAATTGCTTCTTTTTCCATTTTATTTCTATCCTTTCACACCACCTGCAGTAAGACCGGATACCATATACTTTTGTATACAGAAGAAAATAATCAGCACCGGAACAGATACCAGGATAGCGGCTGCGGAGAACATTCCCCAGCTTCTGGTGTAATCGTTGGACTGTAACTGATATAATCCACCTGCCAGTGTATAACTGTTTTCATTCAGTAGAAATGTTGTGGAAAACAGATATTCATTCCATACAAAAATAAGTACCATCACGGAAGTTACAATGATTGCCGGACGAGCCAGCGGCATTACTACCTTCCACAGCAGCTGGAAATCCGATGCACCGTCAATTTTCGATGCTTCTTCGATTTCTATCGGAATGGTATCAAAATACCCCTTCATATTCCAGATAGAGAAAATGCACATGCTTCCCGCATAAATAATCACCAGTCCCAGTTTCGTATCCAGCATATTCATCTGTTTTAAAAGACGGAATAATGCAAACATGGACAGAATCTGTGGGAATGCATTTAAGAGAAGCAGTAATTTTAAAATGCCATTTCTTCCCTTAAAACGGTATCTTGAAAATGCATAAGATGACACCATGGCAAATCCGATAGCAATGACCATTGTAAAGAAGCTTAATACGGCAGAGTTATAAAACCACCGCAAAAACGGCTTCTGCGTCAGTATATTTTTATAATTATCCAGTGTAAATTCCTTTGGAAACAAAGATAATCCGGAGGACAATGCTCCACTTCCCCTTTCAAAGGAAAGATTCAACGCATATAAAATCGGTACCAGTGCCAGCAGACACAGTATAATATAAAAAATATGTAATCCGCTAAGCTGTAAAATCTGTTTTCTCTTTTTCTTAGTCATAATTTTCCTCCTTTACCCCTCGATTGGTAAACAGCGAAAATACCATGATGAGGAAAAAGATAATAATGGATACCGCTGAGGACAGTCCATAGTTATTTGAAACAAACGCATTCTGCTGTGCATAAGTAATTACGGTCTGTAAGGTTGCCCCTGAATATGCTCCCTTCTGCATCGTAAGAAGATATACGATATCAAACTGCTTAAATGTGGTAAATGTCGTCATAATAACCGCCGGTGCAATAATTCCTTTCATTGCCGGAACGGTAATATGGATGTTCTTTGACCAGAAACCTGCTCCATCCAGTTCTGCGCTTTCATAATAGCTGCGGTCAATGCTGGACAGTGCACCGTCTATCATCATAATCATAAACGGCAATGCCATCCACAGGTTTAGAGTCATGCAGGAGAGAAATGCCGGCACATTGGTGGAAAGGAAATTTACCTTTCCAAAGCCAAGTGCCACCAGAATCTTATTCAGAAGACCAAACTCCGTGTTATAAATGCCTACCCTCCACAAAAGAATGGACACATAAGCAGGCATTGCCCACGGGAACATCAAAAGAGTCTTGTATACACGTTTTCCCTTTAAATCTTCTCTTTGAAATCCCAATGCAATAAAATATGCCACAACTACCTGTATCACCATATTTAATGCGGTCCAAAGTAAGGTTGTAAACAATGCTCCAAGAAAACCGGAATCTGCCTTTAATAATGCCCTGCTATAGTTGGATAGTCCGATAAATTCATAATTTGACCAGTGAAAAAGATTCATATTGGTCAGTGATATATAGCCCGTATAAATAATCGGGAATACAATAACCATTCCAATCAATATCAGTGCCGGCATACTGTAAAGCCATGGTGTTAATTTCCGTTTGTTCTTCATATACACACTTCTCTTCCTAATTTTCCTCTTTATTGCTTCTAAATAAACTCCTTCTTACTGCATATCTGCAATGGCATCCAATGCCTCCTGCTGATAAGTCTCTGCTGCAGTGTCAATATCTTCCCCTGATTTGTTGACTGCTGCCAAAAATTCTTCTGTCGGTCCCCACATAACGCTCATCTGTGGAATGTTTGGCATAGGCTGTGCAGTTTCTGCAGTTGCTTTCATTGCCATAATCATCTCATTTGCAGCAACATCTGCGTCATCATATGCTTTGCTGTTTGCCGGTGCACAGTTTGATTTATTCGCCAATGCAATACCTACTTCCGGGCTTGCAATTGTCTCTAATACTTTTGCAATTGCTTCTTTCTTATTTTCTGCTGCATATTTTAAGACACCAATGCTCTGTACACCTGAATATGGTGCCAGTCCGTTTCCATTCGGAAGTTTAAAATCCGCTAAGGATTTAATACCAAGGTCAATGCCCGCTGCCTTGATTCCGGATACCAGCCATGGTCCACCAATGATTGCTGCTGCCTGGCCTTCATTGAATAATGCAGTTACTGTGTTGTAATCTCCATCTGCCTCCAATGCTGCAAATTTCTGATTGTATGCGATAGCATCCTTGGTTTCCTGTGTATTTAATCCAGGATTTGCATCTTTATCAATAATATATCCACCAAAACCATTGATTACCGGTGCCACATTGTATGCGGTAGAATGCTGATTTACCAGCGCATAAGTTCCTGCATCCACATCGGTATGTGCTACCATATAATCATACAGTTCATCTGTTGTTTCCGGCACATCACCTTCCCATTTTGCCTTATTATACATAAAGAGCAATGTCTCATAATAAACCGGCATCAGGTACTGGGTATCCTTATAATTACCTGCTTCTACGGTCATCGGTAATAAATCCGCCATTACATCCTCACTGATAACATCCGTAATCGGAGCTAAAATCCCCATTTCTGCAAATGTTCCCAATGAATCATGTGCATAAAGATACATATCCGGTCCGTTGGATTCATCATTTCCATATAACTGAAGCTGGTCGGTCAGACCGCTCTTCTTTTCAAAGGTAACCTTGATATTATCCTCTGCCAGTTTCTCATTCGCACAATCCGCAATGGTCTGCATGATATTCTCATCCCCATCATGCCAGATTTTTACTTCTGTCATTTCATCCTCTGCATCATTTCCAAGTACTTCTGTAGTCTTTCCTTCGTCATTTCCTGCTTCTTTTCCACAACCGGATAATGTGCCGATTGTCATTGCGGTACAGAGCAACAGACTCAACACCCTTTTCTTCATAAAAATACCTCCGTTTTCCGGTTTCTTTAGGAAACCGTTTTCTTTATTTTCTTTTTTTCATGCAATTGGTTCCTCTTGCTAAGTCTATATTTATCACTTTTTTCCCTTGTTTACAATGTTTATTTGTCAAAAACGATTGACTTTGTCAGGAAACCGCTATACTATATTTGTAAATTTATACATTTTTTCAGGAGGTATTTTATGTCTGTTACCATCAATGATGTTGCCAATGAAGCCGGTGTTTCCAAATCCACTGTTTCTAAAGTTTTAAATCACTGGACCACCATATCCCCAGCCACTGTGGAAAAGGTTCATGCAGCAATTGAAAAGCTTCATTATACCCCTAACTCCCGGGCTGTAAGCTTTGCAAAAGGTGCTACTTCCAATATTGTCTATCTTACCAATCTGGAGAAAGATACTGCTTATCGGAATCCGCATATGTTTGACATTATGTGCGGCGTACACCATACCTTGTCCGAAAACAACTATTCCCTGACGCTTGTCAACACTTCTGAAGAACGCTATCCCGGAGAAAAAGTCAGCGAAGTTATCACAAGCGGTTCCTCCGATGGTCTTATCATCCACGGCTCTGCCATTAATAAAGAAATTGCAAATCTTATTCTGGATGCAGGCTTTCCACACATTATCATTGGGCATCCGAGTTTTGAAAGCCGCTTATGCTGGGTAGATACCAACCACGCCCTTGCCGGTGAATATGCCGCTGCCCACATGATAGCCTGTGGTTATACAGATGTCGCCTTTATCGGAGAGCGCAAAACCGATTATATTTCTGCCCAGCGTCAAAAAGGATTTATGGCAGGCATGTTAGACAGAGGCTTTCACATTCCGGCTGCCCGTATCGGAAATACCGATTCCAGCTGCCAGCACGCTTATTCTGTTACTTCTGATATGCTGACACAGCCTGTACCGCCTCGCGCTATTGTATGTGAAAATAACACCCTCGCATTAGGTGTCATCCAGGCCGTCAAAGACCGGCAGCTTTCCATCCCGGATGACATTGCCATACTTACCTTTGACGTCTACCCATATTCCAGCATCATCGACCCACAGCTTACCATTGTAGACATCAATGTCTATGATACCGGTGTGCAGGCAGGCTCCATGATGATCCGTAAGCTTCAGAACCCGGAACTTCTCATCCAAAGCTATACAACGCTTCCTGTTATCATCCAGGGAGAAAGCACCAGACCACTGCCATAAGAAACACCCCTGTCAATCTGACAGGGGTGTTTCTTTTGCACTCATTATATGATAATTAATGATAAGCCAATCAGCTTATCATTAACTTTCATCGCTCACTATTTCATTTTCATAATGATATCTCTTGCAACGGCTTCTTCCACCGGTGTAGCAAATACGCCTTCCTCAAACTCTACGATTCCACCGATTCCTTTCTCTACAACGAAACGGAGTTTTCCATCCCGGACTTTCTTATCCGTATATAATTTCTTAACCAGGGCTTCCCGGTCAATGTATTCCGGAATCTCTACCGGCAGCTTCGCTTTCTCTAACAGATTCTTTACTGCTGTTTTTTCTTCTTCTGTCATGTAACCAAGTCGGTGTGCCAGTTCTGTCATAGCTACCATTCCAATGGAAAGTGCTTCTCCATGAAGCAGTCTATAGTCACTGACTGTCTCAATGGCACGTCCTACTGTATGTCCTAGATTCAAGATTTCTCTTAAGCCCTGCTCCTTTTCATCCTTCATTACCACAGCATATTTAATCTGGCAGTTCTTCTTTGCGATGTATTCACAGGCTTCTCTGTCTCCCGCAAAAATATCTTCCATATGTTTTTCCAGGAATTCAAACATTTCCTTATCTGCCATGCAGGCATGTTTGATTGTCTCTGCCATACCACTGGATAACTGTCGCTGTGGCAGTGTTTTCCATGCTGCAATGTCAAGATATACTTTCTCCGGCTGGTTAAAAAGTCCAATCAGATTCGTTGCCAGTGGTGTGTCTACTGCGGTTTTTCCACCAACAGATGCATCTGCCGCCGCCAAAAGTGTCGTAGCATAGTTAATGAATGGCACTCCTCTGCCATAGGTTCCTGCCAGAAATCCAGACAAATCGGTTACCACACCACCACCAATGGCGATGATGCAGCAGTCTCGCCGGAAACCTGCCTCTAACATGGCATCTTCTACTTCTTCTTTCGTCTTTCTTGTCTTGCTGGTCTCTCCTGCCGTAAAAACAAATTCCCTTGCCTGATATCCTACTTCCTGTAATAAGGTTACAATGTGGTCTGCGTAAAGCTCCTTCACCGTGCTGTCTGTAATTACTGCAAATTTCTTAATCTTTCCAACCAGACCGTTTTTTAAATCTTCTATTAACCGGTTCTCAAGCTGGTAGCCAATCTCGATTTCGTAACTGTCATCAACTACCTTCTTCAATTCTACCTGAAATACACTCATGTTTTTCTCCGTTCTATCCTGCGTCTTGTAAATCTGCTCCTGTCACAGATTTTTATTTCGTTTATTATACTATTTTGCTCTTTTCTCTGCAACCACAGGAGCTCTAATCGAAAGAAATTCCCTGTTTGCGAAATTTCCTATTTCACGCCAGATGCTTCTCTATATATGCAAGATACGGTTTCTTATTTACCTTATCCTGATTTACCACATACCAGTCATAAGCTTCTTTTAATCCATCCGCCAGTGGCTTCGTCCCACTCATAAGTGCAAGCTGTTTCGTAACGTCCAGTGCATATTCATAATTATAAAAGCTGAAATAATTACGCTGCTCTTCCTCCGCTGTAACTTCCACAAACTCTGTCTGCTTTCCTGCCGCCTGATAGCACAGAGTTACCCAGTCACGAATGGATATGCTTTCTTTATTTCCAACATTGAAAATATGCTGCTCCGGTTGTTTTTCCACCAGAATATCTATAAATCTACACAAATCCTCCACATGAAAAAATTGCAGCTTCATGCCGCCCTCCCGTGGCAGATAAAATTTCCGGTTTTCCAATGCACAGTCAAATACAAAGGTTTCCCGGTATACATTATTCATTGGTCCATATAAATAAGGCGGTCTAAGAATGTACGCTTTCGGATTTCTCTCCATCAGTGCTGTCTCAGCCGCTATTTTATTTGTTCCGTATGCACCCCAGTGCACATTTTCTGCAAGCTGTGTTTCTTCCGTAAATGGTGCCGGCGCATATTCCGGATATACGGCACTTGAACTTATAAGAACATAATCTTCGTAGCTTTCCAATGCATTCAGCAAATCCGCTGCATCTTCCCCGGTATATGCCGTATCAACCACCAGGTCAAAATGCAGTCCCTGCAATGCATCACCGATTGCATGCCGGTCTGCCTGAATCAGCTTTACGCCCGCTGACTGCGGTCGGGTGTTTCGATTTAATACATAGACTTCATCACCTTTTGCCACATAATGCTCTGCAATAAACCGACTCACAAATACAGTGCCACCAGTTACCAAGATTTTTCTCATACTTGTCCTCCTTGTGCATGGGTTTCTATGAAATTTTTATTATTCCCGCTCTATTGTTAAAACCATACATTCTTTAGATTCGGTAAATCCGCAGGCATGATACAAGGCTCTGCCACTCTCCGTTGTATCCAGAATCAGTTCTGTCACGCCACGCAATTTGGCTTCATTTATCAGAAGCTCCATCATGTGGCGGGCAATTCCCTGTCCACGATAGTCCTTCTTCGTATATACATTCATAATATGTCCACGTTTTCCGGTAGGATGGGCAAATGTCGGCATGACCTCAATATAGCTGACCGACGCACAGCCAACTACTTTTCTTCCATCCATTGCCAGAATGGTTGTCTGGTTGCCATCTTCAAAATACAGTCTGCTGCTGTCGACCAGATTATCCGGAAAAGTATAATCCTCTGACAAATCATTTACTTCCCGCAGCATCTCCAACCGGGTACTCATCAGATTCTCCATATCTCTTCGTGACGCATTCATATATGTTATCATAATCATTCCTCCAGGTCGCAATATTTCCGTCTTCTTCGTACAGCAGTATCATATCACAGAACAGAGGAAATAATACTTAATTTTTTATGATTCTTTGATTTCCATATAAAATGTCACATTCTTACAATCATATCCTACGAACTTCAGTCGATTTTTTCCCTCTTTCAACTGAATAGAATAGGTAGTCAGTTCATTCACTTCAGAATCCGGCGTACATTCCACCACCGTTGACACATTTCCATCCTCATCAATCTGCACCAGCTTTGCTTTTCCTTCATCCAGCGTAAACACAAGCGTTATATCTACCCACGTCGCGCTGCTGCAATTCGCTTCCCAGAGTGTCTCCCTGCCATCAAATTTTCCAACGGTGTATGTCACATTATTTCCATAATTATTCAATACACTATTTGTTTTAGCATATCGGTCCCCACCCTCTGCTATCTGAATATCTGAATCGTACTGCTCTTTTGCAAATTTATTATTACAGCCAGTAAGCAATAGCCCCATAACTAAAATACATACTATGCCAAATCTTTTCATTTTCCCTGTAATCTTGTTTTTCATTCTATTTTTAATCTTCCTTTTCATTTACACTTCCTTTGCGTTCTCTCTTCTTTTCCGTTCACTCTTCCTCTTCATTCACTCTTCTCTATCACCGATTGCATGAACAACGCAGGCAAATCCCGCAACCATCGAAAATAAAATAGCTCCTCCCATTGAATTGTCCAAAAAAGCCCCCATAAAGAAACCTACAATTCCCGCAAGTACCATAATACAAACTGCATCCACTGCTTTAAATTTTCTCATAAAAATACCTCCGTTTTTTGCGCTCTTCTTGTTTTTAACTTCTATTTACCCACAACAATTTACATATCATATTATACTTATTATTGTTTCGCATGTATATAGCTTATCTTTAGCTTTCTTTTATGAATTACTTTTTGACTTTCTTTTTTTAATGAAATAAAGACGAAGGGATTCAAAAATGCTGTTAAAAATAGATGAACGCCAAAATATCAACTCCACGATGTTGTTTTGCCGAACACTTTTAAACGTTATTCCCATGTTTCTTTCCTCCATGTCATAATTTTTAATACAATAACTATTGAAACAAAAGCTGAGAAAAAGGAATGCTACAATTAAAAAATGCAGTCATTCCTTTTTCTCTATACATTTATTCTGTTGTTTCAACCTCTTCCTGCGGTGTCACATCATATAGCCATACTCCTTTTTTCTCTTTCTTATTTAAATTCAATGTGTTTTTTGTTTTAGTTCGTGAATATCCTGTATATAGTTGTTCATCATCAGATTGTGACAACCATCCACAAGTCATCGGATAACCTTTGCTCAAAATCGGTTCATCATAGAAAATCATAAATTCATCATCCGTAAATATAATCTTGGAATCCCTTGAACTAGTATCATAATCCACTTCAAGATTGCCTAGTTTTACTGTTTCTGGTTGAAATCCACCATTTACAAGGTCATCCTTACTTGTCATTCTCCATTCACCTCTAAGAATATCCTGTGTAATAGTTGTTTCATCTGAAGTGCCTTTTTCAAATTCTTCGATTTGTTTCTCTAATTCTGATAATTCACTTTGTCCTTTGTCGGTAAAATCTGTTTCTGTTATTTCTGTTGTTTCAGACACTTCTTGCTCACCCGTTTCTTTTTGTTGTTGCCCACAAGAAGTCAATATATTTCCTTTTGTCTCTGATTCATCTGCATTCACTCCATCTAAAGCCTTTTGTGCTTCAGCGGGTTCATTTTCCGCTTCATCCGGATTTGGAAGTTTTCCTTTGATTTCGTCATAATCAATATCAAGGGCATCACAAATATTACGCATTAGTGTTTCATTATCAAGCTGTGAAGCAAGAGAAAGAAGTGTGTTAATTAACACCCTGAAAACCTTTCACCACATGAATAGGAGTATCAAAATCAATCAGGTTATTTGAAAGGCTGCTTACTATATTTGATATATCCCTAGAACGTAATGAATTGACCGTAAACAAGGCTTTAGCCTTTGATGGCAATAATCCTTACATTAAGGGTACAAAATCCGTAAATGGCAATCGTATAGTTCCAATACCACCATTTTTAAATGAATTTATTTCAGAATACATAAAGACCTTACCAGGAACCAATCTCTTCTATTCTGCCAATAATGAATATATGACTGCTTCTACTTATAATAAGATGTGGTCTAATATTGTTTCCAAAATGAATGTTGCTGCCGGTGGGTCAAATAAGATTAAAATAATAACCAGACTAACCGCGCATATCTTTCGGCATAATTACTGTGCAAACTTATGTTATCAGATGCCAAACATCAGTATTAAAAGAATTGCACAATTATTAGGTGATTCTGAGAAGATGGTTTTAGAGGTTTATAATCATGTTCTGAAACAGAAAGAAAACGTACAGGAAGTAGTAAAAAATGCAATTAATTTTTGAAGATGAAATGAAGATGAAGGGGTTCAAAAATGCCCTTGAAGATGGGGTGAAGATGAATATTTAGGCTTACTTAGCACTACTTCCGATTACTCACAAAAATGGCGGAAACACTGTATTTATCAGTATTTCCGCCATTTTTAACTACTGAGACATCGGGGATTCGAACCCCGGACAACTTGATTAAAAGTCAAGTGCTCTACCAACTGAGCTAATATCCCATTTCTCAGGTTTTCTGAGAATGCCCAGTTCCGGAATCGAACCAGAGACACGAGGATTTTCAGTCCTCTGCTCTACCAACTGAGCTAACTGGGCAAGAGTTGCGGGAACAGGATTTGAACCTGTGACCTTCGGGTTATGAGCCCGACGAGCTTCCAGACTGCTCCATCCCGCGCTATTTATTTGCAAAAGCTATTATAGTCCTTCCTTCTGCAAATGTCAAATTTCTATGTCCCTGCCTTACATAATATACAGTTACAAGCACTTTTATTCCTGATTTTTGAAGAATTGTATCTTCATCATCTGAAGTCCTGTACAGTCCTCGTCAACCCAGAAAAAGTGTAGCACACTATTTATGGAAAGTCTACACCCGTCCCGCCAAAAAGATACTTGCCGCAATTCCTGCCAGCGTAGCAAACAATGCCACCGGAAGCGTAAAGCCGGTCTTTCGTACTTTTACCGACATAAAATAAATTGACATGGTATAAAAAATGGTCTCGGTGCAGCTTAACATGACAGAGGCTGCCATTCCCACGAAGGAATCACACCCGGCTTCCTTGTATAAATCCACCAGCAGTCCGGTTGCCGCCGAGGAGGAAAACATTTTGACAATGGCAATGGGGATAAGCTCGGAAGGGATTCCGATATGTTTCGTCCAGCCCATGCAGGTAGTAGAAATGAAGTCCAACAGCCCGGAGGCTCTTAGGATCCCGACTGCTACCATAAGCCCCACCAGCGTTGGCAGGATTCCAACTACTGTCTGTATGCCTTCTTTTGCGCCCTTTAAAAAATCGTCATATACATTTTTCTTCATCAGAATGCCGAATCCTACGATGTAAAAGACCAGTATCGGAATCAGGGCATCTGACAGGAACATAAGAAAGCGCATCCTCATTCTCCTGCTAAGAGCTTCTTTTTCATTCTATGCAGACAGGAGAACTATCATGCCGCTTTTATAAAAAATTTGCACTAACCGGGAATTTTATCCAGGAATTTATCCGGAAAATTTTTACTGCTTCCGCAGGCGCAGCCCCACGCCCTTGCGGGTTTCGATGTAATCCCTGCCGCTTAATTCCCGCAGTTTCCGTCGTAAGTTGCTGGCATGGACTTTGATGGAATTTTCTACACAGTCCGGTGTATCTTCTGCAATTTCATCTAACAGCGTGGTCTTTGTCACCGTCCGTCCGTTCCGCTGTATCAGACATTTTAAAATAGCAGCTTCTGTTCTGGTAAGCTTCGTAGTCTGCCCGCCAATGGTCGCCAGCCGCTTCTCGATATCCAGCTTTATCTCTTCGTAATAGAAAACTCTTACTTTCTCTTTTTCTGCCGGAATCTTACTCAGACGTACTTCCACCCGGATGCGGAATTCCTGTATATCAAAGGGCTTTCTGATATAATCGTCTGCCCGTTCTATGCATTTTTTACACCGTTCAAAAACAGAGCCGGTTTTCTCCGGCCGAATCAATAGCAGCGGCTTTGCCTGCACCAGGGCGAGGAAGGTATTCTCCCATATTGCTGCTACATCCTCTTTTCCGGCAAATTCCTTCTGCTCAAGGTCTAATACCACCATATCCACAATAACCTGCTGAAATAACTCCCCGGCATCTGTGAGGGAATCCGCCCGCACTGTAAAATAGCCTTTTTCGTCCAGTACCTGCTCCATGGCATCCCCCAATGCTTTATCCTGTTCGATGATTCCTATGGTATACATTAATCCGTTCTCCTTCGACTTACAATCCGACAGAAAATGACTGCCGTTGCTGTGCTGATAATGGTCGCTGCAAGTCCCGGTCCCACCACCGCAGCCGGATGCACCGAGCCATACTGACTGCGGTACGCCACAATGTTCATGGGAATCAGTTGCAGAGACGATATATTGATAATCAAAAAGGTACACATTTCCTTTGTGGCATTTCCGGAATACTTCTGTATGTTTTTTCCGGCTGCCTTAAGTCTGGCAATATGTAACTCCTGTAATTGCTGCATTGCCTTTAAGCCTGCCGGCGTTGCCGCCCAGCCAAGCCCTAGCATATTGGCTATCATATTGACTGCTATGTAATGATTGGCAGGATGGTCATCGGGTATATCCGGAAAAAGAAATGTCAGCACCGGCCGCATTTTCTTTACTGCCGCTTTTACAATGCCGCTGCATTCCGCAATTTTCATCATTCCCATCCAGAACGCCATGACTCCTGTCATCGTAATGGCTAATGCCACTGCTTCTTTGGCAGAGTTTACTGCTGCCTCCGTCACTTCCGGCAGTGTTCCGTTGATTGCACCGTAGAGCACTCCCACAAGAATCATAAATCCCCACAGATAATTCATTTCGAACCTCTTTTGCTTTCCCGTTACTCTACTATATGCAGTTTCCCCGGAAGGAACTACTTTCTCTGGTGATTATAGCACACCCTCTTCTGCCATATCACGTTCTTTTGTCATATCGATACGATTTTTTTCATATTCTTTGTTGAATACTCTTCATCCGAGGCCGTCTATGCTGCACAAATATATTTCTCCTTTTCTGATAACCATTTGCTTTGCTTTATCCTTATTTCTTCTAAGCGGGTGCAGCAAAGACCAGTCGGCTTCTGATTCCGGTTATATTGCACCGGATTCCATTTCCTTTGAGGAATATACCAGTCTTTTATTCCAAAGCCAAGTAATCTCCGATACCCTGACCCTTCACTATACCTTAAGCCAGCCGGAAGTCTATGGCATTACCGATTATAAAATTGCTCTGCCGGATTATTCTGCCGATGCCAGAAAGCAATCTGCCTTAAATATCGAAAATATCTCCTGTGGGTTACAGTCCTATGACTATGAGGTACTGACCACCGAGCAGAAGCTGACCTATGATATTTTAAATGACTATGTCTCTTCTAACCGCAGTCAATCGGACTATACCTATTACCCGGAAATCCTGCGTCCTTCCACCGGATTTCCTGCCCAGCTTCCGGTTCTGCTATCAGAATACCATTTCTATGACCGTAAAGATGTGGAGGATTATCTGACTCTGCTTTCACTGATCCCAGCCTGCTTTGATTCTGTCTTAGATTATGAAACGAATAAAATCAATGAGGGACTTTTTCTTTCGGATACCCAGGCGGATACGCTGATTGCAGACTTAAATACCTTCTGTGATAACAGTTCTGAGCATTATCTGATTACTACTTTTCGTAATAAAGTAGCGGAACTTCCTGATTTAACAGCAGAGGAACAGGCTTCCTACTGTATCGAAAATGAAGGTGCTTTTAGGGAATATGTTCTGCCAGCCTATGAAGCTTTGCGGGATTTTCTGGTGGAGCACAAGGGCAGTGGCAGCAACTCCGCCGGACTTTGCTATTTTCCGGATGGCTCAGACTATTATGCTGCTTTGGTTTATGATGTCACCGGCTCTTCCCATTCCATAGATGAACTTTTAGAAATGACGGAAAAGCAACGGAAATCCGACCTTCTTGCCATCAACGGGATTGCTGCCAGTCATCCCGGTATCTCTCTTGCTACCGATGATTTTCCAATGAAGGATGCCACCCCGGAGGAGATGCTTACCTGTCTTTCTTCCGCTATTACAAAGGATTTCCTGCCGCCGGTCTCTACGGATTTTTCCGTCCGCTCCGTGGACCCTTGTATGCAGGATTCCATGGCTCCCGCCTTTTATCTGACGGCCCCTATCGATAACATTTCCCATAATGTCATCTATATCAATCCCCGCAGCCACTACGAAGGCTTCGAGCTTTTCACCACACTGGCGCACGAAGGATTCCCGGGACATCTCTATCAGACTACCACTACGTCTGCCTCCGGCTGTGCACCCATCCGGAGTATTCTCAACTATCCCGGCTATGTAGAGGGCTGGGCAACTTATGTGGAAATGCTCTCTTACTCTTATGCCGGTCTGCCGGAGGAAAAGGCTTCGCTCCTTATGCACAACCAGTCCGCTCTTTTGAGCCTCTATGCCACCGCAGATTTATCCATTCATGCAAAGGGTTGGACACTCAGTGACCTTAAGGACTTCTTAAGTGATTATGGCATCGACAATAAGGAAGCCGTCTCCGAAATCTACGACTATATCGTAGCGGAGCCGGCTCATTATCTCAAATATTATATTGGCTGCCTGGAATTCCTTCAGCTAAAGGACTACGCCAAAGAAACCTTCGGGGATTCCTATTCCGATAAACAGTTTCACCAGGCAGTGTTGTCCATCGGTCCTGCACCTTTTGATATTGTAAAAAAATATTTAAAGGACTACTACCGGCAGACTATTTAACTTCTACTTTAACAGTGCCTGATATACATCACGTTTACTGATGCCACGATCCTTTGCCACCTGCTTCATGGCTTCCTTCCGTTCCATGCCGGAAGCCTCATAATGTGCCATATGTTCCTCGACGGAAAGGCTCTCCCAGGCTTCTCTTGCTTCCTGTTCCTTTGTCTCAAATGTCTTTCCAGAAATGATTAAAACGTATTCTCCTTTTGGTTCATTGTCCTCATAGAATCTTATGACATCTTTGAATGTCGTTTTTGTCGCGTTCTCATATCGCTTGGTCAGCTCCTTGCAAACCGTTAATTCACGGTTTCCAAGAACTTCATAAAGCTCCTTTAAGGTCTTGAGAAGGTGGTGTGGTGCCTCATATACTATCATCGTTCGGCTCTCCTGAGCCAGTTCCTCCAAGACTCTGGCACGCTCTTTTTTATCTCTTGGAAGAAATGCCTCAAAGGCAAATCGTCTGGTGGGAAGTCCAGACATGGTCAATGCAGTAATGCAGGCTGCCGGTCCCGGAAGGGATGTTACTTCGATGCCATTTTCATAACAGATACGGACCAGTTCTTCTCCCGGGTCAGAAATACCCGGTGTTCCGGCATCTGTTACCAGGGCAATATTTTTGCCTTCCTGCAATTTCTCTACCAGCTTGTATGCCTTTTCAATTTTGTTATATTCATGATAGCTGGTCATCGGTGTCTTAATCTCAAAATGATTTAAGAGCTTAATGGAATTTCTCGTATCCTCTGCCGCTATTAAATCTACTTCCTTTAAGGTACGCAATACCCGGAACGTGATATCCTCTAAATTTCCAATGGGTGTTGCACACAGATACAGTTTTCCTGCCATAATCTATCCTCTTTTATTTAAGTGGTATTATATATCTTCTTACTCCGCTTTCTTCGCATCTTCATAAATGCGCGGCAACATCTGATAGAGTATGATGCCTGCTGCCACAATACCAATGGAAATAAACTGGGAAGTAGAAAGGAATCCCACGCTTCCGCGGTAATCACTTCTTAAAAATTCCACACCAAATCTTCCGATTCCATAGAACATTAAGTATAAGGATGCCACTCTGCCTTTTTTCGGCTTACGCTTTGCATAAGCAAGCAACATCAGGCAAATCATGAAGTCTCCTGCAGATGAAATAAGCTGTGTTGGTATCAGCTTGACTCCATTTGGAGCATAGTCGGAATGAGTAAAGGTAATTCCAAACCAGCTGTCCGTTGCTTTTCCGTAACAACAGCCTGCAAAGAAACATCCGATTCTTCCAAAGCCCTGTGCCAGTGCTACTGCCGGCATAACAAGGTCAAAGTATTCGATGAAAGATACCTTCTTTATCCTGCAGTAAAGCCAGGATACTAAGATTCCTCCGATAATTCCTCCATATACTACATAACCGTTTTTAAAGTTCCAGAGAATGGATGGGTCTTTGATAATCTCCGGAATCTCTACAATATAATAAAGCAATCTGGTTCCCACCAGTCCGCCGATGATGGCACACCAGAAGATTCCATAAAGGATATCTCCGCTTTTTTCCATTTTCATCTTTTTCCCACGGTAATAACACATCGCATATGCGGCTAAAAATCCAAGTCCAATCATCAGTCCATACGTATGAAGTGTCAACGGTCCAATTGTTATCTCATTAAACATATGTCTTTCCTTTCTTTCATTACAAATCATAAATCTCATATATTTCATCGGTGTATACATTCGGTTCCTTGTATACAATCAGCGGCTTCTCCACCGTCATACGGGAACGCCCGCCTCTGCAGCCTTCGATAAGTACCATGTTCGGCTCCCGGTCTGCATATGGATATACCAGCCGCATCCGCTTTGGCTCGATGCGATGCTCATGCATACAGCAGATGATTTCTGTCAGACGAAACGGGCGGTGTACCATAAAAAAATGTCCCCCCGGCTTTAGTATTCTCGCACTCTCCCTCATAATATCCGTAAGATTGCACAATATTTCATGGCGGGCAATTGCCTTTGCTTCCTCCGGATTCGTAAGACCGTGCTGTCCTATCATATAAGGCGGATTTGTGGTTATAATATCAAAAGAAGATGCCCCAAAGATCTTCGAGGCATCTTTTATATCTCCTGTTACGATATCGATTTTATCCGTCAATCCATTTAACGCAACGCTTCGTCTTGCCATGTCGGCACTGTCCGGCTGAATCTCAAGCCCGGTAAAATGCTCTCCGGGAGTCTTCGCCTCTAATAGGATGGGAATCACTCCCGTTCCGGTTCCAAGGTCTAACACTCTCTGTTTCGGCTTTACCTTTACAAAAGCACTTAAGAGTACCGCATCCATTCCAAAGCAGAACTGCTTCGTATCCTGAATGATACGATAACCCTTGCGATTCAGCTCGTCCACACGCTCATCCGGTTTTATTTGAATCTCATTACTTGACGTCATTAATCTTAGACTTTCCTCCCTTATCCTCTAAGGCTTCCAGCTCTTTCATCTCTTCCGGAGAAAGTTTGATATTGTCTCTGCGTCTTCTTGGCTTGAACTTCAGCTCTTTTACCTTATATTCCCGAAGTTCTTTCTCATCATTTACTTCGATTAAGACCTTCACCAGCTGACGCAATACGTTAATGCTCTGTACTTCACCTTTACATCCATCAATTGTGGTAACGGTATCACCCACATTCGGAAGATGGCTGTTTAAATATTCGTATGTTTCAGCCTCATTTTTCAGACAGCACATCAGTCTGCCACATACACCGGAAATCTTAGTCGGATTTAAGGACAGGTTCTGCTCCTTTGCCATCTTAATGGATACCGGAGCAAAATCAGCCAGATAGGATTTACAGCATAATTCTCTTCCGCAGATTCCAATTCCGCCTAAAATCTTGGTCTCGTCTCTCACTCCAATCTGGCGCAGCTCAATTCTGGTACGGAATACTGCTGCCAGATCCTTTACCAGTTCACGGAAATCAATTCGTCCGTCTGCGGTAAAGTAAAACAGAAGCTTATTGTTATCAAAGGTATACTCTGCTTCTACCAGCTTCATTTCAAGCTTATGCTTTGCAATTTTCTCAAGACAGATTTTGTATGCTTCTTTTTCTTTCTCTTTATTTCTCTGCTCGGTCTTATCGTCCTCCGGTGTTGCCACGCGGATGACCGGTTTCAATGGCTGAACCACTGCTTTATCGTCTACCTCTTTCGGGGCAATCAGCACAGTTCCGTACTCTATGCCACGGGCAGTCTCCACGATAACATGGCTGCCTGCCGCCATCTTTGCTTTACCCGGGTCAAAATAATATATCTTTCCGGCTCTGCGGAATCTGACTCCAACTACTTTTGTCATTCTAATTCTCCTTTATTGTCAGCAGCAACAATTCCATCACAAGGTCAAAGTTGACATTTGCCGTAAGGCGCACCTTAGCCTTTTCCAACGCTTCTAATATTGCTTCAATTCCACTGTAGGAACTCTTGCTTGCCTGCTTCTTTATGTCATAGACTTCATCCTTAAATATCAGTCCATTTACATCTGTTGTTGCTTTATATAATAAAATGTCACGAAACCAGATCATCATGATATCAAGATAATCGTTGATTTCCATTTTATATTCGTTAATCTGTTTGATGGCTTCCTTAAATTCATAAAGCTCAATCTCATGGATTCGCTTTAATAACTGCACGGCTGCAGCTTTCAGCTCCTGAAAATCATCCGAAGATGCCAATGCCATTGCCTTTCCCACATTTCCCTGGGCAAATGCCACACACACATCCGCCTGATAATCCGGCACTTTACAGTGCTCCATCAGATATTTTTTGATTTTATCATCGGAAACTACCTTAAGGTTCAATACCACACACCGGGAAAGAATCGTCGGTAAAAATGCATCCGCATTGGTAGTCAGCAGAATGATAACCGCATATGCCGGCGGCTCTTCGATGGTTTTTAACAGTGCATTCTGCGCCTGCTGGTTCATTTTCTCTGCTTCATCTACAATATAAATCTTATATCTGCTGCTGTATGGCTTCACATCTACATCATTTACAAGCTGGCTGCGGATATCTGCCACGGAAAGCGTATTCGGCTTCTCATGTGTGACATAAATGATGTCCGGCTGGTTGTGGTTCACTGCCTGCTTACAGGAATGGCACTCCATGCAGGGCTCAATGCCGTGCTGTTCACACTGCAGGGTCTGGGCAAATGCCTCCGCCAGCATTTTCTTGCCGGATTTGTCCGGTCCGTTCAATATATATGCATGGGATATTTTATCCATTTTTATTGCATTCTGTAAATGCTCTATAATCTGTTCATGTCCAATGATTTCTGCAAATCCTGCCATGTGTGCTCCTTTCTCCTGAAGCTTCCTGCTGTCTTAGGCTGCCCTGTTTTTACGTGAAAATATCCAGCAATAATCCTGCAATTTCCCCGATTTTATCCAATATGGTAATGTGGTCCGACTCATCCTTCACCAGCTCTTCTGCCAGTTCGTCTAAGTTCTTATCCACCAACTTGACGATTCCATAGACACGATGACGGCCTTTCCGGTCGAGAAAGTTCTCTCTGGAAAATTTATGGGAACGGGTTACGACTTCATTTAAGAAATCCTTCACCAGTCCGCGGTATTTCTTCATGTCCCGGATGTCCATATGCTGTGCAATAAGATTACCCTGCTTGGTAATGTCATCTAAGAGGCTGTTCAACCGCTGCTGAAGCTCCTGCTCTTCGATTGCACTGGTCAATGTAAATTTAAAGCTGCCGTCTCCGGTGTCTACCGGCGTGGTTCCGGTGGTCTGATTCACCGGTGCAGTGTCGTTTACTCTAATCTCCATTTTATCACCTATCCATTATATGATAGCACAAAAGCTGCAATTTCCTCTACTGTCTTTTGCAGATTATCATTCTCAAAGTGTCTGGTAATTCCTGCCTTTTCCAATGCCTCTTCTGCAAAATCCGCATCATCTGCAAGAAATCTCCTGCAAAGCTCTGTATACTTTGGCTTATCCTGCATCCGCTCCCGGTCCAATGCCCGCTGCAGACGTAAACCATCTTCTACTTCTATATATATCGGTACGATTGCGTCTTTTCCATAATAGGCACAAAGCTGTGTATACACGGCAAGGGTGCCAATCAGAAGATAACTGTGCTCCGACAGATTGACCTGCCCGTCTGCAATTGTGGCATAGCGCCAGATTCCGTATATAGTATCATATGCGCGCTGCTCTATGACTTTTCCTTCTTTTTCGAGATTCAAAAGCCTTTGTTCATCAATAAAATGATACTCTACGCCCTCCGTCTCGCCGGCACGGATCGGCCGGGTAGTATATGGTACAATCGTCTGAAGCTGCAACGCTTTCTCATCCCGCAGCATCTTATATATGGTATCTTTTCCTGTTGAGCTCTTGCCCATCAGGCAGAAAATCTTTCCCATGTGTAAATCTCCTGTTTCTACGGTTTTGCCGTCTGTTTTCTAGTATAAAATAATTTTCAGGAAATGACAACTTTTATCTTTCCGTCCTCAGTCACACCATGAATACGAAATGCATTCTCCCGGCAGGTTTTTATCACTACCACTGCTTCTTTGGAAATCCCTTCTCCCGGCACCAGCATCGGGATACCCGGCGGATAAAGATAGACAAATGCTCCTGCCATCTTGCCAACACTTTCCTTCAGCCCCATTTCCACTGTCTTTGCATCCAGCGCTTCTGCAATGGATATGCGGACCGTCCGCTTTGCATAGACTTCGGTCAGAAACTGCGGCGTTATTGTTCTTCTTGCTGCGGCTTCTTTTTTATCAATTTCTTCCAGTGCCGCATACAGCCGGTCAAATCCTTCTTCACGGTCAAAGATACTGGTCATTGCCAGCGCATAGTCTCCCTGACACATCTCTAACTGCAAATGGTATTTTTCCCTGAGCAGCTGATACAGCTCTTCCCCGGAAAATCCGGCTTTCGTGGCACGGAGTACCAGCTTCGACGGGTCTTTGGCAAAGCCTTCTGTCTCTTTTAAATCCACGTCTCCCATGACTTCCACATTAGAAAAATGGGATGCTTTTTCATAAAAGTCCCTCAGATGCTTCTCATATGCATCAAAATACTTCTCTTTCTCTTCCGTCAGAAGACGCACACATTCATCCATGCTGGCCAAGAATAAATAGGATGGAGAACTGGTTTCATAGATATTTAAGAACCACTCCAGCCGCTCCTTCTTTATATATGAAGAATTCCAATGCAGAATTGCAGTCTGTGTAGGTGCCGGAAGCGTCTTATGCAGGCTCTGGATTACCACATCTGCTCCCAGCGTAATAGCTGATTTTGGGAAATACGGATGAAAGCCAAGATGCGCACCATGAGCTTCGTCCACAATCAGCGGAATCCCATGCTGATGGGCAATTTCTGCTATTTTTTCTATATCTGATACGATTCCATCATAGGTTGGTGATGTAAGAAACACAGCCTCAATACTTTCATCCGCTTCTAATGCAGCTTCCACCTGCTCCGGCAGTATTCCACCCTGTATCCCGAATTCTGTAAATACCGGATAGAGATATGTCACCTGTAACTCTCTTAAATATGCTGCATGATATGCTGCCTTATGGCTGTTTCGTGCCATCAGAAGATGTCCCTTTTTCGGTAATGCGGCACTGAGTGCTGCTAAAATACCGCAGGTACTTCCATTTACCAGAAAGAAAGAACTCTTTGCGCCCCATAATGCAGCTGCCCGCTCCTCGGCTTCCTTTATGATTCCTTCTGCGGCATGCAGATTATCAAATCCATCTATTTCTGTAATATCATATGTATAAGGATTGATGTCACAATCCAGTCTCCGCTTATGTCCCGGCATATGAAGGGGATACATATCAGAGGATGCAAGTTTACATAATTCATCTTTTATATATGTCATGGTTCACCTTTCGGTCTGTACTTCCTGTAAGTTGCGTTTTTTTCCATTGTTCTACTCTTCATAATGATATTTGCAAGTATAAATAATTAAATTTAAATTTACATCAAAATTGTATGTAAGGCGGTGTTCATCCGTAATCCGCCTGCTCCAGACTTTCCTGTATTTCAATGGTTCCGGCTTTCCTATTCCCTGTGCCAATCCCTCTCTGTCTATACTTTTTATCAATTCATTAATGCGTTTTACTATTTTCTTATCTTCCCGCTGCCACTCTGTATACTGCTCCCAGGCAGTCGGTGTAAAAATGATATTCACCTATAAATTCTCCAATTCCCCAATTGTTTTTACAATAACTCCACCAGATTCCGCTTCGGACATAGATTTGTCCAGCATAGCCAGATAATCTGCATTTCTCTGAGCTTTCTTCATATCGTTATATTCTGCTTCAGACATCATAACAATATTTTCATTCTTTGGTCTTGATACAATAATAGTCTCTCCATTTATTACCTTATTACACCACTCTTTAAAATGGTCTCTTACATTCATTGATTTTACTGCTATCATATTCTCACCTCTTTTCGTATTAAAATCCGTATGTTTTTTCGTACTTTTATTATATTCTACTATTTTGTCCAAGTCAACGGCTTCTATTCAGACTCTCCAGAAACGACTTTCGGGTGACTGCTTTGAAAGCAGCCACCCGAATCTATATGATAACTTTACACAACTCAAATTCTTTATCGATACTCCTTACTGGGTAGTTTACCACTTTTTTCCAACACAAACTTTACGCTTTTGTTGTTGGTTTTCGTTGGTTTGTATTGTTTTTTGTTGTTTTAAAGGGGTTTTTGAGATATAATAAGCTTAATTTTAAAGATGCCTTGTGAAATGTTATTTTATTGAAACGATATATGAGTAAATCAGGAGGACTTGTACATGGAAAAAATGCTCCACATTTTATTAATCGAAGATGATATGAACACCTGCAATCGTATTTCAAACTATATTGCAACTAAAGATAATATGGATTTAGCCGGCGTCACCAATAATTCTTATGTTGGCATTCAATATGTACAGAATACGCTTCCTGACGCTGTTATTCTTGATCTGGAATTGCATCACGGTGGTGGAAACGGACTGTTTTTCCTCTCTGACTTAAATAAACTGGGCTTAGAGAAAAAGCCTTATATTCTTGTCACTACTTACAACTCCAGCAAAATCACGCTGGAATCTGCCAGAAGACTTGGTGCTGATTTCATTATCGGCAAATATGAAGATTCTTATTCTCCGGAATCTGCTGTTGATTTTCTCGAACAGCTTCTTCCTATGATTGAAATGACAGAATCCACATCCAATACTTCTTATATGAAAGATAATCAAAAAGATTTAGAGCAGGGACTTATCCGCAGAATCCACCGGGAACTGGAGCTCATTGGTATCAGTCCAAAGGTTGTCGGTTACAAATATCTGACCGATGCCATTATGATAACAATTGATGGACCGACCACAAACATTTCCCAGATTCTTGGTAACAAGTATAAGAAGAGTAATTCCAGTGTGGAACGTGCCATGCAGAATGCCATTAACCGCGCATGGAATTCCAATGACACCGAAACTCTTCTTAACTGCTACACTGCCCATATTAATCCTGACCGCGGAATGCCTACCATTAAGGAGTTCATCTACTTTTACGCGGAAAAGATTACGGATGGACGTTAACCAAAATATTTTTTTATAAAATCTAAAAACCAAGCCATTTTTTCTTCCTCCTTCTCAAAATGTAAGAAGAGTATAGAAAAAACCGACTGGTTAACGGAGTTGCATTACAGATTGCATTTTATATGCTTTTTTCTTTCTTTATATGAGGTTATGTATGATTCAAGATAGCATTCGTTGGTTTTTTAACTTTTTATGTAGCTTTTATCTTTTTTATAAGCTCCTTAATTTGAAAAATCCTAAAATTCTTCAGAAAATATCCTTTTTCATTATCTTTCTTATAGATAGTTTTCTTTTTTGTTTTTTAGAAGCTAATAGTTTCATTTTCATTTTTCCAACAATTATACTTTTTAATACTTTTATATTGTCTCGTTTTACCCAGAAAACAATTTCATTAAGTCTTGTAACACTAGTTATTTCTGAAGGGATTCATTATATCCTCTTTCTTCTTGCAGCCTTGCTTACCGCCCTGGTAATTGCACCCTTTTTCTATGGACGCTATGATTTACCCTATGTAGCAATACAATTTACTGGTGGACTTCTTGAATTGCTCTTAATATTCCTTCTTTTCAAAATCAAAAGGCTCCGCCGTGGCATGCCATTTCTCTATCAAATCGGCTCTTCTGCCACAGGTTTTATCTTAAGCTGTTTTATTCTGCTCATTGTTACCATAATCAGCTTTTATGATTCCATTCCTGACATGCAGTTCCTCTTTCTCCTCATCGCCCTTTTCCTGATTGGACTTCTGCTTTATTGCTGGTGGCGGTTCCGGATTACCCGTGACTACCGGGAGAAGCTGCGGCAGGCAGAGCTTAAGGCTTTACAGAATGAACTCATTGAGAAAGATAACCGCATCCGGAAATTAGAGGAAAATAATGATGCCCTGGCTAAGATTATTCATAAAGATAACAAGCTGATTCCGGCAATGGAACTGGCTGTCTGCGAATACTTAGAAACGGAAGCTACAGACGATGATACCAGAAAGAAAGGCGAACAGCTTGCCAGCGGGTTAAAGACCATGGCACAGGATCGGAAAGGTACGCTGAACTCCTACCGCCATGATGAACAAGCTCTTCCGGCAACCGGGGTCTGTGTTTTAGATGCGCTTTTTACCTATATGCAACAGCGCGCCCTGGCGCAGAACATCAACTTTTCCCTGCATATCACAGGCAATATTGTAAAAATGACGGAAGATATCATTTCCGGGGAAGACCTTTCCCACCTTCTGGCGGATTTGCTGGAAAATGCCATGATTGCCATTGGTGATAATGAGGTGCGCAGTCTTTCTGTCTGCCTTTGTCATGACGAAGATACTTCCACCCTGGAGATTTCTGACAGTGGGAATGCCTTTGATGTGCAGCTCTTTGAGGACTTTGGTCAGACCCGGCACACCACCCACAAGGACAGTGGCGGCAGCGGAATCGGTCTTATGGACATCTGGAAAATAAAGAAACAATACCGTGCATCCCTGCACATCATTGAATATACGCCGGGAACTTCCATATTTACGAAGAAGATTGCTCTGTTCTTTGACCAGAAAAATCACTATCTGATTCAGAGCTACCGCCGTAATGAAATTGAACGGGTACATATGAGAAATGATATGTTTGTTTTACAGTCAGACTGATTTATGTTATGATGGAAGAACTTTTGAGAAGGTAAATATTACATGAGGTAAATGTTATGAGTCATGCACTGGTTATATTATGTGGTGGAAAAAGTACAAGAATTGGAACGGACAAGGCTTTGCTCCCTTTTGGGGACTGCTGCCTGATTGAATATCTGGTCCGGAAATTTCAGCCGGATTTTCCGAAAATCTACCTTTCTGTCCAGCAGAAAAATGATTATGCGCATCTGAATCTTCCGGTGACAACCATTGGAGACATCTATGGAAATGCCGGTCCGCTGTCCGGTATCTTCAGCGCACTTTCCATGATCTCTGAGGAACGTGCCTTCTTCATTTCCGTAGATACACCTTTTGTAGAACCGGCACTGGGGCTTTACCTGCTGTCACAGCCACAGGAGCATCCTATCTGGGCGATTGAGCGTGCCAATGACCAGCTGGAGACTCTTTCCGCAGTCTATTCTAAAAGCTGCATTCCGCAGGTGGGAAAAGCCATGCTCTTTCACCAATATTCCTTTAACCGGCTTCATGAGAAATGCAATGCCGGCTATGTCCCGGAAGAGGAACTGGCTAAAGTATGTCCGGTTCCACTGAATGAACAGTTTTTTAACATCAATACCCGCACCCATTATTATCATGCCTTAAAGCTGCTTTCCGAGCGGGGAGAGCTTTTTGATGAAGACAGCAATCTGGAGCTTCCGGCAACAGGCAATATTGCTTCTTTTATTCCCGTGGTATCGCTGGTGGGGGATTCCATCATTGATAAAAAGACCTTCTGCATCCAGCTATTGGAGGCATTAAAAAAAGATGGCATTAAGGCTGCCATCTTTGATTCAGAAAAAGATTTTTCCAATATTACGAATGTAGACCTCATCCTCACCTGCGATTTAGAGGATGAAGACTGCTTTAAAATTGAACTTTTGAGCAGTGAGTTAAATGAGACTCCGCTGCATCCCCTTTCCGGTCTTGTTGCCATCGCCAGTGATTTCGGTTACAAATGCGAAGAAGTTCCTTGCTTTGACTTCCGCAAGCCAAAGTCACTTCTCGGCTTCTTAAAGACGCTGATCCGCGACTATAGCCATTAAGTATCTACAGGAAACGGCACAGCTCCGGCATCCAGTCTCCGATAAAAATTTCATCTCTGATAATTGCACGCCAGACCGGTGGGAAGAAGGCTTCCAAAAGAGTCATCACTTCCACCCAGTCTGGCTCTTTTTTGCGTTCCCTCTTTAAGTATGCCGTCCATTTCCGTTTCATATAAGTATAATCCTTATAGTGAAGGACGGTATCCAGCCGGTCTTTTCCAAAGAACAGCTCTCTCTTTGTTCCAATTTCAATAATCTGCTGCTCAACCTTTCTGCCATCTAACGCCTCTTTCTTTAAGATTCCATAAATTTCTTCATAGCAGGACAGGTCGTTGATTAATTCCATTTTCTCTAAAATTTCCACAAAATTCTCTGCCACAACCTGCTCATAAGGATATTGCAGAAACTGGATTACCGTATTCTCCTGTAAGAAAAATGGCAATTCTCCATGGGCAGGCTGCATCTGCTCGTCCCGAAGCTCCTGAAAACGCAGGGTAATGGGAACTTCATGCTCCTTTGATTTTGCCAGCAGCTCTATCTGATAGCTGCCCGCCCTTTCTTTCTCTATCTGATAGACATACTCCGGCTTCCGGCTTAACACCTCTTTCATGAGCTGCCCTAACTGCATTTCCGTTAAATGCTCATCCTTTACCACCTGATAATAATAGGAAAGGGAAAAGACTCTCTTCCGGCGATAATTCTCCACACCGAGGCTGCTGCCATTTCTAAGATAAAGCTTCTCTGCAAATGTTGATTTACTTATCTGATATAGAAAATACTCGGTTACCGCAGAAGGAAGCAGGTCCACAAAAGGGATTTGCAAGTCCTCACTTCTCTGCCGGATCAATGATTCTCTCAGTATGCACTCTGCCACTACAGCCACACTCCAATTCTGCTCTGAACCTTTGCCACAACCTTGCGGGCTCTGGCATATTCCATTAATTTTGCAATATCTTTCTTTGGCTCATTGATAAATGCCAGCAGCGCCTTCTTTAAATCCTCCCGCTCCAGACGTTCCTCGTACTTGAGGCAGTCACAGATAAGACGCTCTTTTTCATAAATCTTCATCTCGCCACCGGCAAAAGGAATGGCCGTTACGCCAAGCTCCATGACTTCCGGCTCTGTATAATATGGTTTCACCACCGGATATTCCATGCGGAACCTTGACTTCGAAGTATTCTTGCTAATGGCAATACTCCATTCATAAGGACGCTTCTCAATATAACCGTAATAGTAAAGGGCGCTGTCCATACATAAGATTCCATCCGGAAACAGTCCCAGAATAATTTCTTCCTGCGGCTTCTCTTCATACCCCATGGAATAATATCCACTCTTTACATGGTCAAGTATGCCGGCTTTCACCAGTCCCTGAATACTTTTATAGGTCAATCCCAAAGGATATAATTTTTCGGCTTTCACAATGCCATTATTTTCTTCTAAAAGCTTCTTTATCTCTTCAATGGTCTGCTCTTTCTGCTTCGCATTCATAGATATCGCTCCTTCGCATTTTTCTTCTAGTATAAGTTAATTTTTGCCGCTTGTCAATTTCTGTTGCAATTTGTCTCATTTTTTTAATTTGTCGTTGTAAAAGTCATTTTCTTGTCGTATAATTTATTTGGAACAATATTTAATGTCGCATATGTCTATTCGAATATACGCTTGTTTTTGATAAATGAGGTATTTATGGAAACAGAAAATACTACCCGAAAAAACCCTTCCCGGGAAACCTGCCAGAAGATTATCAAACGTATTCTGGTCACAGAAGTATTAGAAAAGGGCTGCAATGAACATTTCCGTCAGGCTTCGGATTTTATGGGATATTTCCAGTCCCTGTACCCTGCTTCCGATGCGCTGACCAAACAGGTGCAGCGTGCCATCAAGGCAATGGATATGCCCCGGGATGAGAGAGGTTACTTTATTGTAAATAAAACATCAGAGCAATTTGAGCAGGACAAAGAAATCAGCCGCCTGCTGCAATCCGGTGAAGCTTCTTTAAAAAGTCTGGAGGAATCCGAACCGGTACTGATTGAAGTACCAACCGAGCTTGCCGATTATCTGATGTATACTTTAAGTTCTTCCATCAGCTTAAAGGGACATTATGATACTATGGTAAAGGCTTATAATGGCATCATTATCTACACCAGGGAGCGCAGCCGTATCCTTTCCTACCTCCAGACTCTGTTATTCACAAATTGATGATAATTATCCAAATAGTGTGGATAACTCTGCTACGATAACAGAATAATAATGGATTTATCCACAAATTATCAGAATATAATTCGTCCTGACGTTAATGTCCAAGATAACGTAAAACGACAATATTTAAATTTAAATATTGTCGTTTCTTTTTATTCTTGTCCTTTTCAGTTGTTCTATTGCAATTTTCGAGACTATTTTCTTCTTCTGTGCCGTCTCCTCTTGCTGCGATAGTTTCTTTTTATGGTTTTATAACGTTTATCCGGTCTGCTCTTTGAGAAATATTTGTGTCTGATAATATAGAAATTATCCGCAAATCTCCGAATCAGAAATGCTATGACCACAAGAGCTGCGACACCGAGAATTCCCAATAACACTTTCCAGATATTTATCTGGAACTTATGCTTCGTGGTGGTTCTGGTTCCTGCTTCCGTAGAAATCTCTTCTGATTTTACATTATCAAAGGAGAATGTATCTGCTTTTACTCCGGTGGAAATGATATCCGCACTGCCTACATCATGTCCTGCAAATGTATATTTGATATTTGCCAACACATCATCCGAAGTATTATCATAGCTTACTGCTGGCGTAGCTTCGCTGAATTCTGCACTCTTTGGCAGAACAATATTTCCCGCCGGGTCTATCTTTACAAAGGAGGAATTGGTATTGAGCATTCCCATATCCATTTCTCCATTTTCAAGCCTTGTCTCATTCTGAGCTACATTATATAGCGAAAAGTTCTCAAAATAATAATTATACAATGCAATACTATCTGTCCACTGCGCCGGCGACTGGGCATTCATAATGACACAGATAAGTGTCATATCGTCCTTTTCTGCATAGGTAACCAGCGTACTGTTTGCCGCTGTGGTGTATCCGGTCTTGCCACCAACACAATATTCATAGAGATACTGTCCTCTGGTTTTAAAGGCATGAATCATCTCATTGTGATTCTGCAGATAGGTGATTTCATCATGCTTGTTGGTTGGTGGAATCTGATAGGTCTTAGTTGATGTAATCACACGGAAAGTCTCATTCTGGTAAGCCGCCTTTGCAATCAGTGCCATATCATAACAGCAGGTGTAGTGAAGGGTTGCATCCTCTCCCTCAGATAGTCCGTGTGGATTGTTAAAATGTGTATTCACACAACCTAACTCTGCCGCTTTGTCATTCATCATCTGAACGAAATTCTCAACGGTTCCGCCTACATGCTCCGCTACCGCATAGGCACATTCATTGGCGGACTCCAGCATGACTGCATAAAGGCATTCCTCCATGGTCATCTGCTCTCCCACATCCCTGGAGATTCCAGAACCATGGGTGTTATAAACCGCCTCTTTGGAAAATGTTACTGTCTCATCCAGCGAACAATTTTCCAGTGCCAGAAGCGTGGTCATAATCTTCGTGATACTTGCCGGACAATGCTGCTCCGTGGAATTCTTATCATAAAGAACCGTTCCTGTGCTCTCTTCCATCACAATCGCATTTGGTGATTCGGTTTCCGGGTCCTGGGGCCAGTACTCTGCCGCCTTTACCTTTTGTGTGTTTATACCCAATAAGCCGACAAAACAGCACACTGCCAGTCCGAAACTTAATATTCTCTTTTTCTTTTTCATTTTCTGCTGCTCCTAAATCATTCTTACCTTTAAGTATATATCAATCCATTTCCATGGTGCAATACCTTTCCATTAATATTCACAATTCTCTTTCTTTTAAACCATAAATATGATAAATTGTTTTCGAAAGATATATATAAGTAGAAAGGATTTCATATTATGAGACTTCGCAATATCCCGGCGGCTGCGCCGGCTGTAGAAGCCAGTGACCTCTGTATCAAGGATGCCGCTTCCCATAAAGGACACTGGAATGAAATATTTGGAAATGACCACCCGATCCGCATTGAAATCGGCATGGGCAAGGGACGCTTTATCATGGACTTAGCTGCCCGGAATCCGGATATCAACTATCTTGGCATGGAACGTTACGAAAGCGTATTGTACCGCGGACTCCAGAAATTGGAAGAAAATCCACTGCCAAACTTACGCCTTCTGTGTGAAGATGCGGCACTTCTGCCGGACTTTTTCGAAAAAGGCGAGTTAGACCGCATTTATCTTAATTTCTCCGACCCATGGCCAAAGGACCGCCATGCCAAAAGAAGACTGACCTCCCGCCAGTTCTTAGAGCTCTATGACAAAGTCTTAAAAGGTGACGGACAGATTGAGTTTAAGACCGATAACGTAGGACTTTTTGACTTCTCCTTAGAAGAAATCGATGCTGCAGGCTGGAATCTGGACGCATTTACAAGGGATTTACACCATGATACTGCCATGAATGAAGGCAATATCATGACCGAATACGAAGAGAAATTCTCTTCCAGGGGAAATCCTATCTGCAAGCTGATTACTTCCAGAAATATTCCTTTATGACCTTTCCGATAGTGCCAGTGCACGGACACTGCCGGATGCATGACCCATGAGATGAACCATTTGCCTGAGCAGTCGGAGTTGGTTTATCAGTGAAATTTTTATAAATTTTTCTTTTTTTATTGTGGCTTATCTTCTGAGGGTTTATAATACATCATAGCATAAATCATTGATATAATGTAAGGAGATGTATACCATGTACGAATTTACAGAAGATTGTATGATTCATATTCCACAAATAGATGAGGAACACCGCAAATTATTCCAGATAATAAATGATGCTCTTTCCCTTGTTAAAACAACCGAAGATATTTCCGGAATTGCCCAGAGCCTGCTTCTTCATCTGAAGGATTATGCGAATACACATTTCGCCCATGAAGAGGCTTATATGGAACAGATTCATGACCCGGAGCTTCCTCTTCAGAAAAAGGAACATGCTGAATTTGCTGAGAAAATCAATTCCTTTATTTTAGATAAGTCTTCAAAAGAGGCTGCCAGAGCATCTTTCGAAGAACTACTTTCCTATCTGGTACGCTGGCTGTACCACCATATCTTAAGCAGTGATATGATGATTGGAAAAATGTCCGCAGTTGAAGGGACTTCCGAAGACCCATTTGCCTTTACGGACAAATACAAGACCGGCATTGACCTTGTGGATAAAGAGCACCGCCGTCTCTTTGAAATTATAAAAGAGACCAATGACCTGATTCAAAACGATCTGCTGCATGACAAATATGATGAAATTATGCGGCTTTTAGTGAAATTAAAGGATTATACACAATTTCATTTTGCTGATGAGGAAATGCTGATGGAGAAGATGCACTATCCGGAACTGGCTGCCCAGAAGCGTGCCCACACTGCTTTCGTTGAACGCCTGGTAGAAATTGACCTCTCAGAACTTGACGATATGGACAATAACCAGCAGACTTATCTTCTGGAACTGATTCAGTTTCTGCTGGGCTGGTTATCCAACCATATTATTGGTATGGATAAAAAAATTGCTGTCTATATGGACGAAATGAAAAAATAATAAACTGCAGAGCATACATCATAAAACCGACTTCCTGATATTAGATTTTATTCTAAGTCAGGGAGCCGGTTTTCTTATATAAAGTGTCTTTCTGTGACACGCTCTCCTTTTTCAAGATGAACGAAATTACAATCCCATTTTCCCGATAAAAGCTTTCTTATAATATTGCAGTCGGATGGCTCCACCGCCAGCTTCTTATTTAGAAGTTCTGCAGGTCTTTTCAGTCCATCTTTGGTTTTCTTTATATCATAGCTTTGCGTATCTATTAAAGTAATCTTCTCATAACCGCCATAGATTGTATCTAAGACTTCCATCCCCCGTTCTCTGCCATAAGCAGCAAGAATGGTGCGGCACTGGCCTCCAATGGACTCCTTGTCAATTGTCCACGCTCTTGTTGCATAAAGAGAATTCTTATCCACATGATTCTCCAAAAGCTGGTGGATACAGTCGTGGAAACGTGGCATTACAAGCTCTGTATTCCAGCTTACAATCCCTTCCGTGCCCCGCCCGCACAATCCATAGGTGAGCAGGATTATATCCACATCCTGGTGCCTGTCAATCTCCTGCTGCAGCAGATTTCTTAATACAAACGGGTTTCTATGCAATCCACGTTGCAGATATACAACAGGATATGTTATATTTAATTGTTTTCTGTACTTTTCAATTTCATCCTGCTGCATTGCACAGGCAATCAGAATTTTCTTTTCCAAATGATTTCCTCTATATTTATATATTTATATATTTATATATTTTTCTATATCCTTTTGTATATAATATCTAAAAAAGGGTATGCCCTCATGAAATTCAAATCAAACTGCTTTTCCAGAAAGGCTTTGCTTTTTTCCTACCGTAAGCCTGCCCTGCATACTAAATTTACTACAATTCAAAGGTCTTTTAAAGAAGTAAAAAATATACTGAACAAATAAACGATATCTTCATCATTCCTTATTTACATCTACAGAACCTGCCACTGACATCTTCTTACGGATTTTTTATAACAAAAAAAAGCACCAACCCCATGGCTCCACGTCCACAAAATCGGTACTTTACATGCGCCACCAGGGGTTCGAACCCTGGACACCCTGATTAAGAGTCAGGTGCTCTGCCAGCTGAGCTAGTGGCGCATTGCTTAACGCAAGGACTATTATATAATAGAATTTATCGAATTGCAAGTAATTTTTTATTTTTTTTAAAAATTTTGTAAATTACATATTAGCAAATAATGCCGCAATTTCTTCCGGTGTCATCATGTGATTCGGGTCAGAATTTGCCTCGATAACAGGCTCTGCTGCCGGTTCTGACACAGGTTCCTCTTCCGTTATCGGCTCAGATTCTTCTGAAATAGCATCTTCTGTTACAACTGGTTCTTCTTCAGCTGCTGTATCAGCATTTGCAATCAAAGCAGCAATCTCTTCCGGTGTCATCATATGATTCGGGTCGGAATTCATTTCCATAACCGGTTCATCAATGGTATTTACCATTTCTTCTGTAAATGCAGGTTCTTCCGGTTCTTCATCTGCAAATCCAAGTGTATCATCAAAACCAACTGGTTCTTCTGGTTCCGGTTCATTGTTTTCTTCTGCAGATCCGGTTTCTTCTTCTTTTGTAGTTTCAGCTGCTTCGTCATTTCCGAATAAAGCATCTATATTTAATAAATCATCTTCTGCTAAATCCGGCATATCCTCTGCAGTTGTCTCCGGTTCTGTTTCTGGTTCTTCCGGCATCACTTCGTTGATTGGTGCTTCCGGTTCTTCCGGCATCACTTCGTTGATTGGTGCTTCCGGTTCTTCCGGCATCACTTCATTGATTGGTGCTTCCGGTTCTTCCGGCATCACTTCGTTGATTGGTGCTTCCGGTTCTTCCGGCGTTACTTCCTCAACTGGTGCGGCTGATGATGGCTGTACCGGTGCTGCTGTATAAGCAACAGCTGGCGCACCATTTATTTTTCCAACTTCAGCTAATATGGTATTGTGGATGGATAATTCCATTTCTTTCACGGAAGCTGCCATTTCCTGCTGTTTTAGCAGAAGGTCTTTATTGGCATTCTCAACTATGATACGCTGCTGCTCTAACACGTTCTTCTCAAGATTATCCAGACGGTCGGAAAGATTAAATATCTGCTCTAATAATTTGTCGTTGGAATTCATCAATGCATCGGAATTTTCTTTGTTACGGCTTATGGTAACTTTGGCAATGGATTTCTGTGCATCTATGATGTCCTTTGTCGGTGAACCGGCTGCCTCTTCGATACGATCAAGCTGATCCGCAATATCTTCAAAGGATTTGCGGGTTACAAGATAAGAAGCTTTTTCTGACTTAAACAGATTATCATACTGTTCGTACTGGTCAATCTCTTTCTTATAATTTTTCTGGATTGCACTGGCAATCAGAATATAAATATCAGCCAGTGCTACAACTGTAAGTACAATCAATGCCACATAATTGGACGGATAGTTAATCATCACATATAATTCCCCTAAAACCAGCACTGTTAATACCAGTACAGCCGTCACAATTCTCAGATTGTAAGAATCCTTCTTTTGTTTGATGTTCTGCTTTGCTTCTTCCATTGTAAAAATCCTCCATGATTTTTTATTTTTCACTAAATAGCAGTAGCAAACCGTAAAAACCTGCCACTATACTGGCAGTTCCCTGGATATGTCCTGCAGCCGGGTACTTACTTTCCCTGTAAGTATAATTAATTTTATTCTATCACAGGTAGAATTTTCCTTCAAGAAGCCTTTTCCAAAATAGAAATGAAAATTAAGAAAGTTTGCTAGTTGATACCTTTACATATGAACTGATTTAAAAACTGATTTTTATCACATGGTCTGCCAAAAAGATAGCCCTGCAGATAATCAGCATGTATTTCTTTCAGCTTTTGATACCACTCTTCTTTTTCTACACCTTCTATACATATTTTGATATCTATACTATGTACCAGTTCAACTATTTTTTTTAACAGCTCAAAGTCCCTTGTTTGACTCATAGCTTTTGCTGTAAAATGATTATCCAGTTTCACATAATTAGGATTCATGTTTACAATACAATGTAGATTTGAAAAACCTGTGCCAAAATCATCCAGAATAAACTGTATTTTTTTCTCTTCGAATTTCTTCCGAAGCGTATAAAAATACGGTGTCATATCCGTATATCCGCTTTCTGTCAGTTCCGCACACAGGCTCTCCGGCGGAAGATTATATTGTTCTATAGACGAAAGTATGTCCTTCCAGATATCACTTTTCATCATCTGAATATAAGATATATTTACATTAACCTTAAATCCCGGTATATACTGCCGCATTTCATGGCACATTGCCGCAGCTTCATTTAATACAAATCTTCCAGCCGGAATAATAAGCCCGGTTTCTTCCAGTAATGGTATAAATTCCACAGGCGAGATACTTTCTTTTTTTCCACCTGAATACATGGAAAACCTCATAAGCGCTTCCGCACCAATTATATTTCCCGAGGAACAATCTATAATCGGCTGATAGTATACTTCAAATCCTTCAAATTCATTTGTCACGGCACCTCGAAGTGCACTTTTTATTTTCTCTTTTTTTAAAAATAACTTATAATCTTCTTTCTCAAAAAAATATACTCCGTTTCCTCCCATGGATTTTGCCTGTTTTAAAGAGAAAACCGCTATTTTACGATACTCGTCATAATATTTTAAGAGCTTCGTTGCATGGATAATTCCGGTAGATACTGTAAAAACCACCTTATATTTTTCAGAAATAATAAAATCTTCTATTTTTTTACATATTTCCTTCTGCAATAGCATAACATCATCTCTTGTATGGCTTTCCAGATCAACAATCATATACTCATCTGCAACAAGATGGTACAGCTGCTGGTTATCAGAAAGACATTCCTTGATACCGTCAGCAACACTTTTCAACACATAATTTCCATAATCTACGCCTAATGTACCATTAATCGCATTAAATCCATCAATCCCTATATGTATTAAAAATACTGACGAGCTGTCTTTTATATGGGAAGAAACAAAGGAATGCATTTCTCTTTCACCCAAAAGTCCGCTGACATTATCTGCCCGCTGTATATTTCCAATTTCGTTTACACAGCCTATAAGATAATGAGGTTTTCCATCTTTATCATGGATTACCTTTCCACGGCAGTTAATCCATACCGGCATCCCATCTTTATCAAGCCATCTGTAATGCAGATTGTGATTTTTTTCGTTTCCATCCGCAATCCGCTGTAAATGTTCCCTAATCATCGGGCGGTCTTCTTCATATACAAAATAGCGGACACTGTCGGCAGCATTATCAAATGAATTGCCCGGCATCTTAAAACGCTTCACCGCTGCCTGTGAAATGATAAGGGTATTTTTCTGTAAATCTATAATATAAAGATAGTCATCCATACATGGTGCAAATACTTCTATTAAATCTTCTGCTCCTATTTCCTTGAGCAGTCTGCGTATGTTTGTATCCATAGTATAAGTGCCTTTCTTATAAAATTTTTATACTGATAAACTTTCTATTCTGTGTTAGAAATTATAGCTGGAAATCATTATCGTATTATACTGTTTTTTCTAATTCTGCCACTTTAAATTTACGAATCATTTCACGCAGATTTTCTGATTCGCTACTCATCTCCTGGCTGGCAGCTGCACATTCCTCAGATGTTGCAGAATTGGTCTGTACAACATCATTAATTTGTTCAATTCCTTCATTAATCTGCCGGATTTCTGTTGTCTGTGTTTCTAACGTTTCCGCAATATTTGTAACTTCTTCTGTAATTATTTTAGAGTTCTCTGCAACATCTTCCAATTGCGCCGCAGTCTGTCCTGCAATCACCATACCCTTTTCTACTGCCTTCACAGAGGTTTCAATCAACATTGCAGATTCTTTCGCTGCCTGGGCACTCTGGTCCGCTAACGAATTTACCTGATTTGCTACAACTGCAAATCCTTTTCCGGCTTCTCCTGCCCTTGCTGCTTCGATAGAAGCATTCAATGCAAGCAGATTTGTCTGGGAAGCAATTTCATTAATTGTTGCAATAATTTTGTCAATTTCTTTTGATGCTTCATTAATTTCATGCATGGAATCAACCATTTCATGCATCTTACCATTACTTTCTAAAATGGCATTTCCAAGCTCATCCACCCTTCCACTAATTTCTTTTGCAGATTTTGAATTATTTTCTACCTGTTCAGATACACCTGCAACTGTTGCTGTCAGTTCCTCTACTACTGCCGCCTGATTTGTAGCTCCATCTGCAAGATCATTAGAACTTGATGCTACCTGGTCTGCTGCACTTGAAACTTCATTGGAAACATTTTGAATTCCTTTAATCGTTTCTCCTATACTTTTTTCAAATTGCATAAAAGAATTTAAAATTCCGACAAAATCTCCCCGCCACTCTACTTCCGGTTTAACATCAAAATTTCCTTCTGCAAACAATTTCATTGCACGGTCAATATCGTCTACATAGCTTCCCAGGATACGGATTGATTTACGCATACTGTGTGCCAGTCTTCCAATCTCATCTTCTGAACGATAATCCAGTGTACTGTGTAAATTTCCTTCTGTCAGTTCCTTTGCGACATCCTCAACTGCCCGTAAAGGTTCAAGAATTGTATCCAGGACTTTTTTACCTGTTTTCTTTGTCAGTATCCATGCCAAAAATAAACACACTATAATACATACAATTCCTGCTATAGCAAAAGTAAATGTAGTTCTGGCAGCCCTGCTGCTCTCCTGGTCTGTCACATCATCTAATCTTATTGCGATTTCCACCGCTTTATTTAATGCAGGTGTGCAATCATTCATGATTTCATCAACTGCTTTTTCCTTATCACCACTTTTAATTTTTTCTATAATAGAATAACCAATGTTTCCCCAATCCGAAAGGGCTGATGAATATTCCTCATAATCTGAGTCAGGAATAATTCCGGTTCCCTTTAAATTTTTCAGTTCAGAATCAACTTCTTTCAGCAGCTTTTCTACTGTTTTCTCATAACCGGCATATGAAGAAGTATCATCATCTAATGCCATTTCCCTGATATTTCTTGCTGCCGCATTCACATTAATTCTACATATTTTTACTGCCTGATCTGCTACAGTAACATTTTCTATATAATGTACCATATTAGCAAATAAAACACCTATGACCACTATAGAAAGCAAGCCTGAAATTAACATCATAATAATGACTTTTCTGTAGCCATAGTTTATCCTTTCCTGCAGATGCATGTTTTCTAATTTACTTTTCATTTTATCTTTTTGTGAAAACATTGATTCTTATTTCCTTTCTCTTTATTTTAATTTTTTCTAGACCTTGTTATATCAGAATTTTTTCAAAAGTCAACGACTTTTCAGCTTTAATTTTCAAATTCTATTTTTTTGATAAAATTTAACACTTCCTGCTTTGGTTTTTCGTCATTTTTAAAGACAGCTATTTACAGTATTTTTCTATAAAAACGGCTGCACCATCTTCTATAGCAGCAAAAGCCATCTTATCGTCTGGCCATGATTTTCTGAGTGCCACATAAGAAATCAGAAAATTTGCAAGCCAGCCAGCCGGTACAGCAAGCCAGACAAATGCAATGCCAAAACGCGGTGCGAGTATCAAAGCAACTGACAGACGAATTGCAAGATTTACCATATTTGCAATGAGAAATGGACGCATGATTCCAAGTCCCCGAAGAACTCCGTCTGTTGCCATCTTGATACCCATAAAAATGAAAAAGAAGCCGAGCCATCTCATATAATCTCCAGACACCTGATATGCCAGCGCTGTTCCATCTTTACCCAGAAATAATGAGGAAATCTGGGTATGCAGTGTTTCAATGACTATAAAAGCAAGGACTGCAAAACATAAATCTAACACCAGTGCAGCGTGGTATCCTTTTTTGATACGCCCGATTTTCTTTGCGCCAAGATTCTGGGAAACATACGGCGAGACTGCATTGCCTATGGACACAAATATCAGTGAAAAAATATTCTCTACCCTCATCGTTGCCGCATAACCTGCAAGAGCCTGTGTACCAAACGGATTTACAACCGCCTGTACAATCATCATACCAATTGACACTGTTGACTGCTGGAGAACCGACGGTACAGCAATGCGGAGCATGGAACGTAATTCCCTCCCGTCAAACCAGCGAGCCGGACTCTTATACTGGCGTATCCGGTATAAAAAGATTAAAAACGAAAATACTGCCGAAATGCCTTGTGCAATAAGCGTGGCTAGGGCTGCACCGAACACACCCAGACCAAGGCCTGCTACCATCCAAAGATCCATCATAATATTCAGAACAGAAGAAAAAATCAAAAGGCATAATGGAATCTTTGATTCACCGATTGAAGTAAACATCGTTGAAAGAATGTTGTACATAAACAGAAACGGAAATCCCACAAAATAAACACGAAGATATAGTACTGCTTCCTCCAGTATATCAGCGGGTGTCTGTAATAAGCCCATCATGGAACGTGAAAAACAAAAGCCAGTAACTCCCAGAAGTATGCTAAGAACCAGAAAACTAATCAATGATGTTGATACTATTGTTTTCATTTTACTATAATCTCTGGCACCAAAATAACGGCTCACAAGTACACCTGCACCTACACCTGCACCAAGTGCTATACAAATGAATACATTCGTAAGGGCAGCACAGGCACCAACAGCCGCAAGGGCAGAAGATCCAACAAACTGACCCACAATGATTGAATCAGCCATATTGTAGACCTGTTGAAAAAAGCTTCCGAAAATCATTGGCATTGCAAAAACAGTCAGTGCTTTAAGGGGAGCATCTGTAATTAAATATTCATCTTTTGACATGTTCTTCTTCCTCTGTAACTATTTTAAAGCACTATTACTGCGGCATCAAGTCCCTCAACTTTTCCGTCAAACAGTTCTTCTTCAAGCAAATTATATTTTCCCTCATACTCATTAAATCTCTTCTCACTGCTGCTGCAGTTAAAAATCAATGCCATGGTCTCTTCACTATTTTTTCTAATCAGAACAATGGTTTCTTCCTCATCCCTTGTGATTGCCTCAATCAATTCACCTTCTACGATACATTTATATTTTTTTCGAACCTGTAACAGCTGTTTATACCATTCAAACATCTCTTTATCCTGGTATTCTTCATCCCAGTACATGCCACGTCTGCAATCCGGATCGTTTGCTCCCGGCATCGCATACTCATCTCCATAATAAATCATCGGCATTCCCGGCAATAACAATTGAAAAGCTGCTGCCAAATGCTGCTTTTTCTTATTATTCTTACATAAATGTAAAAATCTTGCTGTATCATGGCTGTCTATCAGATTCCACATAAGAGGATAACATTTTTTATTTAAGCGTCCTTTCAAATATCCAAGATTCTGTATAAACTGGCTGACCGTAATCTTTTCATCTGCAAGCAGATCTATCATATTCAGATAAAACGGATAATTCATGACCGTATCCCATTCATCTCCTTCAAGAAAATCTCCTGCATAATGCCAGATTTCTCCAATTATCAGCATATCTTTCTTTACTGCCTTAACTGCTTTTCTAAAATTCTTCCAGAAAAAATGGCTGATTTCATCTCCTACATCCATTCTCCATCCGTCTATATCGCATTCCCTGATCCAATAGCATGCAACATCTGTAATAAATTTTTCAACTTCAGGATTTTTCAGATTTAATTTTGGCATTCCACCATAATAACCAAAGCATTTGAAGTTTGGAATCTCTCCCCTTTCACTTTTAAGTGGAAATTCATCAATAAAATACCAGTCCAGATATTTAGACTTATTTCCCTTTTCCAAAATATCTTCAAATGCAAAAAATTCATTTCCTGTATGGTTAAACACCGCATCCATAACCACTTTCATTCCATATTCATGCGCTTTTTGTACCAGCTCTTTAAGATCCTCTGCTGTTCCGAATGAGGGATCTATCTGATAATAATCAATGGTATCGTATTTATGGCTTGAATTTGATTTAAAGATTGGTGTCATATATAAAACATCAATTCCAAGACTATGGACATAATCCAGATGTTCTATAATTCCTCTGAGATCACCATGCAGATTATCCATAGACGTAACTGGTGCTTTATACCATACTTCCTTGTCTACCGGCTGTGATGATGCAAAACGGGACGGAAAAATCTGATATACGACCTTATTTTCTGCCCACTTTGGCACCACAAACATTTCTTCCTCCCGTAGATTCTGCGGGCAGTCAAACATTCTGTCCCTGTTTGTAATACATTCCTTACTAAACTCATAATTGCCGTAATATACTTTTTCCCCCTGCATATCTGTTAATTCAAAAAAATAACGGAGACATATCAGATGCATCTGGATCTGTGCTTCATAATAATCCTGAAACTGTGAGGTGGCAACCTTCTTCATTGGAATTGTCTTTCGTGTATCCTTCCATTCCATTGGTATATACTTATCCTCATAATGAAGAATTATTTCCTTTATATCATCTCTTTTTACCTGGATGCGTATCACAAATAAATCCTTATCTATTGCATAGCAGAATCTTTTGTCCATATCATGAATAATTGCAGAGTATTCCATTCATTTTCTCCTTTACATATTCTGTTTTCTTCTTTCGTATTACTTACTTTTTCTATATCTTAACGTGATAATCCTGGCTTGTCTATAGATAAATTTCTCTGCAGCTCACCGATTGACAAAAATATCCGAATCTTTATCCGGATCTGACCTGGATTCCGATTCTATCATACACCGCTTCAAACCGGGTGTTGCATCAGTTGAATGAAATGGCCCAGATTGAAACTTGAAGTCATAACACAGACTTTTTTATCCTTTCATTTCCACGACCACATTTCCAGCATGGTCAACATCGCTCGCCGTGCGGATGGCTTGTTCCAATTCATTCAGTGGGAACTCATGAGTGATGATCCGCTCCAATTCCCACTTACCACTCGCCATGATCTCCTGCACGTCCCATACATCCTCCGGCATATAGCCACCGGAGCCGATGATGCTCTGCTGGGCATAGGTCATGTGGAGCAGGTCAATGGTGCGGGGCTTGTTGTTGACTGCAACGGAGACAAAGCGGCTCTCGATTTTTCCAAACCGAAGGAAATCATCCAGAATACTCTCCGCACCGGCGGCATCCAACCAGCAGTCAATGCTGGCAACTGTGCCATTTAGGGAAGGAGCCGTGCCGAAATAGCTAACGGCTGATGTTTCAAAATTCTCTGACGCTGTATTGCAAACTGCAAAGCCTAACTGCTCTGCTAAACTTAGACGAAAATCCGAGCGGTCACAGATCATAACTTTCTCCATGCCGAAGTGCTTGAAGGCAACCGCAGCGGCAATGCCAATTGTTCCGCAGCCGAACACCACGGCATTCTGCCCGGCAACATACTGTTCCTTTCCACAGGGAATCATCCCCCGGCGGGCAGCACGGCAGCCAACCGTAAACGGCTCAATCAGACTTGCCAGCTTATCGGAGATACAATCATCCACAGCATAGAGGGAATGATTCCGTTTGGCATTAGGAATGAGAATATATTCCGAGAATCCGCCGATGGTTCCGGCTCGTTTTGTGTCCCCTTTGGCATAAAGAGGGTAAGGGTAGACCCGTTCGCCTACTGAAAAATCTGTGACATTCTTTCCAACCTTCACCACACGGGAAACAGTCTCATGACCAAACTCACCGCCGACAGTCACCTTGTGACCGGTGTTCGGACCGTGGGTAAAAACCGCAACATCTGTGCCGCAGATACTGGAATAGAGGTTCTGCACCAGCACATCATTGTCTCCGACTTCCGGCATCGGCAGCTCCCGAATTTCAACTTGTTCTTTTTCTAAATAAATACCAGCTTTCATATTTCCTCCTTGCGGCGTTTTACACACCGCTGAATCACATTTACAATATCCGCAATGGAATCGACGCAGTCGTTTTTGAGCCATTCCGAGATAATTGCCATTAATCCGTGAATATAAAACGCCATGAGATACGGTCTGTCCCATTCCGGTACGCCGTAGCGGTCGAGGATCGGCATGAACACATGGCGGAGCATCCGTTCATAGCTTTTATCCATTTCCAGCACGGCAGCATTTTCCGTTGCTGTGCGGAACAGCCGCTTGTGCTGCTCAATGTAACCAAGGTAAGGCGTCAGATACTCCGGCGTAATGAGGTACAATTCATCCATCGGACAATCCCGCATCTTTGTAACAAAGGCATCCGTGTCTTTTTTCATGTGGGCAAGAAACTGCTCGTTCATGTGACTGACGCTCTCCGAAAGTAAGTCTGCCATTGTTTCATAATGCAGATAAAAGGTGGAGCGATTAACGCCTGCCGCCTCACAGATTTCCTTGACTGTGATGTAGGCAAAATTCTTCTTGTCCAAAAGCGCCAAAAATGCTTCGTCCATTCTTGTCCAGCTTGCGAAGAGCTACCACCTTAGAGGTGTCCTTGAGAGCATATTCATTGGCGAGTTGTTCTGCGTAAATCTTATCTGTGTTCATGGCTTGTTGCCTCCTTCATTTGATGGTTCTATGATACCAGCAAAGAACGAGCAACGGAACAACACTGATGGCAGTTTGTGTTGAGTTCAAGAATTGTGCAAACTGGAATTTATTACTCCAAAATAACCGGAAGCATAATCATAATAATTCCAAATAGGGCAAATAGAATACCACCTATTTTTGTTGTTTTCAAGTAAAACTCAGATGGTTCATCTGCACGATAAGATTTCCATTCTTCTGTTAATTTCCATATTAAGCCCGGCTTTAAGAAGATAAACATACCTAACGCAAAGATTATGATTCCACCACCAATAGACCACCACATATTTACCACCTCCTTTAGCAAATTCCGATTTTTCAATTCTGTCAATAAAAATTGTTCTATACAAATTCTGCACCTGCTTCATGTAACTTTTTAAAGTACTTATTCTTGTTTTTCTTATACATTGTTCCGATTGCAGCTTCATTCACGATTACTTTATATCCATTTTTTATAGCACCTAATGCTGTCAGTGCAACACAAGCCCCACCATCTACACCCACAACTTCAACATATTCAATATTGTGTTTTTTCAGCAATATATCAAGTCCAGAATTAGTAAATGCATTACCTTTATATTTTATGAATATATTATCAGATACTATATGCAATTCTTTAGCAAAATCAACATCTTCTGTTCCTTCATATGCATGAAATGGTGCAAACTTATTTATCAGATTCTTCTTCATTACATTTTTTATATAAATAACCAATAGTGCTTTTTCACAGTTCTTTACCTCCTATATCTACCATTACAATTCTAATAGATAATGCGGAAATGAAAATTTCAGTTATAATGAAAGGTTTATGTTATAAAAAATACCGATCTTAATTCTCCACTATTTACGGATTAATAAGACCGGTATTTATTTCATTTTTTAATTAGCAATTAATCCCGACGTAGTGTAAACTTTCCTACCAGATCGTTTAATGTATATGCCTGTGCGGATAATTCCTCACTGGTAGCAGACGATTCCTCTGCTCCCGCAGAGTTCGACTGCACTACTTCCGATATCTGATTCACACCAAGTTCTGCCTGTTGCATCGCCTGTGCCTGCGCAGCAGACTCTTCACTCAATCGTTTTGCATCTGTCGCAATCTCCTTGACTCCCGTAACGATCTGCTCCAGAGATTCCGCTGCTACCTCCACTGCCTGGTTGCCATTCTCGATCTCCTGCAGCGATCCCTCGATCAGGCTTCTGGTATCTACTGCCGACTGTGCACTCTGTTCGGCCAATTTACGGATCTGTTCTGCCACCACTGCAAATCCCCGTCCGGCTTCTCCTGCTCTGGCCGCCTCAATTGCCGCATTCAGAGACAACAGGTTCGTCTGACTCGCAATATCTTCAATGTCAGCAATAATATTCTGTATCTTTTTAGATGTTTCATTGATTCGGTCCATTTCCTCCATCAATGACCTCATCTGCGTATGCCCTGCATCCGCCTGCTGTGCATAATTCTCAGCCTTTTCCGTCGTCCTCTGCAGTTCGCCGGCTGTACGTGACACGGCATCTGTGATATTCGTAATGGTTGCCGTCAGTTCTTCCACAGATCCTGCCTGCTCTGTTGCTCCTTCTGCCAACGCCTGGGCAGATTGTGCAAGATTCTCCGATCCGGCAGATACCTGCTTAGCGGCCTCTTCTACCTGCTGTAAGGTACTGTTCATCTGTCGGTTCATCTTACGCATGGCATCTTTCAGTGCCACAAACTGTCCTACATATTTCTCTTCGATCTTAGTACCGATGGCATAATTACCCTCCGCCATCTGTCCCAACAATTCTCCTGCATCCGTAATGATCAGATTCAGGTCAGCAGCCATGCCTTTTGCGACCTGTATCATATAGGATATCTCATCTTCCGTGTTTCTGTCCGGGAATGCACTATTCAGATCTCCCTGTGCAAAAGTCTGAAGTCGATCTGCCAGCGCTATCATCGGTTCTTCGATATTTCCTGCCATTTTCTTGCCTAATACCACAGAACTCCAGAAAGAGGTCACTACGATAACCAGAATCGCGATCAGCATAAAACGCTCCATATGACGCAGATCTACCTCCGCCTGATCTCCTTTTTCGACGCACAGATTCATCAAGTCTACAAACTCCGCGTATATCCGTTCGTACTGTGCGGTCAGCTCTCCGATATCCAGATCCTGCGCCTTCAGATATCCGTCCTCGTCATCGGAAGTAGCCAGTTCCAATACCTGTGCATCCAATTCCCAGTACCCGTCCAGTTTCTGTAATACTTTATTATAGGCATCCCTGCCTTCGGTGAATTTGATTGAGCGGTTCAATTCATCTATGTAAGTCTCAAACGCTTCCTTTTTCTGGTCATGCAGTTCGATCTGCTTGTCTATCACTGCTTTGTCATCATAGCCTACTACTGCACGTAATGCGCTCCGGCTCTCCGAAAATGCCGCGACCGCTTTACCGATATCTCCCTGTGTAAATCCGTATTGGCTCAATGCCTTTTCATACTGCATCGCTGCGATCAGTAGTACTACGATTCCAATAACTGCCGCAATCGCACCGATTATTGCTACTTTCACAAATCCTTTCGTCAGTTGCTTTTTAATACCTTGTTGCTTTTGTGTGGCCATATAAAGCTCCCCCCTAGTTTATCCGTTAAATAAGCTGCCGTAATCGACATCTTTATACAATAGTAGCACATCCCCTTTCATTATTCAACTGTACGAGATGGGTTTCCAGAGCTTTTGCAAGACTGAAACTTGACTTTGCAGTTCATGTAACAGTTCTTTCATGTACTCCGACCTCCCATTACATAAAAATCCAGTTTTTCATTTATCATTCTGATTTCTTCCTCTTTCTGCTCATGTATATCCAGATTAAAATTTTCCTTATTATAAAAGGCATTCTCCATTCTCTCTGCATTCTTCCGCCGGTCCTCATCAATGATATGGCCATATACCTCTGTTACCATGTCCGCCTGTGCATGTCCGGAATCCCCCTGGACTGCTTTGATATCTCCACCGCTCAGTTTCAGTTTGTATGTGACACTTGTATGGCGCAGACTATGAAAAACCACATCCGGAAGACCTTCTTTATATCAATAAGGCACTGTGCCACAAATCCCGGTATATAAACTTTGCGCTCACTGGTATCGGTCTTTGGTGTTTTCAGCACCCTGACCGTCTTATTATTCTTCCTTTGGGATGGGAAGATCAGAATGACTTCTTTTGAATCCAGCTCCTGAACAGCTTCCTTTGATACACGCTCCACCTGTTGGTTAATAAAGACATATGCTCTGTTCTCTGAAATAGCTTCTTCTGATATATCCACACAGTCCCATGTCAGCCCAAGCAGCTCTCCTATTCGGACCGTTGCTGCGAATGCCAGATGAAATGCTACTTTGAGCCATTTATTCTCACACGCATCTATTGCCGGGATAAGGTCTACACCTTCTTTATGGTGTAAGATTGTCTTTTCTATATTCAGTTTTTCATCATTCACAATGTTCATCATCAGTGTTCTGTCAATGACACTTCCTCCTTTTCCCTGAACGAAAAAAATCGCCCAGACTAGAATTTTTAATCTAATCTGAGCGATGCCTCGTCAGGCCTGTTTTCTTCAAGCAAGAAAAACATTTTTACATTCATTGACAACCTAAATCTTATCCTACACTTTAGTTATCTCCATTGGGTGCTTGGATAGATTTAGTTCTTGTTGCATTTTTACGATCATTGTTGCAAAAAATCGATGTTCCCGGCGGGAATTGAACCCACAACTAGCGCTTAGGAGTTCAAGCCCCCGTTGGAAACCTATATTATTTTGAGTTAGGATAAGTCAATGAAATCATTGATTTTTCTACCCTTCCTGTAAATCCATGTCAAAATAAGAAAACTGAAAATCATCTAAGTTAAGCACCTCTCGCTGACAAATGAGTGACATTGTCACCCTGAGGGTTCAACCATTCCGTTCCTGCGAATTCATATTTATGGCTACCATTCTCATTTAGCAATGCAGTAATGATAACACTGTTTTCTTATTAGATTACTTATATTATAACGTGTACGAGGTCGGATGTCGATTGTTTTTTGACCATTATTTACTTCTATTTGCTTTAACTTAAAAAGCCGTAAGCTAATGCTCCCAGCTTTACATTTTTTATTCCATCAGTTTTACAAACTTGAAGTTATAGTGCAATCTTTTTCCATTTTCTAATCTTGGTTCTAAAGGTTCCGAACGGAGCAACTGTATTAACATGTATGAATTTGTATACTTCCCAGACAGCTGTTTTAGTTGCTTCGTCAGCCCATTTTCTCATATGTGGTTTAAATAATTCTTCCTCACTCAGAGAATCAATCATTACATAAATAGAGTTGATATTCTCATTCAATCTGTCTTTCAATTCTTGCAGTGACAGCTGAGCATATGTATCTGTGAACCATTGATATAATTCGCCAAGCTGATTCCACTTAAAATTATCCGAAGGAGTTTTGACAGGAATACCCTTTCTTTCGTCTGATTCCCATTTAATAACAAGAGTTGTCCAGCCAACCTGATAAGCAAGATTTTCTGCCGGAGTTCGATCGATCTCATCAATTCTCTTATCTTTTAAATGCTCCGGAATATCATTAAATTCTGAAATATACTTTGCAAAGCTTTTATTTATCTCGTTTTTAAGTTCGTCTTTATTCTCATATGTTCTCAATAGTCTATCTCCTCAGCTTCCGATTTTCCAGTTTCAAAAAAAGGATTTTTCAAATTAGTCTTTGCAAATAACCTTTGAACCTTCACCATCAATTACAATTCCCTGATGGTTGTTAATAGGGCATAGATTCAAATCCGAAAACTCAGTCATTATTTTCTCGGTAACTTTCTTAAATGGTGCTGTAAGATAATGCGGAAGAACATAGAAATCAATCAAATCAAGCCCTGCATCATCTTCTTGTGAGTAGTCCTCCGGCTTTTCATCCATTTGCTCGATATATTGGATGCTTGGAGCGCATATAATTGCGCCTGCCGACTCGCCGATCATCAATTTTCCATTTGCCAATTCCTTTTTCAGCAACCCATCAGTTCTTGTTTTACGGAGTTGGTCCATAAGAAAGAATGAATTTCCGCCGGTAAAATATATCACATCTGCATCTTCAAAAACAGACTGTATCGTTGAATAAGCCTCCGTTGAAATATCAATTTCAGTTACGATTGCTCCCAACTTTTTGAATAATTTTCGAGCCGAGCCGACATAACCGGTGTAGCCTTCACGCAACGAAGCTGTTGGAATAAATGCGACTTTCTTATTTTCAATTTCTTCCTTTATCAGACTTCCTACACTTGAAAAGTGCGAACATAAAAATAGTTTCATCAATATTCTCCTTTATAAATTCCGATTTTAATGTCTCTATTATACCATAATGATACTATTATAAAAAAGGAAAAAGAGCTCCTTCGAGCTCTTTTGATTCAGTTCTGTAAACTGGAAGTTGTTTATCCAAAATGAAATGGAATAACCATATCAAGTAAAACTGCAAGAACTATACTAATCGTTCCCATTAGCGCAGAACTCCTCAATGTGTCTCTCCTCAAAACAATAAGTCCAATAATAAAGACTATCACTTCCAAAACAGATTTTGCATTAAAATACCAGCATCCATATACAAAGCACATATTGAACAATACTGCCAAAATCAGCGCCGATAGTATAAGTGCCAATTTGCTTTTCCCCCTTGCATACCAGCAGGCAAAAGACAATAATGGAGAAACAGCTGTAAATCCAAACCAAATCACCGCATAACTTCTTGGAAAAAATCCTGCAATATAGTTTGAATACAAATAGTAACTTGCAACCATACCAATAAAGAATGCAAAAACATTAATGCTTGCTCTTATTGCAGAATTGCTATAAATAGAAATACACAGTGCAATCAATACCCAGATTGCAAAACGTCCAAGGAAATTATGAACATCTAATGCTCCATCTATTGCCATAAGCACACTGGGAAGTTCAGCTTGACGAAAATCCAAAAATTTTGAAAAAGTCCCCAAAGCTATTCCAAGGAACAATACAGCTATAGTATTTATAATTTTTCTATTATTAGATATTGGTTTTTCTACATTCCTGATATCATTCAAAAACTTTATCATAATTACCCTCACAATTTTCGATTTCTCAGTTTCAAAAATTGGAAGTTATGGCTTTAACTTTTTCCAAATAATCAGCTTTAGGATAATACATACGACCACCACAACGACCACCATGGCACCATCCAACAGTAACTCTGTGTACCACGGTGCAGACTGCATGACATATAAATTTGGATAAGTTTTAAAGTGCCAGAACTTATAAATTCCGTACCCAATAAAAACTCCTATGAATGAACCAATAACGATGTTTAAAAAACAATTTAATTTTCTCAGCATGGCAGTGCACCCCTTTCCAAATTACGATTTATAGACTTCTCGTATATATATTTTACCACATACTTTTTCCAAAGGCACTGACTTCTCAACCCTTAATTTTCATCTCTGCTATTATACGTTCTTCCCTCTGTCTCTCTTCACAATAATCCCAGAAGTCTTTCAATGCTTCCTCATCCGATTTCCACGGCAATGGTATGGGATCCAATTCATCTAATCGCTTCACAAGTTTGCGTACTTCTTCGGTATCAAACTCCTCATCACTTGCCTCCATCACATAAAAATCCAGTTTTTCATTTATCATTCTGATTTCTTCGTCTTGACCTCCAGGTATCCGTCTTCTCTCTTATCAGCACCAATCACCTTTGCGATGGACTGTGCCACCGAAGGCTTCTCGGCGATTACTAATTTATATGACATTTCATTCCTCCTTTTGTGGTAAAAATAGCACCTTAACCTTTGGAGCTAAAGTGCTGTATAAAACGATTATTAAATTGTTTACTAGTCAGATAAACTGAAAGTTTCACCTTATCTGGTTAAAACATGTTTGCAATATTTTGTACATCCACATTTTGGACAAGTTAACTTTCTTTTGGTAATTGTATGTGGTCCCATAACATAGGATTTCATATCAGGAACAAATCGCTCCTTACATTCAGGACATTCAAAGGCTCCTGCTTCTCTGTCTAATACACATGCAATAGCGATTCCCATTACCATTATTACAAATCCAATCCCCATCAATAGCACTCTAGTCCATACCTGCATTTCAAACATTCCCGCAACAACAAATAAAGGTACTGCTGCAACAATTACCAAAACACTAACCATTGCAGACATTATAATCTTCTTTTTACTCTCTTGAGCTTCTTTCACTAAATTCACCATATTTTCCTCCGCTTTCTTTTTATAATCCATCGCTTGCAATCTTTCACCAGATAGAAGTTCATTTATTGTAATTTCTAGTTCATTGCAAAGTGGAAGTAACAATGATACTTCTGGGAAACCATTACCTGCTCGTGTCAACCCCAGACCAAAAAAAAATTGATTTTTTTGTACCCTCAAATATCACTTTCCATTATACCTGCTATTGCAGTATATTGAAAGCAATATTTATGCTTGCAGAAGAAAGGAGTGCCACATTCTCTCGGCACTCCAAACTCTGTAACCATCCATCTTACTTGAAAAATGGATCATCTGTATTCCATACAATCTCTATATTGTCCTCTCCATTGATGATCACTTTTTTGATTACCTTCTGGATTTTCTCTCTGTCAAAAGATTCCATATTGATGATACTTTCTAACTGTGTCTCAAACTTACTAGAAGAATTATCTTCTGGCGGTATTTCTGTTTTAAGCTGTTCGATTTCCTGATGCAATTCATCAATCTGCTCCACCATCGCCTTTGAACGCTTGACATACTCTTCTCTTGTGAGCTTGTCATCCTTATAATCAGAATACAACATCATCTTTTTACTGCTGAGGCTCTTCACCTTCTTTTCAAGTGTTGCAATCTTTTCTTCCGGAGATACTTCTTTCGATTTACCAGCTTTCTTTATTCCTTTCTCATCCAGATAAGCTGTTGCATACATATTTACAATTTTCATGATTGTATCTTCAACCTTGGTAATTTCCACCCTGTTGCTTTTGCATGGAGAATTTTCCTCAATTCTGGACGAGGAACAAAGAAGAATGTCACCTTTTACCCTTTTGCTGGATACCAAGGCTCTGCCACATACCCCGCAATAATAAAACGGATTATAGTTTCTCTTACCACGCTTTGGACGAATATATTTTTTTGAATTAGCATGTGCCGTATCAAATAATTTCTGAGTAATAATAGGTTCATGACAATTCTCTATCACAATCCATTCGTCTTTAGGCACATAGGTTGAAGTGTTATTGCTGCCTACCCTCTTCTTTGTTTTATTCCATATCAGTTTTCCAAGATAAACTTCATCGTTTAATATATCGTGGATAGAAGAAGTACTCCACAAGCTTTTCACTTCAACTGCATGGAAAAAGTTTTTGCTTCCTTTTTTCTTCTTATATGCGGATGGTGTATCAATACCGTGAGCATTTAAGTAATTTGCCACTTCCGTTTTTCTTTTGCCCTGTGCGGTCAGTTCAAATATCAGCTTGACCACTTCTGCTGCTTCCGGATCTACAATAATCTTATGCTTATCACTTGGGTCTTTGACATATCCATACCTTAACTGACCACTAATGTTCTCCCCATTCAGTATCCTTGTGTGCTTTGCAGAACATATTTTATTGGATAAGTCCCTGCTATAAAGCATATAAATTAAATTCTTAAACGCAACATTCATACCACCGGTGGAACCATCATAGTTATTGCTGTCATAATTATCATTAACTGCAATAACCCGTACCTGATAAAGTGGAAGTATCTGCTCCAAAAGACTTCCAACTTCAATATAATCCCTTCCGAGTCTGGATAAATCCTTTACAACAATGCATGATATTTTTTCAGCCCGGATATCCTCCATAAGCTTCATATAGCCTGGTCTTTCAAATTTTGTTCCAGTAAATCCATCATCACAGTATTCCTGTACCTTCGTATCCTTAAGCTCCGAATGATTTTCAATATATGCTTTTAACAATTCCCGCTGGCTGGATATACTGTTACTCTCCTCTTTCCGATTTAATGATACATCTTCATCTTCCATAGAAAGGCGAATATACATAGCAGTTATCTTACTCATTCAAATCACCTTCTCTCTTATTTTTTACCTGTAACAGTTCTTCCAGACAATCATCATAAACCAGATTTACGGAAATTCTGCCACCTTCAAACACCTGTACCTTGTCAACAAATGCATCTGCCAGCTCTTTGTTGAGTTTTCTGCATTTCAGATATTTATTGATAAGATTTTCCCAGTCCGCATCAATCTTATAATTCTTTGAATACAAGTTCTGAGATATTAAAAGATTATCTATCTCCTTCTTCAAAGCTTCGCTTTTTAAAAGATACTGCTGCTTTAATGTCAGATATTCACTCTCATTAATCAAATGTTCTGAATAATCTCCATATAACTCAGAGAACTTGCGGTTTACCTTCTCCAGTTCCCTGCGCTGTCTGGTAATGGCTTTTTCATACACATCGTATTTTTTCAGTCCGCTGCTTCTTGCATTTAATTCCCTTATTACTCTTAATGCGTCAATACAGCAACGCATATGATTTGAAATCTGAGCAAAGACAGCGTTGTTGACATCCTCCTGATTAATTTTGTGTCTTGAACATGCCGGATTAATACCATCTGAAAAAGTTCCACAAAAATATACATACGATTTTGTTGTTCTTGGAGAAAGTCTCATACCCTTGCCACAGTCTCCGCATACAATTTTTCCCTTTAGTAAATTCTTTTCATTAGGTGGGTGTTTTGTAAACTCTTTTGCAAAATAAGCATCCGAGATTTCCTTTACTCTTTCCTGTGCCTTTTCAAATGTCTCTTTGTCAACAAGTGGCTCATGCGTATTTTCAACAATGACCCATTCACTTGGATCTGTTGCATGGAGTGGAATATTATTGTATTTCTCAATTACTACTTTCCCATGCACCGCCGAACCAATGTATGCCTGATTTGTCAGTATTGACTTAACTGTTGTTTTGGTCCATACACCATTGGTTTTTACATTCTGCTGGTAACCAAGAGATTTTAAATACATCAATGGTGACATTATTCCTTGCTCATTCAGATATTTTGCAATTGGTGTGTAACCTTTGCCATCTAAAAACAATTTATAAATAAGCCTGACATTTCCAGCAGTTGCTTCATCCACAACAATTCTGTTCTTCTCCGTCTTGGATTTCAGATATCCATATGGAGCAAAACCGCACATATATTCATCCGTAGTCCATTTTCTACGATGTGCAGTTGAAACTTTCTTGGAAATATCCTTTGCATAAAACTCATTTACGATATTTTTCAAAGGCATCATAAGGTCTGTGCCCGGTCTGAACGAGTCAAAATCATCCGTAACAGCAATGAATCTTACATTGAGAAAAGGAAACACTCTTTCAATGTAGTTCCCCATCTCCACATAATTTCTTCCAAGTCTCGATAAATCCTTAACAATAATACAGTTAATTCTTCCTGTTTTTGCATCCTCAAGCATTCGCTTAAAATCCGGTCTTTCAAAATTAGTACCGGTAAAGGAGGCATCATAATATTCCTCTTCAATTACAATATCTTCGTGATCTTTGACATAATTCTTCATAAGTTCCATCTGTGTTTCGATTGTCCCTCTCTCAATGTTCTCTTCCTTTTCATGGGACAGTCTTGCATATAATCCAGCCTTAAAAAGAACCTTCTTCTCTTTATCCGGTAAGGCTGTGTTTTCCTGTAGCATCATATTTTTTCTGCTTTTTCTTGCCATATTACACAGCCTCCCTTCTGCTGATATTTAATTGTCCACCCGGTTCTTTATCTACTTGATAACCCAGTTTTTCGACCGATTCTAATAACTGCTTATAACAATCATCAAAATCAAATACGATCTCAACCTCTTTATTCTCTGAAACTCTTACTTCACAAATCAGTTTTACAACCACGTCCCTGGTCAGTTCCTTAATATCCTTGTATTCGGTAAAATAATTCATCCAGAGATGCTTATCATCCTTCTCCTCAAGAATTAAAGCAATGTCTCTCTCAATCTGGCGAATTATTTCTTCTCCCTCTTTTGCTTTTTTCAGATATGCCTCATGAAGTTCAAGATATTCTTCTTTAGTAAGAATTCCGTCCTTCATATCTTCATACAGTGAAGTTTTCAGTCTTTTACACTTCTCAACTTCCTCAAGTTTTTTCTGTTTTCTTGCTTCAAGACTTTTTACATCAAGCTGCTGGAAAGGAATTGTTCCAATATAATCAAGTATTTCTTCCAGATTCATTACGTTTTTGATATGAAGCTTTAACATTTCAAGCACCGTATCCTCTAATAACGATACTGATATTGAGTGCTGTGAACACTGCTTTGTCAATTTATGATTAGAGCAGATATAGTAAGCGTATTTCTTATCACCTGCTGTTGTAATTTTTCTTGTCATTGGTGAACCACAGTCTGCACATACTGCAATACCTGAAAGATTATAGACCATATCTGAATCCGGAGATATTCTCGTATCCATTCCCAACAACCTTTGAACAATCTCAAAATCCCTGTCACTAATAATCGGCTCATGATTTTTTTCGATTCTTATCCAGTCAGATTCCGGCTTAACAACCTCCTGCTTCACTTTATGATTTGGTGTCGTTCTTTTGCCTTGAACAAGATTTCCAATGTAAATCTCATTTTCAAGAATCCTGCGGACCGTGACTGAACTCCATACCGATTTTTCATTCTGTAAAAATCCGGTCTGATAACCGCTCCCTGTGCTCTGCTTATATTCCATAGGTGCAAGCACACCCTCATTATTCAACTGTGTTGCTATTGCATCCTGACTCATTCCGTGAAGCTTTAGCCGAAAAATTTCCTTCACAATACCGGCTGCATAAATATCAATAACCAGCTTATGTTTATCATCATCCGATTTTTCATACCCATAGGGAACAAATGCACCGATATACTCACCATTTTTTCTCTTTACATCCAAATGGCTTCGTATCTTTATACTGATATCCCTGCAATATGCATCATTGATCAGGTTTTTAAACGGAATAATAATCTCATCCCCCTGTGACTTTCCAGTCACACTGTCATAGTTATCATTGATTGCAATAAACCTTACACCAAGAGCCGGAAATAATCTTTCGATGTATCGACCTGAATCAATATACTCGCGTCCAAAACGTGAAAGATCCTTTACCACCACACAATCAATTACTCCTCGCTTAATATCTTCCATCATCGTCTGAAAAGACGGACGGTCAAAATTAGAGCCGGAATAACCATCATCCACATATTCTTTAACTATTCTAATGTCCTTTTTGTCTGCAAGGAAATTTCGGATGAAATCCTTTTGATTTGAAATACTATTACTCTCAGCTTTTGCGCTGGTAGAAACATCGCCATCCTCCTTAGATAATCTAACGTAGATGGCTGCATGATAGATTTTTGAGATTTGTTTACTCATATCGCAACACTCCTTTAAATATTCTACGTCAGATGTACCCAACTAAAATATCAAAGGAAGTTATGCCATATTCATTTAGTCCTTGAACATATCATAGCACAACTCCCTATCATTTTCCATATGATTCTGAAAAAAGATTCTAAACTGTAAGCAGCATATTCTTGAAAGCTTCTTCTATGGAAACTCCATTATTGGCAAAGCTTACTTTAACTTTCATCTTCCCCACTCTCATCATATAGGGATTCCCAACTTTTCTTATAAACTTCTGCTGTCTCTTTTCAATCGTATCATTCAGATCAGCATGATAAGATGCCATATCGGGCATTTCATTAATCTTGACATCACTAAAATCAGTATCAAGCAATGCTCTGTATTCTTCTGCTGTCATAAAATCTATCCCCCCTTTCAGTAAAAATGCCACCCATAAAATACAGGTGGCTATGTAACCCGGAGCAAATGCCCCGGTAATATTTAATTGTACTTTTCATATGCCCCAATCTGGATTTTTACACATTCAGTAATCTTATCAAGTAGTTCCGTATCTGAAATTGAAGCAACTACCCTCTCAATCTGGACATTTACATCAATGGATACAATCTGCTCACATAATGCCATACTGTCAAATACCTCAAAATCTGTGTCAGTAACCTTTACCTTTGCAGCCGGTATTGGACAGTGGGTTGGCAGATATTTCTTTTTCCATGTTTTTGTGGACATGGCTACTGCTGTGACAACCGGTGAATACTGATTTGCTTTGTTATTTGAGATAATAATATAAGGTCTTGTATACTTCTGAATGCTCCCTTTACTTACTGACTCCAGATTTGCAATAACAATATCGCCCCTGTTCAGTTTCATCTATGTCATTCCTCCTGTTCCCTGATATATTCTTCTGCCTCATCCTCTGTCGGACAGGCAACAATCCGTTTCCCATATTCATCAATCACTACTGTTTCGCCCGGAAATATAATCAGTTTTAATTTTCTATTTTCTTCTGTCATATCATTCAATCGAGTAGGAAGAATTTCTCTTAATTGAGAAATTCCGACCTCTCACACCACCGTACGTACGGTTCCGTATACGGCGGTTCAATCAACTTAACAAGTAACACACTTTTCGATGTAGTAATCTAACATTGAAATTAGTCCAAATGAGGCTAATCTTTTGTTACTTATAGCAACATTTACTGCGCCTTTGTTACATACATAAGCTATTCTTTTACCTGTGTATGCAACTCGTCTAGCTGTGTTTCTGTCTATTCCAAGTTTTACAAGGTTCTTCTCTTGATTCTGCGGTGTTTTCCATTGTTTCCAAATGCACATGCGAAGCCGATAACGGATTCTTGAATCTAATTCCTTGCATAGTGTTTTCATACTGCCTATCTTGAAGTAGTTAATCCAACCTCTTATGAGCTGATTAAGCTTCTCCACTTTATAGCTGTTGCTAACACCCCAACTACGGCATGTGAGTTCTTTCATTCTCTTCTTAAACTTCGCTACTGATTTAGCATGTGGTTTTGCCTTAAACTGATGTGCTCTTGGATCAAAGTAGAACCCAAATCCAAGGTATTTAAGTCCGCTTGGTCTGTCTACTTTACTCTTAGTCATGTTGACCTTGA
>NZ_JAJEQU010000007.1:0-192519 GCF_020687575.1 Roseburia sp. CLA-AA-H209
GGGATTGCTCTTTTTGTTTGCAAACTCCCTAAAATAAAGGTTTTAGAACAAAAAAGAGGTAGTCTTTTGACACTACCTAGATGGTAAACAGGAGGAAGCAAATGAGAAAAAAATCACATATTTTGCTGGCACGTTATATTGCAAAGAATACAGAGGATGAAGAACTTAAGAAACATAGACTGTCTTTTTATATTGGCAGCATCCTGCCGGATTGCAAACCATCTTTTGTATATAAGAAACATGAAATCAATGGGACGTTTCCGGATGTGAAAAAGATGGTGAATCAATTGATTTTTGGTAAACAGCAGGGAAAACTGACCCGTAAACGCCGGTATTATATGAATCTCGGGCAGGTAACGCATTATGTAGCTGATTATTTTACTTATCCGCATAACAAGATTTATCCGGGAAACTTAAAGGATCATTGTTCCTATGAAGAACAATTGAAACGAAGCCTTAAAAATTATATCATGAGCCGGAATATGGAAGCAGGGGAAAAAGTGCAGGCTGATTTTTCTGATGCAGAGGCACTGTATGAATATATTTTAGAGAGGCATAAACAGTATCTTGGAAGAAAAATTAATATAGAAACAGATATTCGGAATATAGTAGCAACCAACCGGATGCTGGTGGAGGCCATTGCCGATTTGTTTTATAAAACACAGCATAAGGAAAAAATGCCGCTTGCTGTCGAATATTGACGAAAAAAGATGTTATATTTTGTTTGATTTTTGGTGATGAGCAGAGTAAAATGAATTTACAAAGAACAACACAGAGATGGGACACAGCATAGGAGAAATGCTTATGGATGAAAGGGAAGCACTTCGCATTGCGATTGAACGTGCAAGAATCCGACTGGATGAAGCACTGGAACGAGCGAAAAGTATGGATGAATGCTATGACCTGAGCCTGGAAGTGGACAGACTGATTGAGAACTATGTATCGCTATGTGAGCAAAAAGAACTTGTACCAATAAGATAAAAGTAAAGAGTAAGTGAAAAGAAGTACATTGAGAAATGTGCTTCTTTTTTTTGTGCATTTTTATGTGTAGTATATTGATTTTTTCCCAAAAGTGGGGTAATATGTATTCATAAGTGGAGGAAAGTGGTTGAAAATGGCACAAAGTGGTGGATAAGTTGATAACTTTGTGGATAAATAGCAACCGGACTGAGGTGTTTGACAATGTTCATGGGAGAGTACAGTCACAACATAGACGCCAAGGGCAGAATGATTGTTCCTTCCAAATTCAGAGAACAGCTCGGTGATGAGTTTGTAGTAACGAAGGGTTTGGATGGGTGTCTTTTTGTGTACCCAAATGAAGAATGGCAGAACATTGAAGAAAAATTCCGCAACGTACCACTTACCTCAAAAGATGCAAGAAAATTCTCACGTTTCTTCTTTGCAGGAGCAACAACCTGTGAAGTGGACAAGCAGGGAAGAATTCTTCTTCCGGCAGTGTTAAGAGAATTTGCCGGATTAGAGAAAGAAGTCGTATCAGTCGGAGTCTTAAAGCGAATTGAGATTTGGGACAAGAACAGATGGCAGGATACCAATACTTATGATGACATGGATGAAGTTGCAGAACACATGGCAGAACTTGGCTTGAGTATCTAAAGGAGTGAACATGGAATTTAAACACACATCGGTTCTCTTGCATGAGACCATAGACAATCTGAATATTCGCCCGGACGGAATTTATGTAGACGGAACGCTCGGTGGAGCGGGACATTCTTCCGAAATTGTAAAAAGGCTGAATGAGAACGGAAGGCTGATAGGAATTGACCAGGACGAAGATGCAATTGCAGCAGCCAGTGAGCGGTTAAAGGATTATTCTGATAAAGTAACCATTATCCGCAGCAATTACTGCAATATGAAAGAAGAATTGAACCGTATCGGAGTGACGAAGGTAAATGGAATCCTTCTTGATCTGGGAGTATCTTCCTTTCAGTTAGATACACCGGAGCGTGGATTTACCTACCGGGAAGAAGATGCACCACTGGACATGAGAATGGATCAGCGTCAGACATTAACGGCAAAAGATATTGTAAATGATTACAGTGAATCAGAGCTGTATCGTATCATAAGAGACTATGGGGAAGACCGGTTCGCAAAGAATATTGCAAAGCATATTGTCGCAGCCCGGGCAAAGAAACCAATTGAGACAACCGGAGAGCTGACCGCAATTATCCGGGCATCCATACCGATGAAAGTGCAGAGTACTGGCGGACATCCGGCAAAGAGAACGTTTCAGGCAATTCGTATTGAACTGAATCGTGAGCTGGAAGTCTTATCGGATACCCTGGATGAGATGATAGACCTTTTAGAGGAAGATGGAAGAATCTGTATCATTACCTTCCATTCCCTGGAAGACAGAATTGTAAAGAATATCTTTCGCAAAAATGAAAATCCATGTACCTGTCCGAAAGAATTTCCGGTGTGTGTATGTGGCAAAAAACCAAAAGGAAAAGTAATCACTAGAAAACCGATTCTTCCAACGAAATCTGAAATGGAAGAGAATCCGAGAGCAAAAAGCGCAAAATTAAGAGTATTTGAACGGCATATCAATGACTAGGGAGAGACGTGAAAATGGAGAAGACAAGAAGAAATTATCGAACACAGACTTACATAGATGGAAACACTGTCCGTAAATTAGAAGCTGCACCGGATTACCGCAGAGAACAGGAAGAAAAGCAGCGGGAGGAAATCAGACAGCGCAACAGACGTATGGCGCAGAAGAATCAGGAGAAGTCAGCACATATGGATTTGGGTTATGTGGCATTTTTATCTGTATCGCTGCTGGTTATGTGTGTGGCAGCAGTGCTGTATATCCGTCTGCAGTCTGGAATTACAACGCATTTAAAGACAATTTCTGCATTAGAAAGCCAGGTGGCTGAATTAAAGGCAGATAATGATGCGGCAGAAAAAAGAATCGAGACAGCAGTAGATCTTTCAACCATCAAGGATATAGCAATGAACCAGCTTGGCATGAGCTATGCGGGACCGGACCAGATTATACATTATACGGTTGATAAAGAAGATTATATGAATCAGTTTGAGGATATTCCGAATAAGTAGGAAACAAACGTGGTGGTAAAATGGCAGGAAAGAGACGCGGCGGAAAGAAAATAGCAAAATTTAGTAAGAAAATGCAAAAGAAACTTGTAGTGCTGTTTGTAATAATAGCACTACTTTTGTTGGGATTAATTGTAAGATTGATGTATATTGAACACACCAGTGGAAAGAAATACGAAAAGAAAGTATTATCCCAGCAGAAATATGACAGTACGGTCATTCCTTATCAGCGTGGAAATATTACAGACTGCAAGGGAACGATACTGGCAACCAGCGTGGATGTATACAATGTGATATTAGACTGTAAGGTATTAAACAGTGATTCGGCAGATATTGACCCGACCATCGATGCACTGATAACCTGTTTCCCACAGCTGAATGAAACCGATTTACGTAATCTGATTACGGATAAGCCAAAGAGCCAGTACAATGTTCTGGCAAAGAAATTAAGCTATGAAGAGATTCGGGCGTTTGAAGATATGCAGGCGGCAGAAAAGGAAGCTTCCGATAAGAAGAGCGGCGATGCAGAGAAAAAAGGAAAAATTAATGGAGTCTGGTTTGAAAAAGAATACCAGAGAGAATATCCATATGGTTCTCTGGCCAGTGCGGTAGTAGGATTTACTACCAGCGGTAATCTGGGAATGAATGGAGTGGAAAATTCCTATAACAGTGTTCTGAATGGAACCAACGGAAGAGAATATGGTTATCTGAATTCCGACAGTAATTTTGAGAAGACAGTAATCGATGCCCAGAATGGTAATGATGTTACACTGACCATTGATGCAAATATCCAGAAAATCGTAGAAGATAAGATTGCTGCATTTGAAGAAGAATACAGGGATGCAGCAAGAGAAGGTGCTGGAAGTAAACATGTGGGAGTTATTGTAATGAACCCCCAGAATGCTGAAGTGCTTGCCATGGCAAATTATCCAAATTATGACAGTAGTAATCCAAGGGATTTGTCTGCCTATTATACCCAGGAAGAAATTGATGCTATGGATGACGATGCAGAACTGGATGCTTTAAACCAGTTATGGTCTAATTTCTGCATTACTTATACTTATGAACCGGGCTCTACCGTAAAACCTTTTACCGTAGCCTGCGGTCTGGATACCGGAACTTTAGACCCGAACCGTACTTTTATCTGTGATGGATACGAGACGATTTCCGGTCATGACATTCACTGTGTAAATACCAACGGACATGGACTTGAAACAGTAGAAGATGCCTTAAAGAATTCCTGTAATGATGCCCTGATGCAGATGTCTTATGATATCGGACCTGAGAATTTCTCTAAGTATCAGCAGATTTTCGGCTTTGGTACCAAGACAAATATTGATTTACCGGGAGAGGCAAGAACCGATTCCTTAATTTATACCGAAGACCAGCTAAGCACCATTAACCTGGCTACCAATTCCTTTGGACAGAACTTTAATGTTACCATGATACAGGTGGCAAGTGCTTTTTGTTCCATTATTAATGGTGGTAACTATTATCAGCCACATGTGGTAAAGAAAATAACAGATGAAAATGGGAATGTCATACAGGAAGACAATGGAACCTTGTTAAAGAAAACAGTGTCTTCATCTACCAGTGAATTATTAAAACAGTATCTTTATGCAACGGTTTCCGATGGTACCGGAAAATATGCAAAAGTGCCGGGATACTCCATGGGTGGAAAGACCGGAACAGCACAGAAGCTTCCTCGAGGACAGGGAAATTATCTGGTTTCCTTTATTGGTTTTGCACCAGTAGACAATCCGCAGCTTTTGGTATATGTAGTAGTAGACGAACCAAACGCAGAAGAAGAGTTTCACAGTACCTTTGCACAGGAAATCGCAAAGGGAATTTTCGAAGAGACACTGCCTTATCTTAATATTTATCCGGATGAGGACATTGTTGTAACAGAAGAGACAGACCCGGCAGAAGCACCGGCAGATGGAACAACAGATGTTCCGGATTCTGCACCGGAGGATTCTATGGTAGACCAGACACCGGATATTGCAGAGGAAACAGTACCACCGGAGGATGGTTTACAGCCACAGGATGTAGCACAATAGAGAAAACAACATAACCTTGTAAAAGTTGTAATAGATTATAATAACTGCTTTTATGAGGTTATGTTTTTATGTTTCAGCAAAAAATGCAGGAGGAAGAAGAAAACAGATTTTGCATCTATCGGAATAAAACCTTTAACCGACGAAAAATTATGATTATTTTTGTGGCAGTATTACTGCTGATGGTATTTCTGATGGGACGACTGGTGTATCTTATGATATTCTGTTCAGAATATTATGGGGTCCGGGCGGAGAACCTCCATGAAAGAGAAAGGGATATCAAGGCGGCAAGAGGAAATATTTATGACAGAAATGGTGTGGTTTTAGCAGAAAATAAGACGGTATGTACGATTTCTGTGATTCACAGCCAGATAGAAGACCCGGAAAAGGTAATTGCAGTTTTAACAAAAGAGCTTGGCATGTCAGAAGAGACAGTGCGGAAGCGGGTAGAGAAGGTTAGTTCCATTGAACGGATTAAGATGAATGTGGAGAAAGAAACCGGAGATGCGATTCGATCTTATGAACTGGCGGGCGTGAAGATCGATGAAGATTATAAACGGTATTATCCTTATAATGAATTGGCTTCTAAAGTAATCGGATTTACTGGCGGGGACAATCAGGGAATTATCGGAATAGAAGTAAAATATGATGAATATCTGGAGGGCATCAATGGAAAGATACTTACATTGACAGATGCCAGAGGCGTAGAGATCAAAAATGCCGGAGAGCGGCGGAGTGAGCCGGTAGAAGGAGATGACCTTTATTTAAGTCTTGATTATAATATCCAGATGTATGCAGCGCAGGCGGCAGTAAAGGTGCGGGAGGAAAAACAGGCAGACAGTGTCAGCATCCTTGTGATGAATCCACAGAATGGCGAAATCCTTGCCATGGTAAATGAACCGGAGTTTAATTTGAATGAACCGTTTGCCTTAAATACGGAGATTGACACGGAATTGAGTGAAGAGGAGAAGCAGAATGCTTTAAATAAAATGTGGAGAAACCAGTGCATCAATGACACTTATGAACCGGGATCCACTTTTAAGATAATAACAGCATCCGCAGCCTTGGAAGAGGGAAAAGTAAGTCTTTCTGACCAGTTTAACTGTCCGGGCTATAAGATTGTGGAGGACAGGAGAATCCGCTGCCATAAAGTGGGAGGGCATGGGGCAGAGGATTTTACCCATGGCATTATGAATTCCTGCAACCCGGTATTCATAGAAATCGGACTTCGTATCGGTTCCGACCGCTTCTGCGATTATTTTGAACAGTTTGGTTTATTATCCAGGACAAATATAGATTTACCAGGGGAAGCATCCACTATTATGCATAAAAGAGAAAATATCGGTCAGGTGGAGCTTGCAACCATGTCCTTTGGGCAGTCCTTCCAGATTACACCGATTCAGCTTGCAACTACGGTTTCCTCTATTATAAATGGAGGAAACCGTGTGACGCCGCATTTTGGCGTGGAGACGAAAAATGCAGAAGGAGAAGTGACACATACTTTTGTCTACGGACAAAAGGAACATATTGTAAGCGAAGAAACTTCCGCCACCATGCGCTATTTGCTGGAAAAAGTAGTATCTGAGGGCAGTGGAAAGAATGCGGCTCTTGAAGGCTTTTCTATTGGCGGCAAAACCGCAACGTCCCAGACGCTTCCACGTAGTGAAAAAAGGTATATTTCTTCTTTTTTAGGCTTTGCTCCGGCTGACGATCCGCAGGTACTTGCCTTAATTATTATCAATAATCCACAAGGCGTTTATTATGGTGGAACCATAGCAGCACCGGTCTGCCGGGATTTGTTTTCCAATATTCTGCCATATCTTGGCATTGAGCAGGCACCGGTTACAGAAGATGCGGAAATTCAGGAAAATCCGTGAAACTTTGGGGAGATATCTTGCAGGAAAGCTCTAAATAACGTATACTAGATAAGTTGAAATGATATACAAAAAGAAAATAAAAAGAGGTGCAGTTATGACGTATCATGTTATTCTTCCGGTTATTATCGCTTTTGCAGTGAGTGCATTGTTAGGACCGGTCGTAATTCCTTTTTTAAGAAGATTGAAAGTTGGTCAGACGGAGCGGAAAGAGCTTGAATCCCATCAGAAGAAAATGGGAACCCCTACCATGGGTGGATTGATGATTATCGCAAGTATTATTGTAACCAGTCTGATTTATGTAAAAGATTATCCGAAGATTATTCCGATTCTCTTTATGGTAGTAGGATTTGGCGTAATTGGATTTTTAGATGATTATTTGAAGGTTGTACTGAGACGGTCGGATGGACTGCTTGCATGGCAGAAAATGTTATGCCAGCTTGTAGTGACCACTGTTTTTGTGGTATACATGGTGAAGTTTTCAGATGTTTCCCTTACGATGCTGCTTCCATTTTCCGGTGGAAAATACTGGAATATTGGCTGGCTTGCAATTCCGGTCATGTATTTTGCAGTAATCGGAACTGTAAACGGAGTCAACTTTACCGATGGCTTAGATGGTCTTGCTACCAGCGTAACCATTATCGTAGCAACCTTCTTTACTGTAGTTGCAGTGGGAACCAACAGCGGAATCGAACCGATTACCTGTGCTGTAGTAGGTGCATTGATGGGCTTCCTTCTGTTTAATGTATATCCGGCAAGTGTATTTATGGGAGATACCGGTTCTCTTGCACTGGGTGGATTTGTGGCAGCTACCGCATATATGCTTCAGATGCCAATTTTCCTTCTGATTGTGGGACTGATTTATCTGGTAGAAGTATTATCTGTTATCATTCAGGTAACCTATTTTAAAAAAACAGGTGGAAAGAGAATTTTCCGTATGGCTCCGATTCATCACCACTTTGAATTAGGTGGATGGTCAGAGACCAGGGTAGTGGCAGTATTTTCAATTGTAACAGCAATCTTATGTCTGGTTGCATTGATTGGATTATAAAGAGACAGGAGTGAATAAAATGGAATTTCAGGAGAAAAATGTACTGGTATTTGGCTCTGGGAAAAGTGGAATTGCTGCAGCAGAGCTGTTAGAAAAACAGAATGCGAATATTTTCGTTTTTGAAGGAAATGAAAAGCAGAGTGTAGCAGAAATCAAAGAAAAATCGGAGAGCTTTGCCAAGGCAGAAATCTATGTGGGCACCCTTCCGGAAGAAGTGATGGATAAACTGGATTTTGTTGTGTTAAGTCCGGGTGTTCCAACCGATTTACCATTGGTAAATGCCATGCGTGATAAGAAAATTACGATTATTGGTGAGATTGAGCTTGCTTATCAGGTGGCAAAAGGAAAAATCCTTGCAATTACAGGAACGAATGGCAAGACGACAACCACTACACTGGTGGGAGAAATTTTATCCAATTACTTTAAGGATGTAAAAGTCGTAGGAAATATTGGAATTCCATATACATCGGTAGCGGCAGATACCACAGAAGAAACGGTAACAGCAGCAGAAATCAGCAGCTTCCAGTTAGAGACAATTGTAGATTTTGCTCCGGATGTATCTGCTATTTTAAATATTACACCGGATCATCTGAACCGTCATCATACCATGGAAAATTATATTAAGGCAAAAGAGGATATTACAAAGAATCAGAAAGCAAACGATGTCTGCGTCTTAAATTATGAGGATGAAGTACTTCGCAAATTTGGGGAATCCTTATCCATGAAAGTGCTCTGGTTTGACAGTAAAAAGCCGGTACAGAATGGATGTTATTTAAATGGTGAGAAGATTATTTATGTCTCTGAGGGCAAAGAGGAAGAAGTCATTGATGTCAATGAGCTAAATATTCTTGGAACCCATAATTATGAAAATGTTATGGCGGCAGTTGCCATGACCATAAGTATCGGAGTACCGATGGATGTCATTGTAAAAACACTGCGTGAGTTCCAGGCAGTAGAGCATAGAATTGAATATGTTACAGAGAAACGTGGCGTAAAATTCTATAACGATTCAAAGGGAACAAACCCGGATGCAGCAATTAAGGGAATTCAGGCAATGAACCGTCCGACACTTCTCATTGGCGGTGGCTATGATAAGCAGTCTGAATATGATGAATGGATAGAAAGCTTCGATGGTAAAGTAAAGAAATTAGTATTAATCGGAGTAACAAAAGAGAAGATTGCAGACTGTGCAAAGAGACATGGATTTACAGATTATGTATTCGCAGACAGTCTCGAAGAGGCCGTAAATATCTGCTATGACAATGCGGTTTCCGGTGATGCCGTATTATTATCACCGGCATGTGCAAGCTGGGATATGTTTAAAAGCTACGAAGAACGAGGAAGAATATTTAAGGATTTGGTGCGCAATTTAAAGGAGTAGTGATTTATGGGCCGCAGACCGGGAAGAAAATCAGGCACAAAAGAAAAGACAATTAAATATTTTGACTATACACTTTTGTTTGTTATTATTTTCTTAGTGTGTTTTGGTCTGGTTATGCTGTACAGCACCAGTTCTTATAATGCACAGATTGAGTATGGCGATGGAACTCATTATCTAAAGCGGCAGGCATTTGCATGCTGCCTTGGATTTGCTGCCATGTTTGTGATTTCCAAGATTGATTATCATGTGTGGAAGAGGCTGTATGGTGTGGCATACATAGGCGCATTTTTACTGTGCGTTTCCGTTATCTTTTTAGGATCGAATGGAAATGGTTCTACCAGATGGTTCCGCCTTGGTCCGCTTTCTTTCCAGCCATCTGAGTTTGCAAAGCTTGCTGTCGTTATTTTTCTTGCAACGGTAATCAGCCGCATGCAAAAGAAGATTGGCAATCTGAAGGAACTGATGAAGGTAATGGTTTTACTGCTTCCGCTGGTTGGACCGGTTGCTTATACGAACTTAAGTACCGCGATTATCATTGTGGGTATCGCAGTGGCAATGGCGTTCGTGGCAAGCCCGAAATATGCGCAGTTTGTGGGAATGGCAATCGCAGTATTCGCTTTCGGAGCAGTCTTTATTGTACTGGCAAGCTATCGTGCAGAACGTATCAAAATCTGGCTCCATCCAGAGAATTATGATAAAGGTTATCAGACCATGCAGGGCTTATACGCCATTGGTTCTGGAGGACTTTTTGGAAAAGGACTTGGTGCCAGTATGCAGAAGCTTGGGTTCGTACCGGAAGCACAGAATGATATGGTATTTTCCATCATCTGTGAGGAACTTGGATTATTCGGAGCAATCTGCCTGATTTTGCTGTTTATCTTAATGCTGTGGCGTTTTATGGTAATTGCCAATAATGCGAAAGATTTATATGGTGCATTGCTGGTGGTTGGTATTATGGCTCACATTGCCATTCAGGTAATCCTTAATATCGCCGTTGTAACCAACAGTATTCCAAATACCGGTATCACACTTCCTTTTATCAGTTATGGTGGTACTTCGGCATCATTCCTCTTAGCAGAAATGGGACTTGCGTTAAGTGTTTCCAGAGGAATTCAGTTGGAGGGATAGGATATGATACGAGAAGAGCGCAGAAAGAAGAGAAGAAGAAAACATATCCTGATTGGATTTCTGACTACACTGTTGATTCTGGCACTGGCAGCACTCATTGTAATCAAGGTATTTACCGTAAAAAATGTCGAAGTAGAAGGCAATAAATTATACAGTGATGAGCAGATTAAGGAATGGGTCTTAAATGATGACTATTCCTGGAATACATTATATGTATATTTTAAATATCGTTTCTTTGATACACAGGAAGTTCCGTTTATTGATACGATGGAGGTGAGTGTCAAATCACCGCATACCCTTCATGTAGAAGTATATGAAAAAGGACTGCTGGGCTACTTATATATGGATTCTCTGGGACAGAATGTCTATTTTGACAAAGATGGTTTTGTAGTGGAAATGTCTACAGATGTCATCGAAGGAGTACCGCAGATTACCGGACTGACTTGTGGGGATGCAGTACTTTATGAAAAGCTTGACGTAAGCGGAAAAGATACCCTAAAGGATTTGCTGGCAGTAACCCAGACCTTAAAGAAGTATAATCTGGTTCCGGATACCATCAATTATGATGACCAGGGAAATGTAACCCTGCAGTACGGAACGATTACGGTGAATCTTGGACAGGCAACCAGCCTTACGGAAAAAGTAGTTCGTATGGAGAAAATCATGCCAAATCTGGAAGGACTTACAGGCATTCTTCATCTGGAAGACTGGACAGAAGATACCACAGATATTACTTTTGAAAAGACGGCGTAATTTTTTCAAAAAAACAGAAAATATAGGTTGATTATTTTTACGAAAAATTATATGATAGAGTATATGAGTAAATAAAAGCATACTTTTTATGAGAAATCTGTAAAGCAGATTTCTCATAAATTACATATAGAATGAGGGAGAGAAGGAGGAACTACCTTGCTTGAAATTAAAACAACAGAAGCAGAATCCAGTGCTAAAATTATTGTAATTGGTGTTGGTGGCGCAGGTAATAATGCAGTAAATAGAATGATTGATGAAAATATTGGTGGTGTTGAGTTTGTTGGAGTAAATACCGATAAACAGGCATTACTTTTATGTAAAGCACCTACGTTGATTCAGATTGGTGAGAAGCTTACCAAAGGACTTGGAGCAGGAGCACAGCCAGAGGTTGGAGCCAAAGCTGCAGAAGAGAGTATGGAAGAACTGTCAGCAGCTATTGAAGGTGCAGATATGGTATTCGTAACCTGTGGTATGGGTGGCGGAACCGGTACAGGAGCAGCTCCTGTTGTGGCAAAGATTGCAAAGGATCAGGGAATTCTTACCGTTGGTGTTGTAACTAAGCCATTTAAATTTGAAGCAAAAGCAAGAATGGTAAATGCTTTAAGCGGTGTTGACAAGCTTCGTGAGAATGTAGATACCTTGATTGTAATTCCAAATGATAAATTATTAGAGATTGTAGACCGCAGAACAACCTTCCCGGATGCATTAAAGAAGGCAGATGAGGTGCTTCAGCAGGCAGTTCAGGGAATCACAGACTTGATTAATATGCCGGCATTGATTAACCTTGACTTTGCAGATGTTCAGACTGTTATGAAGGACAAGGGTCTTGCACATATCGGTATCGGTATGGCTAAGGGTGATGATAAGGCAATTGAGGCAGTCAAACTGGCTGTTACCAGTCCATTACTCGAGACAACTATCAATGGAGCAAGCCATGTTATTATCAATATTTCCGGTGATATTTCTCTTATGGATGCCAATGATGCAGCAAGCTATGTAGAAGATCTTGCTGGCGATAATGCAAATATTATCTTTGGTGCAAAATATGATGAGACTATGACAGATGCTGCAACGATTACTGTAATTGCAACAGGACTGGAAGAGAATGCAGCAAAAACCACTGCATCTTCTAATCTTATGTCCGGATTGAAATATCCAAATACAGCAGCAACCACCAGACCGGTCATTAATTCCGGACTTGTAAACCGTACTGCTAATGTTACAACCAACAGCAGTTTCGGAGCAACATCTACTCTGGGACAGACTGCTGCACAGCAGCCGGCTCCGGCAGCTTCTCCATTTATTGGAATTACCAAACCAAAGAGACCGGAAAGCACTGTTCATGAGAAGGATATTAAAATTCCGGAGTTCTTAAAGAGTACCAAAAAATAAGAACTATCATTTTGAAAAGGATAGCAATAAAATTATAGTGTAAGAGTAGAAAAGGAATTTGAAGTTCCTATATGATACGACGCTTAGAACATTTGAAATGTACCAGATACTGGTGACAGCCATTGTTCTAAGCGTTTTTTTGCGTTGTCAGGCATCCGTAAGAAGCTGCCGGTGGCAGTTTCTGTAGGTAAGATTTGCAGAGTGCATTACGTTTCTTTTGCAACTTCCCTGCCGGGCAGTCGGATTCTGTCAATGAAATGAAAGAATGGCGGCATCTGTTTTGACAAAATATGCAGAGGAAAGTTTGTATAATGCAGGAAAGGAAGGGAGGTGGCATGTATTTATGAGATATATTTAGATGTTCTTTTTGTCAATAATTTCCTGATGGATGTGCTGAATCTGTTCCTGACAGGCATTTTTTTGCGGAATCTCATACATAAGGGCAGGATACTGCTTGCTGCCTTATTTGGAAGTGGTATGGGAGTCATTTGTTTTCTGATGCTTTCATCCTATAGATTGTATCGGCTGATTATGTATGTACCGGTTCCGCTTGGCATGGTTATGATTGCATTTTTTACGAGGAAACATACGACACAAAGAGTCGCTTTTCTGATAAAAAACTGGCTTGGCTGTTTTTTGTTTTCGATTCTGACAGGAGGCTGCATGCAGTGGCTCAATAAGAGCCTTTTTTATGGGCGGCATTTTTATCTGGCAATGGTGCTGACGGCGGGAATTGCTGTGTCAGCATCCATAATATGGCGCAGCAGAAAGGAGAGAAGCCGGCATCTTTATCAGGTGCGTCTTTGTTATCATGAACATGAATTGCTGTTAGAAGCCTATTATGATACCGGAAATCTGCTGATCGACCCCTATGTGGGAAAACCGGTCAGTATCATAGATAAAGAGCTTTTGATGCCGATTTTCCGGGAAGATGAGCCGGTAGTACGACTGTTGCCGTTTAGCAGTATGGGAGAGAAAAACGGCTTGGTAGAAGCACTTACCGTAGAAGAACTTTATATTAAAGAAGGAAAAAAAGAGCGGCAGATTTTACAGGCGGTGATTGCACTTGGAAGTCCATCGTTGTTTCAAAAGAAGGAATATCAGATGATTTTAAATTGCCATCTGCTATAGGATGGAATGTGAATAAGAGAGGAAAGAGGAGTTGTAATGTATTTAAAAGTAGATATACCGGAGCATTTTCAGTTTCGCATTGTGCGTAGTTTAAAAGATATGCTGCTTCGTAAGGAGACGGAGATTCACTATATCGGAGGGGCAGAAGTGCTGCCGCCACCGCTTCCGGCGAAAGAGGAAATGGAATGTATCGGACAATTGGTGAAGGAGCAGAGTGAGACTGCAAGAAAGAAATTAATCGAGCACAATCTGAGGCTTGTAGTATACATAGCGAAGAAATTTGACAATACGGGAGTAGGAGTGGAGGATTTGATTTCTATTGGAACCATCGGATTAATCAAGGCAATTAATACTTTTAATCCGGAAAAAAATATCAAGCTTGCAACCTATGCCTCCCGATGTATTGAAAATGAAATTCTGATGTATCTGCGTAGAAATAATAAGACGAAATTAGAGGTATCCATTGATGAGCCGTTAAATGTGGACTGGGACGGAAATGAATTACTACTTTCGGATATTTTAGGAACAGATGAAGATGTCATTTACCGGGATATTGAGACTGAGGTTGAAAAGAAGCTTTTGAATAAAGCAATTGAGCATTTAAGCGGCAGGGAGCGGACGATTATTGAACTGCGGTTTGGCATCAATTCGAAAAATGATAATGAACTGACCCAGAAAGAGGTGGCGGATTTATTAGGAATTTCCCAGTCCTATATTTCCAGGCTGGAGAAAAAGATTATGAAACGATTGAAAAAAGAAATTGTGCGATTTGAATAAAAAACGAATAAAATGTATACATTTTTTGTCCAATATGATAAAATAATACTATCATAAGTTCGACAATAAAGAGATGGCGAGGAGATGGTATTATGTTATTGGAGTTTTTAGGGGCTGCACATGAAGTAACTGGAAGTTGTCATTTTCTGCAATGTCAGGATAAGCGGATACTGGTGGATTGTGGTATGGAGCAGGGACCGGATTTATATGTGAATCAGGAGATTCCGGTGAATGCATCCAATATTGATTATGTGTTTGTAACACATGCCCATATCGACCATTCAGGCTTACTTCCATTGCTGTATAGTCATGGATTCCGGGGACAGATATTTGCGACAACAGCAACCAGCGAACTTTGTAATATCATGTTAAAGGACAGTGCACACATCCAGATGTTTGAAGCAGAGTGGAGAAACCGTAAGGCTAGGAGAGCCGGATTACCGGAAGTAGTGCCTCTTTACGATATGGATGATGCACAGGGGGTTTTAGAGCATTTTGTACCATGTGATTACAATAAAATCATTGAAATCTGTGATGGAGTAAAAATCCGGTTTGTAGATGCAGGACATCTTCTTGGTTCATCCAGCATTGAGGTATGGCTGACAGAAGAAGATAAGACCGTGAAAATTGTATTTTCCGGAGATATCGGTCATGGCAATAAGCCATTGATTAAAAATCCGCAGTTTATCGATGAAGCAGATTATGTATTGATTGAATCAACTTATGGTGACCGGATACATGCAGATCCGCCGGATTATGCACCGGAACTTGCGGCAGTAATTAAGCGGACATTTGCAAGAGGTGGTAATCTTGTCATTCCGGCATTTTCTGTAGGTCGTACACAGGAAATGCTATATCATCTGCGACGGATTAAGACAGAACATCTGCTGCCGGAGTTTGAAGATTTTGAGGCCTATATCGACAGCCCGCTGGCTGTGGAGGCAACAAATATTTTCCATAAGAGTGTAGAGGACTGCTTCTCTGATGAAGCAAAGAAATTAGTGGAGCAGGGTATTAATCCGATTGGATTCCCGGGACTGAAAACGTCTGTTACCAGTGATGAATCCAAAATGATTAACTTCAGCAAGAAACCATTGGTTATCATTTCTGCTTCCGGTATGTGTGAGGCTGGCCGTATCCGCCATCATTTAAAACATAATTTGTGGAGACCGGAAAGCACGATTCTGTTTGTAGGATATCAGGTACCTGGAACCTTGGGTCATGCACTTTTGAATGGAGCCAAAGAAGTAAAACTTTTCGGTGAAAATATTCAGGTACATGCAGAAATTTTAAATCTTCCTGGTATCAGTGGCCATGCAGACCGTGATATGCTGACAAAATGGGCATCAGCATTTAAAAATCCACCAAAGCGTGTCTTTGTGGTACATGGTGAGGATAAGGTCTGTGATGAATTTGCAGAGCATCTGCATACGGAATTAGGCTATCAGGCGGTTGCACCATATAGTGGTGATACCTATGACTTATTAGAAAATGTCTGTGTTCATGAAGGAAACCGTGAACTGGTTGAAAAGAAGAAAGACAAACCGGCAAAGGCATCCTCTAATGTGTTTGCAAGACTGCTGGCGGCGGGTCAGAGGCTGCTTAGTGTCATTCAGAAGAATGAAGGTATCCCAAATAAAGAACTTGCGAAATTTGCTGACCAGATTAATTCTTTGGCAGATAAGTGGGACAGATAGGAAGTTGAAAAGGAACTTGGAAATAAAGAAATAGAAAAGTATCATGAAAAGTAACCAGAAAAGACATTCGTATCCGGGAAAATGCCTGTGCGGATGTCTTTTTTTACTCGAGAAACTCGCAAAGCGTGTTTCTCGCTACTTGCTGTCAAGCATTTACAAATGACTATGGAAAAAGAAGAAATATTCCGATATATAAGTGTAAGATAAAATGCAAGGAACAGATTACGAAATCAGGAGGAGATGCGATGGCAGTCAGACTGAATTTATTTTCCAATACGGAGCAGGATACAAAGAAGGTATCTACGGTGGAGGAATTGCCGCAGTATATGCTGAAATGCATTTATGATAATAATGTGGCAGAAGAAAGTGAAGAAGCAAAGCAGGAAAAAATGGCAAAAATCAAGCGGAAATTAGAGGCAGGAAAGAAACTGACCAAAGAAGAACTTTCCTGGCTTCAAAGAAATGACCCCATTGCCTATGCCCATGCAATACGTGTTCAGATGATTGCAGAGGAAGTGGAGAAAGAACTGAAAGCTGCAAAGAGCAAAGAAGAAGCAAATCGTATTGTTTCCACCGCTGTTTCCGGTATATCGGACGATGACCCGGATAAGGAATATATTGTGGCTGCGGTAAACAGAGTGTCAGATGAATTTCATAAATCCGGTGCCTATAGCAGACTGCCGGGAACTCAGGAAAGTGCAGAAAAGAGAAAACAGAAAAAGAAAAATGGGATTTCTTTCAAGAGAGAGGATGAAAAGGAAGAACTGATGAACTGGAGTCCGTTGCAGGAAGTCGTTGAGAAACTGCCGACATTTACAGCAGGAGCATAGGATAAAATAAAAATCCGCATATCAGAGTATATCTGGTATGCGGATTTTTGATGAAATCGCATTAATATCCTAATTCTTCTCCGATGAGAATTACTTTAATTCTTCCCGGAATACCACTTCTTCTTGTGATAACAACCTGATTGCAGATACACTCCGGTGAGAGGCAGTCTGCGCACATTCCGGTGAGTGCACATGGTGTTTTCTTATTAAGACGGATGCAGTTGGCAGGAGTAGCAGTATTATGTACCCGGTCAAGAGCTTCGTCAACTGTTTTTACAACCTTATTCATACCGGCCATAACGATGACTTCCTTCGGGCCATAGATGAGTGCTGCAACCCGGTTGCCATTTCCGTCAATATTGACAAGCTGTCCGTCAGAAGTGATTGCATTGGAACTCATAAAATAATAATCTGCATTCAGACACTGATGATAAATTGCAGTTGTTTCTTCCGGTGTGGCAGCTTTGCTTCTGTCATAAAGTGTGATGTCAGTCTTATTTTGCAGAGCAGCCATCATACCACTTTCGGTTAAAGTCATGGAACCGCCAAAACCAACGGTTGCCTGTGTCGGCAGCATGGAAGTGGCAAGTGCAACGGCTTCTTCTTTGGTGGCACAGTAATATGCGTCAATCTGTCTTTTCTTGAATTTTTCAATCATGGACGTAGCGAGTGTTTCATAAAATTGTTTCTTTGGATCCATAAAGATACCTCCTTGATGCGTAAGTGTATGGTGAGAAAAATTCTTAATATACACCATACAAAATATATTACATCATAGGATGGGGATTTGGCAATCCGAAAAGTCAGATAGATTGTTTCATTGACAAAAAACATAAATGAGCACAAAATGGGTACAAATAAAGGATAAAAGATACATGTAAGAAAAGAGGAATCTAATGCAAAACGAAAATAAAATTACAATAGAAGAATGCCAGAAATTATTAGAGCAGAATCCCTTTGGAAGTCTGCTGCAGATGAAGATAAAAGAGGCAGAGCTTGGAAGGGTAAAGGCAGAACTGCCATTCAAAAAAGAGTTTACAAATATCTATGGAGATTTGCATGGTGGAGTACTGTATTCGGCAGTGGATACCATATGCGGAATTGCGGCAGGAACCTATGGATATTATGTGACTACTGTGGACGGACAGATCCGCTATTTAAAAGCGGCGCGTGCAACAGAATATGTTACATGCACCGCCAAAGTGGTAAAACCCGGAAGAAATATTACGGTAGTATCATTTGAAATTATGGATTCCAATGGAATGCTTTTAAATACCGGTGATTTTACCTTTTATAATCTGAAAGAAAAAGAGATTTTATAAATTTTCATTTTTTAATGCATCCATGGTATTTTCAGAAGAAAGCTTACGCATGGAATAAATCATAGTTGCAGCAACCACTGTAAATACACTGCCAATAGCAATCACGAAGCTGTACCATGGAATAAAGAAACCAAAGTCAATGCCATCACTGACTGCCTGATAAATAAGCCAGGTGATTCCGATGGAAACCGGAAGTCCGTAAAGAAGCCCTTTGCAGCCATAGAGCAGACATTCAAACTGCATCATTTTGCGGAAGCCTTTCGGAGAAAGACCGATGGATTTTAACATGGCAAATTCACGTTTCCGTAAAATAATATTGGTAGAAATTGTGTTAAATACATTGGCTGCCGCTATCAGCGAAATCAATGTAATAAATCCATAAGAGAAAATATTGATAACGGTAATTATGGCACGCTCATTTTCAATGGAATCCATATAGTCATAGATATCAGCTGAAATATTTTCACTGTCAAAGAGCGTATTTAAATCTGTCTGTACCTGTTTGTGGTTATCTGTTTTTATATAGTATGAATTTTCCAGTGAACTATCCGGGTTCTGGCTGAGTGCCTGCCAGAGAATATCCTTACAGGAATATGGGAAAATAAATTTCGCATAATCGGAAGGAGCACTGACACCGAAAGGAATTGTATCACTGAAAGCACCAGCGGTGACGGTGCAGGTATTTTTCACATCTTCGTCTAAAGCGGATAATACAATATCCTGCGAAGAAGGATTGGCGAAAATATTAATGTCATAGTATTTGTCATTGAATACATGAAGCCGGTCTATCAATACACCCGTTGGATGATCAGAATTCTGATAATCGGAAGGATTTTCACCGATTTCTTTTAAATAATCTTCAAATAAATAATCCTCCACAAAATAAATCAAAGCGGTAAGCTCGTAGGAGTCATCTGCCGGGAGTGTATTGCTGTAATAAGCCTGTTCATAATCAGAATAGAAACTTTCAAATTCTTTCGAACAGTCTTCTTTGGCTACTGTAAAGCAGGCAGCGAAGCTGGCACCGTAAGAAGCCTTATCTACACCATCTAAAGCACGGATTTTTGTTAAAAGCGTATCCGGGTCATAGTTATTTTCGGAATATATCGTGCAGGAAAGTTCATAGCCGTTTCCGTTATAAATGCTGCCGGCGGAACGTGTCAGATAAGCACAAAAGCTGCTGGCAGAAATAAACAGTACAATACTTAAGAAAAGTGAGATAACAGTAGCACGGTATTTGCTGCGGCTTCGTTTATAGTTTTTTGCAGCAAGCATTCCTTCAAAGCCAAATAATTTTTCCGTAAGTGGAAATGTATGCACTTTTTTGGAACTGATGTTAATATCACTGGTCTGCCGGATGGCTTCTAAAGCAGATAACTTCATGGATTTCCGTGCCGGCAGGTAAGCAGAAATCAATACCGTAATAAAAGCGAGGATGACGGCAATCACAATTCCGGCAACGGATGGCTGCAGGGTCAGGTGCAGTGTGGTGTCACTTCGGTACAGTATGGCAAGAGTATCACCAGTGAAATAGAAGGTAATGCCAATTCCAACTAAACCGAAGAAGATTCCAAGCGGAATACCGATAAGACACAGGAAAGCCGCTTCAAACAGGATGCTGTGAATCATCTGGTGTCTGGTTGCACCAAGGGATGAAAGCAGACCAAATTGTCTGGTTCGTTCACTGATAGAAATGGAAAATGCATTATAAATCAGTGAGATAGACCCAAGTACGATAATTGCAATCAAAATAACTGCGAGACTGGTGACGGTGCGGTTTAAGGAATCCTCCATGGATGCTCCGTCAAGCCGCAGTAAATCATAGTTCATGGTATAAGAATATGGTGCATTCTGCTCTAAAAAACTGGATACATCTTTGCTGTTATAAAGACAGAAGTAGATATCCTGATAGGATGTCCGGGCAGAAGAGAGAGTCAGTGCTGTATAACCCGGAGCATGAAAGCTTTCAAAGGAAGGTCTGCTGTAAAAACCTACCACCTGATAAGTTTTTGACTCCGTATTTGTAATGGATTCTAACGGAATTACTTTTCCGTCTTTTGTTTTTTCTGACTTATTACCAAGCAGTGAAGTGTTATTATCTAAAACAAAACCTTCTTCATTGACACGTTCTCCGACATCCAGTGTAATTTCATCATTTAAGTTATAAGCAATGCCTCCGTCATAGGCAAGGTGCTCTGGAAGCAGAAGTTCAGAATCGTTTTCCGGCATCCGTCCTTTCGTGATGTGTACCGGAAGAAGAGTAGTAACATCATCCGTTACACCGCAGATATAAAGGTATGGTTTGTATTGGTTGGCGGAATCTTTAAGATCGGCATATCCAATATATTTTAAAGAAACAGAAGAGTCGATTTCATCATGGGAGAGAAAATCTTTTGACTCTGATTGGGTGACACGAAAAGCGGCACCCTGCCAGCTTCCTTCGGTATCAATGGTATATTCCTTCATAAATGCATGAAGAGAGCTGATGCTGCTGGTAACTGCGGTAAACATGGCAGTAGAAAGAATAATTCCGATAATCGTGACGATGGTACGGGTTTTATTCTTCTTTAAGTTGGTGAGTGTGATTTTGTGGAAGATATTCATGCACGAATCACCTCATCCCGTGTAATTTTGCCGTCTTCAATGGCAATGATGCGGTCTGCCTGAAGGGCAATGTTTTCATCATGGGTAATGACAATTAAGGTCTGGTTAAATTTCTGGTTGGAATATTTTAAGAGTTCCACAATTTCCTGGCTGTTTTTGGAATCTAAGTTTCCGGTAGGTTCATCGGCTAAAACCACAGCAGGAGCGTTCATTAATGCACGACCGATGGAGACACGCTGCTGCTGACCGCCGGAAAGCTGGTTTGGAAGATGATTTTCCCGTCCTTTTAAAGAGAGAATTTCCAGCAGTTCATTTAAATGCTCTTTGTTGACCGGGCGTCCATCCATGCGGACAGGAAGTGTCATATTTTCAACGACATTCAGCACCGGAATCAGATTATAGAACTGATAAATCAGCCCGACCTGCCGTCTGCGGAAGATGGCAAGCTGTTCCTCCTTTTGCGCATAGACATCAGTGCCCTCCATATAGACTTTGCCGGAGGTTGGTGTATCGACACCGCCTAAAATGTGAAGCAGTGTGGATTTGCCGGAACCGGATGGCCCGATGATAGCGAGAAATTCGCCTTTGTTGACAGAAAAAGAAACGTGGTCTAGGGCAACCACCTGATTTTCTCCTGTTCCATAGATTTTGGTGAGATCTTCAGCTCGTAAGATTTCCATAAGTAACTCCTTTCCATTTGATGCGATTCTAATGAGAAGTATAAGCATCCCGGATGACAGGAGCATGACTTTTCAGTGACAGTTCTGTCACTTTTTATAGAATTTCAGGATAAAACGTGCACCGCCTTCTTTACGGTTTTCTGCTTTTAAGGTTCCGTTTTCTTTGGAAACAATCATACGGGAGAGGGAAAGACCGATGCCAATGCTCTGACCGGTGGCATTTTTTCCTTTGTAAAAGCGTTCAAAAAGATGCGGGATATCTTCCTGCAGAAAACCACTTCCATTGTCTTCAATCACGATAGAAACATAGATTGGATTGTCGGTAACCATAACATCAATCCTGCCACCGGAAGGCGTGTGCTCCATGCAGTTCTTTAAGATATTTCCAAGGGCTTCCGCCGTCCATCGTAAATCCGTAGAAAAAGAAAAATCCTTCGGCTCTATGGTTTCATGATACTGGATATCGCGAAGCTCCAATGGAATAAGCAAAGGTGCAGCCGCAGTGGAGAGCAGTTCTTTGGCAGAAGTTTCGGTCTGGTGAAAAGTAATGGTTCCTGCGTCCATGGAAGATAATTTCAGCAAAGTTTCAATGAGCCAGTCCATCCGGTCAATTAGCATGGATAATTCCCGCAGGGATTCCCTTCGCTTCTCATCGGAAAGAGCCGGCTCTTTTAAGAGAGTCAGCAAAAGACGGATGGAAGTAAGGGGAGAGCGGAGCTGATGGGAAATATCAGCCATGGCATCCGCAAGATATTTTTTATCGTTTTCAAGAGCCTGATTCTGTTCCACAAGGCGTCTGGTCAGCTTGGCAAGCTCATTTTGTAAAATTGCAAGTTCTCCTTCCATATAGTCGCTGAAATCACCACTGCTGTTACTGTGCAGCATCGCATCTAACTGCTGACTTAAGGATTCCACCTTCCGGTAACGTTTTCTGGTGAAAATAATAAAAATAAGAATGAAAATAAGTGATGCAAAAAGGATGATTACACCACAGATGGTATCAAAATAAAATCCGATACCTGCAAAGATAAAGCATACAAGCAGTTGCAGAAACAGGCATTTTTTGATTTCGGGATTGCGTAAAAATTTCATAAAGACTCCTTTGGGAAAATACATTTTCATCGGTTATTATGGTACTCATATTTATAACAGGCGTTTTTTGCAGTTCAATTAGTCACCAAGCTTATAGCCCAGTCCGCGGATGGTTTTGATATATTCCGGGTGTGCCGGGTCGGCTTCGATTTTTTCCCGGAGCCTTTTGATGTAGACGGTAAGGGTATTATCATTTACAAATTCCCCTGCCATATCCCAAAGTTCATCTAAGAGACGGCTTCGTGTAAGGACAATGCCCTGGTTGGAAAGAAAGAGTAAAAGCAGCCGGTATTCCAGGGCGGAAAGAGTCAGTTCCACATTATTCTTATAGACCAGTCCACGTACGGTATCAGCTTTCAGTTCATGATATTCCAACGGCTGGCTGCCACGGTGATAGCGGCGGAGAACACTGTTCATTCTGGAAATCAGTTCTCTCGGCCGGAAGGGCTTGGGAATATAATCATCGGCACCAAGGTCAAGCCCGGCAACCACACTATATTCATCATCCGATGCCGTCAGAAAAATGACAGGAATATCAGAGTTTGCCTTGATGGCACTGCACAAAGAAAAGCCGCTTCCATCCGGCAGGGAGACATCAAGCAGCGCTAAGTCAAAGTGATACTGCCCGGAATCTAATAAATCGATGGTTTCCTTTTGGTTATTCGCAGAAGTAACCTGAAAACCCTCCTGATTCAGGAAAGTGCGTAAATTAGAAACGATACTTGTATCATCATCTACAAGAAGTACATGTGTCATGTTTTCTTCTCCTTACAATTAATTTATAGAAGGCGCGGATTGACAAAATACTTGCATAAAATAATTTCGGTTATCCGGAGGATATTTGTTTATGGGATGGAAAATGCCAGTTGTTCTTAGCTGCATGTTTTGCTTGATGATAAACTGTCTTTCCGCTTGCTTTGACCGGATATCTGCACTGTCCGCCGGGTGCGGATGCGGTATAAGACCTGTAAGGGGCACTAGGAATTTCGACAGGCAAAATATTTTGTCCGGCAACCGGTGCAAATTCACATCCATGTTCATATGCACCTCGCTGGCACGTCCATGTGCCAGCGTTGCCTGTTGCCGGACGAAATTCCAAGTGCCCCTAACAGCCCTTCTTAGGCATCCGCACTTCGACGGACGGTACAGATAGACTGTCAAACATTGGAAAGACGGTTTTTACAGGCAAAAGCAAAATATGCAGCTTAGAACTACGGTATTTTATATCCAAAACAAATATCCTTTGGATAACAGGATTATTTTAACAAGGATTATATAGTGTCAATCCGCCACGTTTATAAAAGTCATTGTAGCATAAAGAAACTTGCATTTGCAAAAGAAACAGTATAAGATGGACAGTTGTGATGAAAAATAAGCTGGTAAAGGCAAGAGGGATAGACAGATGAAGCAGAATTTAAAGAAAATGATTTCTTATTATAAACCATATCTTGGCGTATTTTTTATCGATATGTTTTTTGCACTGTTAGCAGCAGTGGCGGCACTGGTGATTCCGCTGATTGTACGGTATATTACATCAACAGTGGTATATCTGCCGGAGCAGGATGCAGTAAAGACAATCGGAAAGCTTGCTTTGTTTATGGTGGCGTTGGTAGCCATTCAGTGTTACAGCAATTATTATATTTCTAATAATGGTCATGTAATGGGTGCCAAAATAGAATATGATATGCGGGCAGAAATATTTGCTCATTATCAGAAACTGTCCTTTGCATTTTATGATAATCAGAAGGTCGGACAACTGATGGCGAGAATTACCACGGACCTTTTTGATATCAGCGAACTGCTGCACCATGGACCGGAAAATATTGTGATTTCCCTGATTAAGATAATTGGTGCATTTGTTATTATGATGGGAATCAGTCCGAAGCTTACAGTGGCGACATTTGCACTGGTACCGTTTATGATAGCGTATGCATATTTCTTTAATAAGCGTATGAAAAAGGCATTCCGGCAGAACCGTATTAAGATAGCGGATATCAATAGCCAGATAGAGGACAACCTTTCCGGTATCCGCGTAGTAAAATCCTTTGCGAATGAAGAAGTCGAACAGGAAAAATTCAGCCGCGGAAACAAAGGCTTCTTAGATGCCAAGAAGAACAGCTATCTCTTTATGGGTGGTTATCAGGCGGGATTGACTGCATTTACCACGTTGATTACCGTAGTAGTGGTGATTGCCGGAGCACTGTGGATTCCGGGTGGCAGTGTGAGCATTACAGATTTGATTACGTTCCTTTTATATATCAATGTATTTACCGAGCCGGTTAAGACGCTGATTGATTTTACCGAGCAGTTCCAGAATGGATATTCCGGCTTTGAACGGTTTATGGAGATTCTTTCCATTGAACCGGATATTTCGGATGAGGAAAATGCCATTGTCATGGAAAATGTGCGGGGAGAAGTAGAATTTCAGGATGTTTCCTTCCGGTATGAAGAACATTTAAGCCGCGTTTTAAGGCATATAAATCTGAAAGTTCCGGCAGGAAGCTACGTGGCACTGGTGGGAACTTCAGGTGCCGGAAAGACAACACTTTGCAGCCTGATACCAAGATTTTATGATGTGTCAGAGGGCAGAATTTTAATTGATGGCTGTGATATCCGCCACTATAAATTAAAAAGTTTAAGAGACCACATTGGCATTGTCCAGCAGGATGTTTATTTGTTTGCCGGAACCATTTTTGAAAATATTGCTTATGGCAAACCGGATGCGACAAGGCAAGAAGTCATTGAGGCAGCAAAGAATGCCAATGCCCATGAATTTATTTTATCACTGCCGGATGGTTATGATACAGATATCGGACAGCGGGGTGTAAAACTTTCCGGCGGTCAGAAACAGCGGCTCTCCATTGCCCGGGTATTTTTAAAGAATCCGCCGATTCTTATTTTTGATGAAGCAACCTCAGCACTGGATAACGAAAGTGAAAAGGTGGTACAGGAATCACTAGAGAAGCTGGCGAAGAACCGGACAACATTTGTAATTGCCCATAGGCTTTCTACGATAGAAAATGCAGGGCGTATTCTGGTGCTGACTGAGCAGGGAATTGAAGAAGAGGGCACCCATGAGGAGCTGCTTGCACGGAATGGAATTTATGCAGGGCTTTATCATACCCATTGATATTGAGAAAAGCTATTTATAAAATTTGTATGAAGTTCACGCGGTTTGCTTGAGAAATTTTACTTTTTCTGCTATATTGCAATAGGTAGACAAATCAATTCAGTGTGAAATACACTTTAATTATTAGAAAGAAGGATGTTAAAATGACAAAAATTGATATTATTTCAGGCTTCTTAGGAGCTGGAAAGACCACATTTATCAAGAAAATGATAGAAGAGGCTTTTGTTGGTGAGAAGCTGGTACTGATTGAAAATGAATTTGGTGAAGTCGGTATCGACGGCGGATTCTTAAAGGATTCCGGCATTGAGATTACCGAGATGAACTCAGGATGTATCTGCTGTTCCCTGGTAGGAGACTTTGGAAAGAATTTAAATGAAGTAATTACTAAATTCCATCCGGACCGTATCTTAATCGAGCCGTCAGGAGTTGGTAAACTTTCTGACGTAATGAAATCTGTTATTGATGTAGAAAAAGAGCAGGATGTGAAATTAAATGCACTGGTTACAGTTGTAAATGCAAAGAAAGCATCCAAACAGATGAAAGCCTTTGGCGAATTCTTCAATAACCAGATTGAATTTGCAACAACAATCGTATTAAGCAGAACCCAGAGCACAACACCGGAGCAGTTAGAACTTTGCGTAAAACAGATGCAGGAATTAAATGGCAAGGCTGCAATCATTACAACTCCTTGGGATGCCATCAAAGGTGAACAGATTCTCAAAGTTATGGAAGGACAGGACTCTCTTGAGATGAAACTTCTTGCAGAGGCACATCATAAAGCAGAAGAGGAAGAGCATGAGCACCATCATGACCATGACCACGAAGAACATGAACACGGTCACGACCACGAAGAGCATGAGCACCATCATGACCATGACCACGAGGAGCATGAACACCATCACGACCACGACCATGAGGAGCATGAACATCATCATGAGCATGGCGAGAACTGCACCTGCGGATGCCATGACCATGACCACGAACATCATCATCACCATCATGCAGATGAGGTATTTACAAGCTGGGGCAAAGAGACTCCGCATAAATTTACCCGTGAGAAGATTGAAGAGGTATTAAAGACCTTATCCGAGAGCGAAGAGTATGGCATGATTCTCCGCGCAAAAGGAATGGTAGAGGATGTCAATGGTTCCTGGATTTACTTTGATATGGTTCCGGGCGAGTATGAATTAAGAGATGGAGAGCCGGATTACACCGGAAGACTCTGTGTCATTGGTTCTAAGATTGACGAACACAAGATTGAAGAATTATTCGGCATTGCATAATGCCCGTCAGATAGGAAAGGGGAAACCATGCAGGAGATTCCAGTATATTTATTTACCGGATTTATGGACAGCGGTAAGACCACATTAATCAAAGAAACACTCTTTGAAAATGATTTCGGCGGGGACAACCGTACGGTAATTATTGTCTGTGAAGACGGTGATGAAGAATATGATGAAGCAAAATTAAATACCATTAATGCGAAGGTTGCAATGATTGAGGAGCAGGAAGATTTTACAACAGAGACCTTGCAGAAAATTCAGGAGACATACAAACCGGAGCAGATTTTTATTGAGTATAACGGTACCTGGGATATCGCTACTTTGCTTGAAACAAAGATGCCGGATGGCTGGGTAATCGTACAGTCCTTGGCAACCGTAGATGCCACTACATTTGAAATGTATCTTGCTAATATGCGTGCCATGATTATGGAGCAGTTGTTTAAGGCAGATGTAGTAATCTTTAACCGTTGTGATGATAATACACCAAAGGGCAAGTTCCGCCGTGCCGTAAAAGCACAGAACCGTCCGGCACAGATTGTATACGAGCGTGCCGATGGAACAATTGATGAGAGTGCCGATGAAGAACTGCCATTTGACATCAATGCAGATGTCATTGATATTACGGATGCAGATTATGCAATCTGGTATATGGATGCACAGGATAATCCGAAGAAATACGATGGCAAGAAAATCAAATTCCTTGCGTTGGTATATAATCCGGAAAAGATGAGCAGGAAGGGCATGTTTGTGCCGGGACGTTTTGCCATGACCTGTTGTGTAGAGGATGTCCAGTTCTTAGGATTTAAATGCAAATATCCGAAGTCGGAAGAAATCGGTCACAAATCATGGATAAATATTACCGCAGAAGTTCATGTGGAATTTGCCAAGGAATACAGAGGAAAAGGACCTGTCCTTTATCCGGTATCCATTGAGCCGGCAGAGAAGCCGGAAGATGAACTGGTATATTTCTCATAAAAAAGTGTTGACAATGTGAAAGAAAAGTATTATTCTAACTTCAATAAGAGAAACCGTTGAGAAAGAGTAGTAAGCTTGATTGGAAATCAAAGAGAGCTGCAGGTGGTGGAATTGCAGTATGGAAGATTTTGCTGAATGGACTTTCGAGGGTGGCCTGAATTAACAGTAGGCGTCACCGGGAACCGAACCCGTTACCAATCCGGCATGTATGATTCGTACATGAATGAGTGGACAATTCGTCAATATGAGTGGTACCGCGATAATAAGATTTTATTACCGTCTCAAGCATAAGCTTGAGGCGGTTTTTTACTGTTGGAAAACAGTAAAAGCGCTTTCTCTTATGAACAACAATAAATCATATAAGAAAGAAGAGGTAGTAATTATGAAGAAGAAAATGATGGCAGCAGTATTAACAATGGCTATGGCAGTAGCAGCAATGGCAGGATGCGGAAGCAACAGTGCATCCAATGATGCAGCAACAACAGAGAAGGCTGCAGCAGATGGTAAAGTTTATAAAGTAGGTATCGTACAGTATGTAGATGATGCTTCTTTAAATCAGATTGAGAAAGCAGTAGAAGCAGAGCTGGATGCAAAAGCAAAAGAGCTCGGTGTTACTTTTGATTATAAAGATTATACTTACAATGGTCAGGCAGATTCTTCTACCTTAAACCAGATTGCAACAGACCTGGTTGCAGAAGATGTAGATGTGATTATTCCAATCGCAACACCAACCGCAATGATTATGCAGGCAGCAACAGAAGAAAATCAGATTCCGGTTGTATTCTCTGCAGTCAGTGATCCGGTTACCGCAGGACTTGTTGAAAGTATGGATAAACCTGGTTCCAATATCACCGGAACATCGGATGCATTAAATACAGAAGCAGTAATGGACTTAATGTTTGCAGCAAATAAAGACATTAAAAAAGTAGGTCTTTTATATAATAAGAGTCAGGATTCTTCCACTGTTCCAATTCAGGACGCAAAAGATTATCTTGATAAAAAGGGCGTTGAATATGTAGAAAAAACAGGAACAACCAATGATGAAATTTCTCTTGCAGCAGATGCATTAGTTGCAGCCGGTGTAGATGCCGTATTTACACCAACCGATAACACCGTAATGACAGCAGAACTTGCAATTTATGAGAAATTTGTAGAAGCAGGCATTCCGCATTATGCAGGAGCTGACTCCTTCGCATTAAACGGAGCTTTCTGTGGATTCGGTGTAAACTATGTTGACCTTGGTACTGCAACAGCAGATATTGTAGTAGATATTTTAGTAAATGGGAAAGATCCTGCAACAACAGCAGTACAGACCATGAGCAACGGAATCGCAACTGTAAATACAGATGTGGCAAGCCAGCTTGGAATTGATTACAGCGTATTTGACGGTATGTGTGAAAAAGTAGTAGAGATTCAGACCGCAGAAGAGTTTGAATAAAAAGATAAAACGATAGTATGATAAGATAGTCAGGGGGATTAAAGAATGGGCTCCATATTTACAATATCCATTTTACAAAGTGCATTAGAGCTAGGGTGTATATACGCCCTGGTTGCACTGGCATTGTTTGTTTCATTTTCCATATTAAATATTGCAGATTTGTCAACCGATGGCTGCTTTACCTTAGGCTGTGCCGTATGTGCCATGGTAACGATACAGGGTCATCCGATTCTGGCACTGGCAGCAGCAATGTTAGCCGGTGTATGTTCCGGATTTATCACAGCATTTCTGCAGACAAAGCTTGGAATTGAATCAATTCTGGCAGGAATCATTGTAAATACGGGACTCTATACCATTAATATTGCAGTCATGGGATTTGCTTCCCAGGTGAACCTGTTTAACTGCAATACCATATTTACCATGGCAAAAAATGCCATTGGTGGTGGCTGGTATAAACTGATTGTGGCAGCATTAATCGTACTGGTAATCGGCGTGATTTTATCCGCATTTTTAAATACCAGATTAGGTCTTTCCATCCGGGCAACCGGTGATAATGCTGACATGGTAAAAGCCTCCAGCATTAATCCATCCTTTACGATTACCGTAGGTCTTTGTGTAGCCAATGCAATGACTGCATTATCCGGCGGTGTATTAGCACAGTACCAGAAATCCTGCGATATCAACCTTGGAACCGGTATGGTAACCATCGCACTTGCCAGCCTGATTATCGGAGAATCCATTATCGGAAAAGGCTCCATGTTCCGCAGAGTATTAGGCGTTGTATTAGGAAGCTGTCTCTATCGTTTCTTAGTAGCCGTTGCATTAAGACTGAATGTTCCGGCAGAGGCATTGAAACTGGTTTCTGCAATTATCGTAGCAATTGCAATTGCATTCCCGTTCTTAAAGAAGAAGGTAGCGTTTGTCAGACAGAAGAGCGCAGCACAGAAGAAATTAAAAGACAATATGCGTCTGGCGGAAGCAAATACAAAGGAAATGGGAGGTGACCGATAATGTTAGAAATGAAGCATGTATCTAAGACATTTAATCCGGGAACCGTAAATGAAAAGAAAGCATTGTGTGATTTGAACCTGGTTCTTGAAGATGGAGATTTTGCTACAATCGTAGGAAGTAATGGGGCAGGAAAATCAACTACATTTAATGCGATTACAGGTGCGTTCTATGTAGATGAAGGACAGATTATTCTAGATGGAGAGGATATTACATATAAGAAAGAATTTTTGCGCAGTAAAGTCATTGGTCATCTGTTTCAGGACCCGTTAAAGGGAACAGCACCACATATGACCATTGAAGAAAATATGGCACTGGCATATCTTCGTGCATCCGGAAAAGAAAATGCATTTTTCAGCAGAATCCGTAAATCCGATAAAGAAAAATTCAGAGAACTGTTATCCCAGCTTGATATGGGTCTGGAAGACAGAATGAAGCAGCCGGTGGGATTGTTATCCGGCGGTCAGAGGCAGGCACTTACCCTTCTGATGGCAACGATGGTGACCCCGAAGATTCTTCTTTTGGATGAGCATACGGCAGCACTTGACCCTGCAACCGCAGAGAAAGTATTGGAACTGACGAAAAAAATTATTGCAGAGCATCATATTACCTGTCTTATGGTAACCCATAATATGCATCAGGCACTAGAGCTTGGCAACCGGATTCTGATGATGGATTCCGGAAATATTGTCCTTGATTTAAAGGATGAAGAGAAGAAGAAAATGACGGTAGACAGCCTTTTAGAGCAGTTCCGCATCCAGGCAGGAAAGCGTCTTGACAATGACAGAATTTTAATGTCAGCACAGTAAAAATAGAAATTGGTAAATTTTTTTTAAGAAACAAGTGTCGGAAAATGTTGATTTTCTGACACTTTTCCTATATGATTAAATCTAGTGGTCTGGAATTCCACAAGTTGATGTAAACAAAGTATGGAGGTATAGTATGTATCCTATTATAAAAAAGGAAAAGCTGGCAGATAAGATTTATCTTATGGATGTCAAAGCAGAGCGGGTAGCAAAGTCTGCAAAGCCAGGACAATTTGTAATCGTGAAAATCGATGAAGAAGGTGAGCGTATACCACTTACCATCTGTGATTATGATGAGAAAGCCGGAACTGTAACAATTGTATTCCAGACAGTTGGAGCATCTACAGAGCGTATGGCATATTTAGAGGAAGGAGATGCATTCCAGGATTTTGTTGGACCACTGGGCTGTCCATCCGACCTTATTGAGGAAGATATAGAAGAGTTAAAGAAAAAGAAAATCGTATTTATCGCCGGAGGTGTTGGAACAGCACCGGTTTACCCACAGGTAAAATGGTTACATGAACATGGGGTAGACTGTGATGTTATCATGGGTTCTAAGACCAAGGATTTATTAATTCTGGTAGAAGAAATGCGTAAAGTTGCAACTAATCTTTATGTAACAACCGATGATGGTACTTATGGCTTCCATGGAATGGGAACCAACCAGTTACAGGAATTATGGGATAAAGGTGTTCGTTACGATCATTGTGTTGCCATCGGACCAATGATTATGATGAAATTCGTTTGTAAACTGACCAAGGAGCTTGGCATTCCAACTGTTGTATCCATGAATCCGATTATGGTAGACGGAACCGGAATGTGTGGAGCATGTCGTCTTGTGGTTGGCGGCGAAGTAAAATTCGCATGCGTGGATGGACCGGAATTTGACGGACATCAGGTAGATTTCGACCAGGCAATGAAGAGACAGCTTCAGTATAAGACAGAAGAAGGCCGTGCAATGTTAAAATTGCAGGAAGGCAATACCCATCATGGTGGATGCGGTCAGTGCGGAGGTGACAAATAATGGAAGGATTAACAAGAGTACCTGTACGTGAACAGGAGCCAGAGGTACGTGCAGCAAACTTTGAAGAAGTTTGTCTTGGCTATAATGAAGAAGAAGCAGTAGCAGAAGCAAAACGCTGCTTAAACTGTAAAAATGCACAGTGTATGAAAGGATGTCCGGTTTCCATTAATATTCCGGCATTTATTGCACAGGTGAAAGAAGGCAACTTCGAAGAAGCTTATCATATTATCAGTGAATCATCTGCACTTCCTGCTGTATGTGGCCGTGTATGCCCACAGGAGAGTCAGTGTGAAGGAAAATGTATCCGTGGTATCAAGGGTGAGCCGGTTGCAATCGGTAAATTAGAGCGTTTCGTAGCTGACTGGGCAAGAGAGCATGGAATCAAGCCTAAGAAAGCAGAAAAATTAAATGGACATAAAGTAGCAGTTATCGGTTCCGGCCCTGCAGGTCTTACCTGTGCCGGTGATTTGGCAAAGCTTGGCTATGATGTTACTATTTTTGAAGCTTTACATGAAGCCGGTGGAGTATTAATTTACGGTATTCCGGAATTCCGTCTTCCAAAGTCAAAAGTAGTTGCAGCAGAAGTAGAAAATGTAAAAGCTTTAGGCGTTAAGATTGAGACCAACGTTGTCATTGGTAAAGCAGTTACCATTGATGAATTAATGGAAAAAGAAGGATTCGAAGCTGTATTTATCGGTTCCGGTGCAGGACTTCCAAGATTTATGGGAATCCCTGGCGAGCAGGCAATGGGAGTATTCTCTGCAAACGAATTCTTAACCAGAAATAACCTGATGAAAGCATTCCGTGATGACTATGATACGCCAATCAAAGCCGGCAAAAAAGTTGTTGTAGTTGGTGGTGGTAACGTTGCAATGGATGCAGCCCGTACCGCAAAACGTCTCGGCGCAGAGGTACATATCGTATACCGTCGTGGCGAGGAAGAGCTTCCGGCAAGAAAAGAAGAAGTACATCATGCAAAAGAAGAAGGCATTATCTTTGACCTTCTGCAGAATCCTACTGAAATCTTAGTAGACGAAGACGGCTGGGTAAAAGGTTGTCGTGTCATTAAGATGGAATTAGGTGAGCCGGACGCATCCGGAAGAAGAAGCCCGGTAGAGATTCCAGGTTCTGAATACGAAATCGAGGCAGATACCGTAATCATGTCTCTTGGTACCTCTCCAAACCCATTGATTTCATCCACTACCAAGGGTCTGGACATCAACCGCAGAAAATGTATCATTGCAGAAGAAGAGACTGGAGCAACCTCCAAAGATGGCGTATACGCCGGTGGAGATGCAGTAACCGGAGCAGCAACCGTTATCCTTGCCATGGGTGCAGGAAAAACTGCAGCAAAGGGAATTGATGAATTCTTACGCAATAAATAAAGAATAAAGCATAATAATATATGCTTAAGGGACGCAGGATTTTTCTGCGTCCCTTTTTTACTTTATAGGAAATTTCTCAAATCGTCAGAAATAGTGTATAATAAACTGGAAATAAAAAATGACATGACAAAAGAGCGAATGTTGGATTCGCCATGACGTTGTTTATGACGTTTTTTGTGGTAAACTTCTAAAACCAGAAGTTTCTTTTCTTGTTTGTGATGTTTTGCATATACCCCATAGTAGCGAAGCATTTTGAAATGTTTTTCAGGGATGTGGACAATCAGTTTCTGGATGAAGTCCAAAGCAGGAATAGTTTCAGTAACAGTTTTGTTGTCTTCGTGTTTGGTGTACATTTCATTTTTAACTTTACGAAAAGATGGACCAATGCTGGAAGTAAGCTGTTCAAGGAGAACTTTACGGAAGGCATTACGAAGGAAATTGTAATCAAAGTGTTTGACAGGACGCCAGGGAGTGATGTTACCAGCCCCACCCTCGGAGATGAGAGCGTGGATATGAGGATTCCATTTCACAATGGCGATGAACACAAGAAACAAGCTTACAGGACATATGAAAAGAACGAAGCTGGTTGTATTTGTTTCCACAGGAAGGGCAAAAACGGCTTTTACAGCGAAAGGGAACAAATTTAAGATTTCCACAGTGAGGACAGCCATACATGGCACCACCGTGAGAAGAGTCACCACAATGAATCATCTTGTTGACATTTTCGATAACAGAAGGACGAGGATGAAGTTTGTAAATGATATGTTCATAATAATCGGTAAAGATAGATTGTAATATATTCATAATGGTGCTAGAATAGGGGTGTTGAGCGTGTCGAAGTCACTTTTTTACTGTAAGCAAAATCCATATTTATTACAGAAATTATCTGATTAATGGTAATTCTGACCTATTGCGCCATTTACTAAAGTAATATAAAATAATTAACTTCAAAGGAGAAAGAAATGAAAAAGAGACTATTAATTCTAGGAATGATTTTTACAATGGCTGTGTCATCAGCAGGCTGTGGCAGTTCGTCATCAGACAATGCAGGTAAGACAGACCAAACAAAACAAACAGCAGATGTGCAGGACAGCCAGAAAGACACATCTTCAAGTGATAAGTCTGATGATAAGAATGATACTAATTATAAATCAGCAGATGAAATCACAATGGATGATTTGATGAGTCATGATGAGACACCGGCAGAGGATTTTGAGTTCAATGATGGTACAGATGAGATAGTAATAGATAAGTATATTGGAAAAGATCCGATAATGGTTATTCCAGATGAAATAAATGGAAAAAAAGTTGTTAGTTTAGGAACGTATGCTTTGGCTAACGATAAGAATATAGTTGCTATCAAAATTGGAAATAATATAAAGGATTTAGGTGAGGGAGTATTTGGAAATTGTGAAAATTTAAGATATGTTGTTTTAGGTGATTCTGTTAAGACGATTGGATGTAATCCGTTTCTTAATACGAATATACAGGAAGTTACTCTTAATGATGGACTTCAAAAGATTGGCGAAGATGACATAAATAATACGGTTGATGCACCATCTAAAAATATTGGTATGGATTTAAAAATACCAGAAAGTGTTACTGAAATGCATTTAAGAGATTTTCATCTTATTGTAAAAGCAGGTTCATATGCTGAACAGTATGCAAAAGAATATGCAGAAAGTAATAATCTTACATACACAGTAGAATAATTCTGTATGATTTACTTCTAGTTAACGATTAAGCTAAGGCCACCGACTGTTTGACATAGTTTGCAACAAGGGGCATCAGTGTGTAAATTTTAAGGGCTTTCCATCATGGGAAGCTCTTTTTCTTGCTTTATAGGAAATTTCTCAAATCGTCAGAAATAGTGTATAATAAACTGGAAATAAAAAATGACATGACAAAAGAGCGAATGTTAGATTCGCCATGACGTTGTTTATGACGTTTTTTGTTTTGGTTTAGGGTAGCTGCACTATCTGACTATGGAGAAAGAATTATTATGAGCATGGATTTATCCATATTTCATAACCTTTCGATATTGTTCAAATAGTGCAGTTTTTTGTGGTAAATTTCTAAAACCAGAAGTTTCTTTTCCTGTTTGTGATGTTTTGCATATACCCCATAGTAGCGAAGCATTTTGAAATGTTTTTCAGGGATGTGGACAATCAGTTTCTGGATGAAGCCCAAAGCAGGAATAGTTTCAGTAACAGTTTTGTTGTCTTCGTGTCTGGTGTACATTTCATTTTTAACTTTACGAAAAGATGGACCAATGTGGGAAGTTTTTATAAGCTGGTGGCTAAGTGACCACCTTATTTGTTACTGGTGTCCACCTGGTGGCCACTATTTCTGACATGAGGAATAAATTAAGGATTGGTAATGAAAATCCTCTTGACAAATCCGTCGTAAGAATATATTGTATTACTTATATAGTACAAAAATACGGAAAGGGGTGATTGCATGGCATGGGAATTGGATTCGGATCGTCCTATTTTTATTCAGATTGTGGAGCGGATTCAGATGGAAATAATATCCGGTAAATACAGTCCGGGAGATAAGTTACCTTCTGTCAGGGATCTGGCGGCGGTAGCTGCAGTAAATCCGAATACGATGCAGAAAGCACTGACAGAGTTAGAGCGGACAGGACTTGTGTATTCCCAGCGTACAAGCGGGAGATTTATAACGGAGGATGCAAAAATGATTGAGGAGTTAAAGAATAATCTGGCACAGGAACAGATTAAGGAATTTTTGGAAAATATGAGCAAGCTTGGCTATAAGAAATCAGAAACCTTATCTTTGATTCAGGAGATTTTGGAGGGAGAGCAGGCATGAGTACATTATTGGAAGTAAAAGATGTATGCAAGCGATATGGAAAGAAAACTGCGCTTGACCATCTGAACCTGACCTTAGAGAGCGGACATATTGTTGGCCTCTTAGGACCGAACGGAAGTGGAAAGACAACACTGATTAAGCTGATTAACGGAATTCTTACTCCGGATGAGGGCGAGATTTTGGTGGAAGGAATGAAGATTGGCGTAGAGACAAAGAAGGTGGTTTCTTATCTGCCAGACCATACATATCTTAACATGGGGATGCGGGTACGTGATATTTTAGATTATTTTGAAGATTTTTATCAGGATTTTGATGTGGTAAGAGCTTATGATATGCTGGCAAAATTATCCATTAATCCCAATGATAAATTAAAATCCATGTCCAAGGGAACCAAAGAAAAGGTGCAGCTTATTTTAGTAATGAGCCGTCGTGCGGACTTATATGTTCTGGATGAGCCGATTGCAGGAGTAGACCCGGCGGCAAGAGATTATATATTGCGGACGATTCTTACCAACTATGATGAGAATGCAACGATTCTGATTTCAACCCATCTGATTGCAGATGTTGAGAATGTATTAGATGAGGTAGTCTTTATTCAGAATGGAACAATCAGCCTGACTTCATCAGTAGATGATATTAGAATTAATCAGGGTAAATCGGTGGATGCTTTGTTCCGGGAGGTGTTTAGATGTTAGGAAAAGTAATGAAACATGAAATGAAAGCAACCTGGAAAGTATTATTTCCACTGGCAATGGTTTTGGTCGGCGTTACGTTAATTGGCATGCTGATGATGAAAATGCAGGTTTTCGAAACAGATATAGGAGCCTTGGTCGGGCTGGCAATGCTTCTCTTGTATATCATTGGGCTGATTGCATTGAGCGTTACGGCATTTATTTTTCTGCTGGTTCGGTTTTACCACAGCATGTATGGTGCAGAAGGTTATTTGTCACATACCCTTCCGGTAACCACCTTTTCCTTGATTAATGGAAAGCTTTTGGTGGCGGTATTCTGGCATGCAATTACATCAATACTTGTTTATGTTTCGGCATTTTCATTGATAGTGACAGCTGGATTGAATCTGGGTAATGAAGGGGAAAGAATCAAGCTGGAAGAATTACTGCAGCAGCTGGGAGATATGATAGGAATTTCGATTCCGGCACTCTTTGGCTGGGCAATATTATATAGTGTGATTTCTGCGTTTTCCGCTATGCTTATGGTATATGCCAGCATGGCAATCGGTCAGTTGTTCCGCCACAAAGTTGCAATGTCGATTGTGATGTATGGTGTGCTTTATGCGATTCTTCAGATCATATCTTTTGTGATATCCATTAATTCAGCAAATGGATTTGTTGAGAAACAGGCTGCAATGGGAGATGACAGCTTCTTTAGCATAACGATTGCAAATATGTATGGAAATATATTTTCAAAGAGCATGGTACTTTACATCGGTGTATCAATTGTATGCTATATCATAACAGCATTGATTACCCATAAGAAATTAAATCTGGAGTAAATGAGAAAACTACTTGTTGCGTATCTTCGCAGAGCGTTTTTCACTTTACAGGAAAGCAATTTTCTGTAAAGTAAGAAAAGGCGGAACCAATCAAAAATAGACTGGTTTCGCCTTTTTACGTCGCCATGAATTCCATAGAAACTGCCAGTGGCAGTTTCGGCTGGCACAGATTAGCGGAGAAAAAATAAGAAATTACTTCGAAAGAAGACAGTCAATCAGCTTATCATTCATCTCCGGCATCATAAAGCAGAAGCGGATGTATTTGTTATCTAAGAAAGGAAAAGTAGAGCAGTCGCGAATCATCATATTCTTCCGGATTGCTTTATCAAATAAATCCGCAGAAGTAATGTCCTCCCTTAAGATTTTAAGAAGCATGAAGTTGCCGGATGGCTTGTATGGTTTGAAATCCGGGTGATTTTTAAAGATTTCATAAATCCGGGCACGCTCTGAAGAAATAAGAGATTTTGTCTGCTGGATGTATTCCTCATCGGTAAACATCAATTCTCCGGCAATTACGGCAAGAGAGTTAATGGTCCATGGATTTTTTCTTGTATTGATGGATTTGATTAAATCCTGATTGCCGCTGATAGCGTAGCCAAGGCGGAGCCCCGGAGCAGCAAAGAATTTGGATGTTCCACGCAGGATAATAATATTGTTATAGTAGTGGGTCAGTGGAACTGCGGTAATTTCATCCATGTTATCGGCAAATTCCACATAAGTCTCATCCACCATGACAAAGATATCATATTGCTTGCAGATATCTAAAATCCGGCGCATATCCGTCCGGTTGATGCAGGATGAGGTAGGGTTATTGGGATTGCAGAGTACTAAAAGGTCGATGCTTTCATTTAAGTGAGCGGTAAAATCATCCACATCAAGGACGAAATCATCCTTTTCCCGGAGTGGATAGTAGAGTGTAGTACCGCCGCCTAAGGAAATTTCGCGCTCATATTCCGAATAAGTCGGACCGAGAATCATGGCTTTTTTCGGATGCTCAATCTGAATAAAAAGAGAGATTAATTCCGTGGAACCATTTCCTACAATGACCTGGCTGGCATCGGTGCCGGTATAGGCAGCAATACATTTTCTTAAAGAAGTATATTCCCGGTCCGGGTAGGATGTAATGGCATCAATATGGGAAGCCAAAGTACTTCGCAGTAACGGAGATACGCCTAAGGGATTGACATTGGCGGAAAAGCTTGTAATATCCTCTTTTTTGATACCGTAAACGGCTTCTATTTTCTCTAAATCACTTCCGTGAAAATGTTCTTTTGGTGTTATCATGAAAAAGACCTCCTGTTAAAATACAACGGAAAGAAAGTTGCATGTGTGTTTTAAATAGTTTATAATCTATTATAACTGTAATGAGGGAAAAAGCAACAAAATCTCATATCGGAGAAGGAAAAGCAGGTGACATTTTGCGTAGACGGATTCAGAGACTTGCAGCAGGAAAATTTGAACAGGAACAGCCGGTTTTATCTCTTTCGGAAGAGAAGATTGAAATTGAGGTATTAGAGGGACAGGGTTATACGGGAGAATTTGTGATTGAAGTATCCAACCATGTTCCGGTAAAGGGGCTGATTTATTCCTCTAATCCATATATGGAATGTCTGACACCGGAATTTGAAGGGGAAGAAGTCCGAATCGGATTTCAGTTCCATAGTGAGGGTTTCCGGGTTGGCGATATACAAAAGGGTGAATTCTGTATTATTTGTAATCAGTTGGAATACAGCCTTTCTTTTGTTGTGTCTATAATCCGGCCTTATGGAAATGCGTCTACCGGAAGAATCCGAAATCTCAGTGATTTTATCAAACTGGCACAGACGGATTATATGGAAGCTTACCATCTGTTTGCTTCCCAGGGCTTTCAACATGTATTAAAAGAAGAAAAAGGAAAAGAACTATTATGGTATGCCGGCTTTGGCGGACCGGGAGCATTGATTTCCGGTATGGAGGAGTTCTTGGTTACGATTAATGCCAAGCCACGCATTGAACTTGCGTTAAAAGAACAGGAAATTACCTATCGGGATATCAAAGAGGAGCAGAAGGAAACGCTTTTTGTGCAGAAGAATGGCTGGGGGTATATAAGCTTTGAAGCACAGACAGACAGCAGCTTCTTAAAACTGGAAAAGAATGTTTATACTTCAGATGATTTTACCGGAAGTATCTGCGACCTTATTTATTATATTGACCCGGCAGAACTTCATACCGGAAAAAATTATGGAAGAATTACTTTAGAAAATATTTATCAGCATCTTACTTATGAGATTACCATAATCAGGACGCCGGAGCGCAGAGAACAGGAGCATATCGATTATCTGGAAGAGCAGAGAACACTTGCACATATCACCGGAATCTATCTCAATTATCGTATGAAAAAGATTGGCGCAGGACTTTTTGCATCAGGAATGTTAGATGCACTGAATCATCTGATTGCAATGCGGCCGGAAAATGACTGGTATCTTCTGATGAAAATACAGGCATTACTGGTAAGCGGACAGAAGCAGGAGGCAGAGTGGTTATTTGATGAGTTCCGGCGGAAAGAGGAAGCAAAAGATACACCGCTTTATGCATATTTTCTCTATCTCCGTACGTTGTGGGAGCGTGAAGAATCCTATGTGAACCGGCTGACTGCAGAGATTGAAGAAATTTATCAGAAAACCGATGATATCCGGGTGTTCTGGATGCTGCTTTTCTTAAAGAAAGAATATTGTGAGAATGATACCAGGAAAATCCGGGCAATTGAGAGCCAGATGTTAGACGGCTGTAACAGTCCGTTTTTCTATATCGAAGGATTCTATTTATACTGGCAGAATCCGTATCTTTTAACGAGACTTACTGATTTTGAAATCCGCATTCTTTACTGGGCGGCAAAAAAAGGTGTGTTGACCAGTGACCTTGCCATGCAGATTACGACGCTGGTATCGGAAAAACGGGTATTTCATCCGCTGCTTTATAAGACTATGTGCGTGGCATATGATAAATTTCAGAATAATCAGATGTTGTCAGCAATCTGTGCTTACCTGATAAGAGGACAGCGTTTTGGATTGCATTATCATATCTGGTTTGAACGTGGCGTGGAAGAAGATTTGCGGCTGGCAGGATTAAATGAAGCATATTTAATGTCCATGGATTTACTTGCCATTAAGAAAATTCCACGGATGATACAGATGTATTTTCAGTATAACAGCAGCATTCCATACAAACAGAAGGCGGCTCTGCTTGCAAATGTAGCAGCGTTAAAGGAGAAAGAGCCGGAGGTATATTCCAGTTACCGGAAGCGGATGGAAGAATTCGCAATTGCCCAGATAGAAGAAGGTCATATTGATGATAATCTGGCGATTATCTATTCTGATTTATTAAATAAAGGCATGATACAAAAAGAGATGGCAGGACCACTGGCGAAGATTCTCTTTACCCATAAAATGAACTGCTTTGCACCGAATATTGTGCGGATGTATGTTTTGCATGACCAGCTGCGAAAAGTGCAGTGTGTGCCGATTGTAAATGGCAGTGCTTATTTTGAGTTATACAGCAAGGACTATGTCATTGTATTTGAGGATACGAAGGGATACCGGTATGGCAGTGAGATTTCATACCAGCTGGAAAAGCTGATGAGGCCTGGTGCCTTTTACCGTACCTGCATGGAATATGCACCATATGAGATTTCGTATCTTTTGTATCATTTTACATCCAGGGATACCCACCTTGCATTTATGCCAGAGGATAGTGAGTATTTACGCATCTTCTTAAAAGAGGAAGCATTGCGGGAAAGTTACCGGGCAGAGCTTTATGCAAAGGCAGTACATTTCTATGAGCAGGAAGATAATCAGGAACTGGTGGAAGAGTGTCTGCGTCATGCACCGCTTTCTTCTATGAAGCGGGATGACAGAGCCTATCTTTTGAATCTGATGTTGGAATACCGGTTATATGAGATTGCATATCCGGATATCCGGGAATTTGGCTGGGAAGGCATCCGGCTGGAGAAACTGACAGCACTTCTGACTTATGAAATAGAAGAAGTGGATTATGAAAGTGATGACTTCCTGCTGGCACTTTGTGCAGTGACTTTTCAGGCGAAGAAATACAGTAAAGAGATGCTGCAGTATTTAGCACAGTTCTACTGCGGTCCGACCCGTGTAATGGCGGCGGTCTGGTCAGCAGCGCAGACTTTTGATATAGATACCAGAGACTTGGAAGAACGGTTATTGATGCAGATGTTATATACAGCAGAATTTGTAGAACAGGTGCAGAGCATTTATGAAAGCTTTGTGTCACACGGAGCACCTCATCTTCTGCAAAAAGCATATGTAAATTATTTCGCACATTTCTATTTTGTGCATCAGGGCATTGTACCGGAAAATGTCATTAGAGGCTTAAAGAAAAATTATGAGGAACAGGAAGAATTAAGCCAGGTGATGAAGCTGGCACTGCTTTATGCAGTGGCGAAGAGGGATTTGTCCATAGAAGAAAAAGGTGTAATGGAGATGACAGAGCAGCTTCTACAGGAGCAGCTGGCACAGAATCTTTATTTTGCATTTTATCAGCAGATGCCGGAAGAGATCCGTTATCGATTTCATTTTTACGACCGGAAGTTTTTGGAATACCGGACAAACCCAAGTAAGCGTGTGGTGGTTCACTATCAGAAGGGTGAATCCTATGTGGATGAAGATATGAATGAGATGTATGAGGGCATTTTCGTAAAAGAATTTATCGTATTCTTTGGAGAAGAAATTCCGTATTATATTTCAGAGGAAGCACCACGGGAGTCCGTTGTGACTGAGAGTGGACGGCTTTCCTGTAAGGATGTCTGTGGCAGGGAAAACGGAAGCACCTATGATATGTTGAATGAAATGGAATTAGAATATACCTTAAAGGATTATGAGAAGTTAGAGCGGCTTTTACGGAAATATGACAGCATGAAGAAAAGGAATGAAGAACGTTTTCAACTGATGTAATAACAGGGAAAACAATAACAGGGTGATGGTATGAAGGAAAAAAGCCTTTCAATAGGACTTGATTTTGGAAAAAAATACGCATTAGTATCATATTGTACATCCGATATGTCAGAGCCGGATACCATCAGTACCGTGGCAGGCAGTGAATTGTACCAGATTCCATTAAGCCTTTGTAAGCGGAGAGGAATCGGACAGTGGTATTACGGAAAAGAAGCAGAGACTGTCATGAAAAATGGCGAAGGAAGCGGCTGTGACCGGCTCTTTGGCCGGGCACTGGCAGGCGAACAGGTTACCGTGGAAGGGGAAACTTATGATACGGTAGAACTGTTAAGTCTCTTTGTCCGTAAAATTCTTACGGTACCGCAGAAATTCGGCACATCCATGAAGCTGGCAAGAATTACCATTACCATGGATACTTTAAACCGGGAGAAGATGGAACTGATTGAAAAAATAGCCGGACGGATGAAGTGGACAAAAGAGCAGTATCATGTCATCGATTATGCAGAAAGCTTTTATTACTATGCTTTAAGCCAGAAGGAAGAACTGTGGCTGCATGATGCAGTTCTCTTTGATTATTCCAAGAACAGTATGCGCTTTTATTACATGGAGCGTAATCTGAATTCCACACCACAGCTGGTTCATATTTATCTGAAAGATTATGGTCCTTTGATTGGCAATAAAGACACTGCGTTTTTAGATGTAGTAACAGATGCCGTTTCCCGTAAAATTTATTCTTCGGTATATCTGACCGGGGATAGTTTTGATGGAGAATGGATGAGAGAATCCTTAAAATTTCTCTGCAACGGAAGGCATGTTTTCTTGGGCAAAAATCTTTATGCTAAGGGAGCCTGTTATGCATCCTGCATCCATACCGGAATGCAGCCATGGCAGTTTGTCTATATTGGCGAGAATGAGATGAAGGTAAATATCAGCCTTAAAGTAAAAGATCGGGAAGAACTTATTTTCCATACACTGGTAAGTGCAGGAGAAAACTGGTATGAAGCAAAGAATCAGTGCGAGATTTTACTGGCAGGTACGAATACCGTTGATTTCTGGCTGCAGCTTCCGGACAGCAGGGAAGCAAAGATAGAATCCTTAGAGCTTACGGATATTCCCAAACGGCCGGAACGTATGACCAGACTTTCTGTTATGACAGAAGCACTGTCGGATTCCGCTGTAAAGGTTACCATACGGGACCTTGGATTTGGAGAGATTTATAAAAGCTCTGAAAAAGTGTGGGAATATAAAATGGAACTGTAGGAGGAGAACTCATGGGAGAATTGATTTTATGCAATCGGAAAGAAACCGATGTGCCATATTATTTAGAACAGAATATGATAAATATCTATTCCCTGGAGGAATTGAACTGGTATATTTTAAACCACACGGAATATCTTGACGATTCTTTTGTGTCGGATGATTTAATCAGCTGGATTGCAGAGGAGTTAAAAGACCTGGAGTTAGCCGGGCAGTTAAAAGAGGCTGTCCGAAAGAAAATGACGCTGGCAAAGAAAGTCCGGCTTCTGATGGATGACTGCGGCTTTTGCACAAAGAAAGAAAAAGATGAAATCGAATATGCACTGGCAGAAATAGAAAATAAATCAGAAATTGAATGTATGAAAATCAGGGCAGACAGAAGCCTTATGAATCACCGGTATGTCATGGCTATCAGGGAATATATGCGTCTGCTGCAGAAGGAAGAGGCGGGGAAGCTGGCTGCTTCTGTCATAGGAAATATATGGAATAATATTGGAGTTGCACATACCGGATTATTCCTGTACCGGGATGCGGCACGATGCTTTAAGAAAGCTTATGACTATAATAACAATCCGGCATGTATGCGGGAGATGGAAGAAGCATGGCGGATGGCAGCACCGGATGAAAAGGAACAGGTTTATGAAGTATCAGAAGAACTGCAAAAGACATTAGAGGATATTCATAAGCAATGGAATGATGAGGAAGAAGTACTGGAAGCATTTCGGGATGTGCTGGATAAGAAAAAATATATTTACGAAAGCAATGGACGGTGGGCATAACATTGATTAAATTTTTTAGAAGAAAAAGGAAACCAAAGAAAACAATTGAAGAGGTCTTAGAATGTATCACAGAGGATACGTTATCGGAAGAAGACCGGAAGGATGAACATAAAGTACAACATTATGTTCTGGGTCACTGTGAACAGATGATTGACACCACAAAGACCCTGGAAAATGAAAAGTCTGAATATCGTGTGGTGACTTCTTATTTAAAGGATATCCAGATTATTGAAGAACTGCCGGAAGATGAGGCAGCTGCTTTAAGAGATACTGCAAACAGTATTCTTACACTGGATCAGTCCCGTTCCGATTATCTGAAAGCAACCAAGAAGCTGACAGATACGCAGTATGCACAGATGGAACAGGAAGAGGAGACTCTGACGGAATCCATCCGGACCCTGCAGGCAAATGAGATGTATCAGGCGGCCGTAAAGCGTGATATGAATTACCTGGAAGGGGAGAAGAATGAATGGGCCTATTACCGGGAAGAGTTAATGGAAGAACAGAAGATTCTGCGGAAGGCATCCTATGTAGTATTTGGCATGGTACTGGCATTCCTTGCAGTCATATTGGTTCTTCATGTGACATTGGAAATGGATGTACGGATTCTATTTACGATTCTGATGGTAGCTGCGGCAGCCAGTGGATTCTTTATGCTGTACCGGAATCAGAATAATACAAGAGAAATCAAGCGGGCAGAAGTGAACATGAATCATGCCATTACTCTTTTGAACCATACTAAAATAAAGTATGTAAATTCTACGAATGCGGTGGATTATGCCTGCGAGAAATACCATGTGCATAATTCCTATGAATTGACCTATCTCTGGGAGCAGTACTTAGAAGCCAAACGGGAAAGAGAAAAATTTGAGCGGAACAGTGATGACTTGGAATATTTTAATGGAAAGTTAGTACACATGCTGCAAAAATATGAACTTTATGATGCAAAGGTCTGGATTAGTCAGCCCAATGCACTGGTAGATAAGCGTGAAATGGTGGAAATCAAGCATGAATTATTGAGCCGGCGGCAGAAAATCCGGGCATCCATTGAATATAACATGGATGTAGTATTAGAACAGAAGGAAGAAATTGAAAAACTCATGAAAGAGTATCATGAGGAAATCCCGGAAGTCCGTGAGATTATTAATTCTGTGGACCGGCTCTGCGGAACCGGAGAATGAAAATAGCGTATCATCGATAGAAAATATCGGTGATACGCTATTTTTAACTTTACAGGAAATTGCTTTCCTGTAAAGTTAAAAACGCTCCGCGAGGATGCACACTGCGGCGTATAAGGTAGATGTCGCAAGCAACCGCCGCAGGCGCGAGAATGTGCCAAGGCACATTCTTTTCGCTCACAGTTTTATTTGCAGCCGCAGCTCTTATCGAAAGCCGGGTTACATGCATAGAAGTTCTTGGAGTCAAGGTGTTCCTGTACCATCCGGAGTGCTTCGCCAAAACGCTGGAAGTGTACGACCTCCCTGGCACGCAGGAAACGAATCGGATCTACAACGTCCGGGTCTTTTACGACACGAAGAATGTTATCGTAAGTGGTGCGGGCTTTCTGCTCTGCAGCCATATCTTCCATAAGATCAGTAATCGGATCGCCTTTGGACTGGAATTCACAGGCATTCTGTGGAACACCACCGGCAGCCTGTGGCCATACGGCAAGGGTGTGGTCAATATAGTAAGGACCGAAGTTAGAGGCTTTGATTTCCTCCGGAGTCAGGTCTCTGGTAAGCTGGTGTACGATGGTTGCAATCATCTCAAAATGGGCAATTTCTTCTGTCGCAATATCGGTAAGCAGTCCGGCTACTTCACGGTAAGGAATGGAATAGCGCTGGGAGAGATAACGTAAGGATGCGTTGATTTCTCCGTCAGGACCTCCGTACTGGCTTAAGATATACTGTGCGGTTTTCGGATCGGTCTGTTTGATGTTGACCGGATATTCCAGTCTTTTTTCATACTGCCACATTTAACAATTTCCCCCTTCCCATGGATTTCTCATGCTTCCCCAGCTCCAGTGACCGTCTGTGTCGGCACCGTCTAAAGTCAGGGGACCATATTTTTCTTCATACATTTTCACTGCTTTTAACCGCAGGGTACGGTAGTGGTTATAGAAGGAAAGTGCTTCTTCATCATAAGGATGGGTGTCAAGGTAAAGGGCAGTATCATAAGCTACAAAGCTGACCTGATTAATCCAGTCTAAAAGCTGGGACTGGTCCATTGGCATATTATTCATCAGAATCTGCCTCCTTTCATGGAACCATGGAAAGGCTTATTTAAATCCTGAAAGACTGTGCCATTACGCAGAGCCTGGTCAGGTTCGTACAGATTGCCGAACTGCTGCCATGGAACATAAGCCATGGCAAGTTCCTGATTACAGGCAAACTGTTTCGTATAAGGTGTCGGAACAGCCGGACGGCTGCTTTGTGGCTGACAATTACAGTTGTTCATATGCTGACCTCAATAAAAATATTCATATTAATATATGTGCAGATGAAAAGGAATGTGAGATTTTATATTGTGAAAAAAAGAATCCTGCGGTAAAATAATTAATTGAGAAAAAATATCAATAACAAGAGAAGAGGAAAATAGATGACACTGGATGAACTTGAAATTGGAAGAGAAGCGGTAATAACCAAAGTAGGGGGAGAAGGAGCACTGCGGTGTAGATTTTTAGATATGGGGCTGATTCCAAAGACAAAGGTGCAGGTGCGTAAAGTAGCACCTATGGGAGACCCGATTGAACTCCGGATTCGTGGATATGAACTGACCATACGAAAAGAAGATGCCGGAAAAATTGAAGTAGAACCGGAGGAGAACTAGAATGATATTTGCATTAGTAGGAAACCAGAACTGTGGTAAGACCACATTATTTAATCAGCTCACCGGTTCCAACCAGCATGTTGGAAATTTCCCGGGTGTAACGGTTGACCAGAAAATGGGAGAAATCAGAGAGCATAAGGATGCGTCGGTAGTTGACCTGCCGGGAATCTATTCTCTGCGTCCATATACCAGTGAGGAGATTGTAACAAGAGATTTTATTTTAAATGAAAAGCCGGATGGAATTATCAATATTGTAGATGCAACAAATATTGAGCGAAATCTCTATCTGACCCTGCAGTTGTTAGAAATGCATATTCCGATGGTATTAGCTCTGAATATGATGGATGAGGTGCGTAACAACGGCGGAAGTATTGATGTAAAACAGATGTCTTTAGAACTGGGAATTCCGGTTATTCCAATCAGTGCGGTAAAGGGAGAGGGAGTGGAAGACCTGGTACACAGCGCCATGAAGATGGCAGGACAGAAGATATATCCAAAGGTAACGGATTTCTGCGAGAAAGGTCCTGTGCACCGCTGCATTCATGCGGTATCCCATCAGGTAGAAGACCATGCACAGAATATCGGAATGTCACCACGTTTTGCAGCAACGAAGATTGTAGAGCAGGATACAGACATTATTGACAGACTGAAGCTGAGCCAGAACGAACTGGATATGATGGAACACAGTATTGAAGAAATGGAAACAGACCATCATATGGACAGAAATGCCGCTCTGGCGGATATGAGATATACCTTTATTGAAAAGGTGTGCAGTAAATCAGTAACAAAGTGCCATGAGAGCAAAGAACATATCCGTAGTGTAAAGATAGACAACGTATTAACGAATAAATATCTTGCTATCCCGCTGTTCCTTCTGATTATGCTGCTGGTATTCTGGCTGACCTTCGGTGTTATCGGAGCATTTTTAAGTGATTATCTTGCAGTTTTTATTGCATACATAACGAATCTTGCTGACAAGGGGTTGACTTCTTATGGAATTAACCCGGTGGTACACAGCCTGATTATTGACGGTGTATTTGCCGGAGTCGGAAGTGTATTAAGCTTCCTGCCGATTATTGTGGTTTTATTTTTCTTCCTGTCTATTCTGGAAGATTCCGGTTATATGGCAAGAGTTGCCTTTGTTATGGATAAACTGCTGCGTAAAATCGGACTTTCCGGACGAAGCTTTGTTCCAATGCTGATTGGATTTGGTTGTACGGTTCCGGCAGTAATGTCAAGCAGAACTTTAGCATCCGAAAGAGACCGGAAAATGACCATTATGCTGACACCATTTATCAGCTGTTCGGCAAAAATTCCGATTTATGCGGTATTTACAGCAGCATTTTTTGAAAAATATCAGGCGCTTGTTATGATTGCACTTTATGTTGGTGGAATGGTAATGGGAATTCTGGTGGCACTTTTATTCAAGCATTCCGCATTCCGTGGAAAACCGATGCCTTTTGTCATGGAGCTTCCGAATTACCGGCTGCCATCTTTAAAGAGCGTGGTACTCCTGATGTGGGACAAGGCAAAGGATTTCTTAGAGAGGGCATTTACCGTTATTTTCCTTGCAACGATTATTATCTGGTTCTTACAGTCTTTTGATACCAGACTGAATGTAGTATCTGACAGCGCAGACAGCCTGCTGGCATTAATCGGCCGTGTGATTGCACCGGTTTTTGCGCCGCTTGGATTTGGGGACTGGAGAGTATCCACTTCTTTGATTACCGGATTTACTGCAAAAGAAGCAGTAATCAGTACCATGAGTGTACTTCTTGGAACCAGTGTGACTGCTTTGGGCAACAGCCTTGGAACTCTGTTTACGCCGGTATCAGCAGTCAGCTTCCTGGTGTTTACGTTACTTTATACACCATGTGTAGCAGCGATTGCAGCAATCAGACGGGAGATGGGTTCAAAGCTTCAGGCACTTGGTGTTGTGGTAATGCAGTGCGTGGTTGCATGGATTGCAGCATTTGTTGTCTTTCAGATTGGCAGCCTGATTTTTTAGGAGGCAGATATTATGGGCGTTAATGATATTATTTTGCTATTACTGATTCTTTGCTGGTGCGCCTTTGCGGTATATGCTATGATGAAAAAGAAAAAAGAGGGAGGCTGCATTGGCTGCAGCGGATGTAGTGGAAGGACAGATACGGATGCGGTCTGCAAAGAATGTTCCCAGAGGAAAAAGTAGTAAGAAGTATTTATTTTAGAACATAGGAGCAGGCTACTTGTATTATTGAAAGTGGTGTGCTAGATTATTGTTAGCATAGTGTTATATATTGATAATACTGTGCGTGGTTATGAACAATGATATAATACAATTTTTTTCTAGGAGGAAACGATGAGAGGACTACGTACACCAGTATCAGATTTGAGAAAAAGCATTTTTACGGAGGTAGCAAAAATTGCTTATGAAGCAGACAGTGCAAACCTGAACGATGCCGTTGAGGCAGTTCCATATACAGTTTGCCCTGGAGATGTTCCTACATACCGTGAAAGTATTTATAGAGAACGTGCGATTGCAGCAGAAAGAGTAAGACTTGCTATGGGTATGTCTTTACGGCCACAGGATAAACCGGTACATGTTACCAGTGGCCTCGAAGAGAGCAATGTGGCAGAAAAATATTATGAGCCACCTCTTATGCAGGTAATTCCATCTGCATGTAATCTGTGCGAAGAAAAGAAATATGAAGTATCCAATATGTGTCAGGGATGTATTGCACATCCATGTATGGAGGTATGTCCAAAGGGAGCAATCTCCCAGGTAGATGGCAAATCTGTAATCGACCAGGAGAAATGTATCAAATGTGGAAGATGTAAAGCAGCCTGCCCATATGATGCAATTTCCAAGAAAGAAAGACCTTGTTCCATGGCTTGTGGAATTGGAGCAATTGGAACAGATGAATACGGAAGAGCAAAGATTGATGCAGATAAATGTGTATCCTGTGGTCAGTGTATGGTAAGCTGCCCATTCGGAGCAATTGCAGATAAATCACAGATTTTCCAGTTGATCCGGTGTATGAAAGAAGGCGGAGAAGTTATCGCTGAAATTGCACCTGCATTTGTAGGTCAGTTCGGACCTGGAGCTACTCCAAAGCATGTAAAGGCAGCTTTATTAGAACTTGGTTTTTCAGAGGTTGTAGAGGTTGCACTTGGAGCTGATATCGGTGCAGTAGCAGAAGCACATCACTATGCAAATCATGTTGCAACAGGAGAGCTTCCGTTCTTACTTACTTCCTGCTGTCCTGCATGGTCCATGCTTGCAAAGACACAGTTCCCGGATTTAATCGAGAGCGTATCTTCTGAGCTTACACCTATGGTTGCTACAGCAAGAAGCATTAAGAAAGAACATCCGAATGCAAAAGTAGTATTTATCGGACCGTGTGCTGCTAAGAAACTGGAAGCAAGCAGAAGAACTGTACGAAGCGATGTTGATTTTGTAATCACATTTGAAGAGTTAGACGCTATGTTTGCAGCAAAAGGAATTGATCCGAACCAGACAGAGGGTGAAAGCTCCATGCATGATGCAACTGCTGCAGGTCGTGGATATGCATGTGCCGGTGGTGTTGCAGATGCCATTGAAAAATGTGTACATGAATATTATCCGGATGTGGATGTTAAGATTGAACATGCAGAAGGTCTTGCTGAATGTAAGAAGATGCTGATGCTTGCCAAGGCTGGTAAGATGAATGGATGTATGATTGAAGGAATGGGATGTCCTGGCGGATGTATCGCCGGAGCAGGAACTATTCTTCCGATTCCGAAAGCAAAACAGGAAATCGAGAAGATTAAGAAAGCTTCTACCAAGCAGCTTCCTCCAAAGGAATTACGGGAAATCGAATTAAATTAATAGTAAGAAAGCGGGTTAATAGAATGAGCAAGGTTAGAACCAGATTTGCACCAAGTCCTACAGGAAGAATGCATGTAGGAAATCTGCGTACAGCACTTTATGCATATTTAATTGCAAAGCATGAGGGCGGAGATTTTATTTTAAGAATTGAAGATACAGACCAGGAACGTTATGTTGAGGGAGCGGTAGATATTATCTACCGTACCCTTGAGAAGACTGGATTGTTACATGATGAAGGTCCGGACAAGGATGGCGGTGTTGGCCCATATGTGCAGAGTGAACGTCAGGCACAGGGAATTTATCTGGAGTATGCGAAGAAACTCATTGAAAAAGGAGAAGCATACTATTGTTTCTGTGATAAGGAGCGTTTAGAGAGTCTGCGTCAGACTGTTGCAGGTAAAGAGATTATTGTTTACGATAAGCATTGCCTGCATTTAAGCAAGGAAGAAATAGAAGAAAAGCTTGCTGCAGGTGTCCCATACGTTATCCGTCAGAACAATCCTCAGACAGGAACAACAACCTTCCATGATGAAATCTATGGAGATATTACCGTTGATAATGCGGAGCTGGACGATATGATTCTGATTAAATCAGACGGATATCCGACTTATAACTTTGCCAACGTAGTAGATGACCATTTGATGGGAATTACACATGTAGTAAGAGGAAATGAATATCTTTCTTCTTCTCCAAAGTATAACCGTCTGTATGAAGCTTTTGGCTGGGATGTGCCAGTGTATGTACACTGTCCGTTAATTACCAACGAAGAGCATCAGAAGTTAAGTAAACGTTGTGGACATTCTTCCTACGAAGATTTGATTGAACAGGGATTTTTAACAGAGGCAGTTGTAAACTTTGTGGCATTACTGGGGTGGAGTCCGGCAGATAACCGGGAAATCTTTTCTTTAGAGGAGCTGGTAAAAGCCTTTGATTATCATCATATGAGCAAATCACCGGCTGTATTTGACTATACAAAGCTGAAATGGATGAATGGCGAATACATCAAGGCAATGGATTTTGATTCGTACTTTGAAATGGCAGAGCCATATATCCGGAAAGTAATTACCAGGGATTATGATATCCGCAAGATTGCAGAGATGGTGAAGACCAGAATTGAAATCTTCCCGGATATTGAGAATCTGATTGACTTCTTTGAGGAACTTCCAGAGTATGATACCGCAATGTATACCCATAAGAAGATGAAGACCACAGAAGAGAGCTCTTTGGAAGTCTTGACAGAGATTCTTCCGGTATTAGAGGCTCAACAGGATTACAGTAATGATGCACTATATCAGACACTTTGTGATTTTGTGGCAGAGAAGGGCTGCAAGAATGGTTATGTATTATGGCCGGTTCGTACAGCGGTTTCCGGTAAACAGATGACACCGGCAGGTGCAACTGAAATTATGGAGATTATTGGTAAGGAAGAGTCCTTAAAACGTATCCGTACCGGAATTGCACTTCTTACGAAAGCACTTGAGAAATAAAAGTTACGAGGCATTTCATGCAATTTAATGAAGCACAACAGGAAGCTGTTGATTTTTATCAGGGTCCCTGCCTTACACTGGCGGGGCCCGGTTCAGGCAAAACTGCCGTAATTACCCATCGAACGAAAAATTTGATAGAAAAATATGGGGTGTCACCATCAGAGATTCTGGTGGTGACATTTACAAAAGCAGCCGCTATGGAGATGAAGGAGCGTTTTCTTTCGCTGACGAATCAGACATCCACAACGGCTACTTTTGGTACTTTTCATGCGGTGTTTTTTACGGTATTAAAGTATGCTTATCATTATCGGGCAGAAAATATTATAAGAGATGAGCAGAAGGTGGTATTTATCCGGAATCTTTTACGTCATTTTCCGATTGACTATGAAGATGAAAATGAATGTATCCAGACTCTGTTATCTGAAATCAGCGGTGTAAAGAATTCGAACATTCCCATTGAACATTATTATTCTTCTAATTTTCCAGAGCATACATTCCGGGATGTATTTATGAATTATCAGAAGATGCTGCAGAAGAACCGGCTGATTGATTTTGATGATATGTTAGTTTATACCTATGAACTTTTCAGCCAGCGGAAGGATATCTTAGCACTCTGGCAGAAGAAGTTCCGATATATTTTAATTGATGAGTTTCAGGATATCAATGGATTACAATATGAGATTATAAGGATGCTTGCAGCACCGGAAAATAATCTCTTTGTGGTAGGGGATGATGACCAGTCTATTTACAGGTTCCGCCAGGCAAGACCGGAGATTATGCTGAACTTTGAGAAGGATTATGCTGATGCAAAGCGGATTGTATTAAATTATAATTATCGTTCCGATGGAAATATTGTGGCAGCGGCAGGAAGACTGATTGCCCACAATACAGGGCGGTTTGCAAAGGATATTAAGGCATTTCATCCGGCAAAGGAAGCGGTAGTATGTAAGACTTACCGGACGCAGCGGGAAGAAAATTTAGGATTGATTCATGCACTTAAGGAATATACCGCAGCTGGTGGTGACTGGTCGGACGCAGCGGTGCTGTTTCGCACTAATACACAGCCAAGACTTCTGATGCAGCAGTTGATGGAATATAATATTCCTTTCCGTACAAGGGATAATATTCCTAATATTTATGAGCATTGGATTGCAAAAGATATGGAAAGTTATCTTCGGATTGCCCATGGAAGCAGAAGAAGGGCAGACTTCTTACAGATTATGAACCGGCCGAACCGTTATATTGGGCGGGACAGTCTGGAAGAGGATACCGTAGCATTTGATGTCTGGGCAGATTATTATGATAAAATGGAGCAGTCCTGGATTGCACGAAGAATCGACCGGCTTTATCATGACTGCAAAATGTTAGCCGGAATGAAGCCTTTTGCAGCGGTGAATTATATCCGCAAGGGAATCGGCTACGATGACTATATCAAAGAATATGCAGATCAGAGAGGTATGAATGAGGAAGAACTTTTGGATATTCTAGAACAGCTTACCGATATGACCAAAGAGTTCGATAGCTTTGATGACTGGCAGAAACAGAAAGAGAAATATTTAAAAGAATTACAGCGTGCCATGGAGAAGCAGCGGACGAAGGGAGAGGGCGTTGTCTTATCAACCCTACATAGCTCGAAGGGATTAGAGTATGATGTGGTATTTTTGATTGATGTAAATGAGAAAATCATGCCCTATAAGAAAGCTGTTTTAGATGCGGATCTGGAAGAGGAACGCAGAATGTTCTATGTGGGGATGACCAGAGCAAAAAAACAGCTCTACCTCTTCTCGGTAGAGCTGTTGAATAATCACAGTGCAGAACCATCCCGGTTCTTAAAAGAATTGCAGGAAACGTAATGGATGATTAGTTGTCCATTGCGTCAAATTCTGCTTCATCTAATAATTCATCAAAACGGTCGGAGACAACTTCGTATTCTTCGTCACTGTCAATATTATCTAAAGAAGGATTTCCATCCTCATCCTCGGAGTAACGATAGATATATACTTCACCATCTGCATTTTCATTTCCCATTTCATCTAAGGGCATCAGCGCAATATAATCCTGTTTTCCTGCTTCAAAGATAGTAAGAATTTTGCATTCCACATCCTGCCCATTGTCTAAATTCAATGTTACCATGATATCGTCTTCATCTTTTAACTGTTTGTTTTCCATAAAATACCTCTTTCTTTATATAATTGTCTGAACGTAGAGTTCCGGACGTTTTTCCAGATTGATAAATTTACCGTCTTCTAACCGAACCACCGGACGGGTCAGGCGATGCTTGTTAATCAGCACAATTTTACCGGTCATGCCATTACTTAGCATGACATCATTGTTAATATATGTATTGGCAATATGCTCCAAGAAGCTGGTAATAAACTGGGGTTTGTATTTACCCAGACCCTCCCGCTCAAAAGTGGCAATGACCTCAAACGGGCAGACGCCGCGGCGATAACAGCGGTCAGCAGTCATGGCATCGTAGACATCTGCAATAGCAACGATATTGGCAAAATCATCAATATCATCTCCGATAAGTCCGATTGGATAGCCGCTTCCATCACAGCGTTCGTGATGGGTGAGAGCAATTTTTTTGATACGGACAGATACATTCTGATTTTTCAGCAGTTCATAACCATATTCGGAATGTTTTTTCACCAGTTCATATTCTTCCGGGGTCAGGCGCCCTGGCTTGTTAATGATTTCAGGTGGAATTTTACTTTTTCCTATATCGTGTAAGAGACCACCCAGAGTCAGAGTTTCTAAATCATCTGCATTATAATCCTGCCACATACCAATCATTCGGCTGATTAAAGAAACATTCAGACTGTGGGCATAAGTGGAATCGGTAATTTTGCGCATATTGTGCAACATATCGAACATGGAAATTGTAGTGGAATGTCTGGCAAAAAGATCTAAAGCGCAGGATAAAAGAGCCTCCTGATCTAAAGGAATGTTTTTTGTGACAAAATCATTGATGGATTTTTCTAAAAAAGGTACTTTTTTTTCGTAATTTGCTTTAAAAACTTTGAATTCTTTACTGTTTCTTACCCGTTCAGAATACCGGTCAACTGCTTCCTTTTCTTCAGCCATTGACTGAATGGCATCAACAGGCAGAGCACCGTCTATTATTCTGGCACTCTCAATTCCGTAAAACTCAAGGTGTGCAATCATCTGAGTTGTCAGCATTTTGTGTGCTTCTACAATCATCTGCCCATGCCTGCTCATGACAGGAGTGGCAGTCACCATGCCAGGGTGTAAATCCTTTGTTGCAACTGTATGCATGAATATACCTCTTATATCACTAATTAACAATACACTACACTATAATTATAAAAATTTACATATCAATTGTCAATGAATCGTGTTATAATCTTTTCAAGAGACTTGAATATAGGAAAGTGCAGGATGATGAAATGAAATACAATGTTCGGGAAGGCGATTACAGAACCATGGGAGCAGTTGTGCGTAGTGATGGGGTTGTATTTACCTTTGAGGGGAGAAAAGAGCAGAAATGCAGTATTGTACTGTATGAAAAGAAAACAGGGAAAATTGGGAAAATACCGGTTCCGGATACTTACTATGTGGGTGCACTGCGCTCAATTATGGTAATGGGCATTGAACCGGCTTCTTTTGATTATAATTTTGAAATAGACGGTAAGGTTATGACAGATCCATATGCCAGAAGAATTGTAGGCAGGGAAAAGTGGGGAGAAAAGGAACGCTTTGGTATGGATTATCAGGTGAAAAGCGGTTTCTCCACAGATGTTTTTGACTGGGAAGAGGATGTGGCACCGGAAATTGCCAAAAAGGATATGGTCATGTACAAACTTCATGTGAGAAATTTTACCATGGAGGGTAGTAATGGCGGAGCAAGAAAAGGAACTTTTGAAGCAGTAGAGAACCGGATAGGATATCTTCGTGATATGGGCGTTACAACCGTTGAATTTATGCCTTTTTATGAATTTGAAGAGCTGATGATACCGGAAACCTGTGAACTGCCGGATTATGTGACCTGGAAGGAAGAACAGAAGACGGATACAAAGAAGCTGCCGGAAGTTGAGAAGATAAATTGCTGGGGCTATACCGAAGGCAATTATTTTGCGCCGAAGGCTGCATTTACCAAAAGCAGACAGCCGGAGCATGCCTTGAAATCATTAATTAAGGCATTGCATAAAAATGACATGGAATGTATTATGGAAATTTATTTTCCTGATACCATCAATCAGAATCTGATGTTAGAAGCCCTGCGCTTCTGGGTGATGGAATATCATGTGGATGGATTCCGTCTGATGGGAGCAAATCTTCCGGTTCGTGCTATGGCACAGGATTTGATTTTGTGCCGCAGTAAGCTGTTTGCAGATACGATTCCGGAGGATTTGCTGGAACAGGATTATGCATATCCGCATTTATTTGTTTACCGGGATGAATTTTATTATCCGTTGCGGAAAATGTTAAATCATAAGGAAATCTGTCTTACCGATTTTGTAAACCAGATGCGTAAGCAGAAGAAATATGCCGGATTTGTGAATTATGCAGCATCTAATGATGGTTTTACACTGGCAGATGTATTTATGTACAGTGAGAAACATAATGAAGCAAATGGGGAAAACAATGCTGATGGAAATGACTGGAATTACAGCGACAACTATGGCATAGAAGGACCAACCCGCAAAAAATATATAGAAAGCCTGCGTAAAAAACAGCTTCGAAATGCGATTACGGCAGTATTTTTAGCACAGGGTATTCCACTGCTTGCTGCCGGTGATGAGATTGGTAATTCCCAGAGGGGAAATAATAATGCATATTGCCAGGATAATGCGGTTGGCTGGGTAAACTGGAAAAATGATAAGAAATATGCATCCTTACAACAGTTTGTAAAGGAAATGACAGCCTTTCGTAAGGCACACCCGGTTCTTCGGATGGAAGAGCCGATGCGGATGAATGATTATAAGGGACTGGGATATCCGGATCTTTCTTTTCACTGCGATAGTGCATGGACTGTGGGATTTAGCCCGAACCGCCAGTCGGTTGGGATGCTTTATTGCGGACTGTATGCGGATTGTGAGGAAATGATTTATGTGGCATATAATTTTCACACCGGAAAACAGTTCCTTGCACTTCCGAAATTGCCAAAAAGTAAAAAATGGTATAAAGTAATGGATACAGGAAATGAAAATGGTTTTCTGGAGAAAGAAATGAAAATGGATGCAGTCCAGGTAGAAATTGCCGGGATGTCCATTCAGATATTAATAGGGAAATAAAGTAAGATGAAAGCATGGAAACATTTTTGCACAATTAATCATCACAAGATGTTGGTCATGAAAGGCTGTTTTAAAGTTGGACTTTACCGCCAGGGCTTATTGCATGATTTGTCGAAATATTCACCAACGGAATTTTTAGTGGGTTGTAAGTATTTTCAGGGAAATATGAGTCCCAACAATGCCGAGCGTGAGGATAAGGGGTATTCCGCAGCCTGGCTGCACCATAAGGGCAGAAACAAGCATCATATGGAATACTGGATTGATTACGGACCGGAGAAATGCACCGGAATTACTGGAATGAAGATGCCAACAAAATATGTTGTTGAGATGTTTATTGACCGGGTGGCAGCAAGCAGGAATTACCAGAGAGAAAAATATACCGACGAAAGTCCTCTGGCTTATTACGAACATGGAAAGCAGTATCATATTATTCATGAGGAATCAAGAGAACTTTTAGAGTGCCTTCTTCATATGCTGGCAGAATGCGGCGAAGAAGAGACTTATGCATATATTCGATATGAAGTATTGAAAAATAAAAGAAAGAAGGATAAATAAATGTTAGACGGAAAGAAGATTTTATATAGTGGAATGCAGGCAACAGGAACCCTTACCCTTGGAAATTATTTGGGAGCATTGAAAAACTGGGTAAATCTTACAGATGAATATGAATGTATCTATGGTGTTATGGATTTACATTCCCTTACCTTAAGACAGGTGCCGGCAGAGTTCCGCAAAAATGCCCGTTCTCTTTATGCATTATATGTAGCGGCAGGATTAGACCCGGAGAAAAACTGTATTTATTATCAGTCCCATGTATCCGGACATGCAGAATTAAGCTGGATATTAGGCTGCTTTACTTATATGGGAGAGTTAAACCGTATGACACAGTTTAAGGACAAGGCTGCAAAGCATGCAGATAATATCAATGCAGGTCTTTATACCTATCCGGTATTAATGGCGGCTGATATTTTATTGTATCAGGCAGATGTGGTTCCGGTTGGAGTAGACCAGAAGCAGCATCTTGAGATCACCAGAGACATTGCACAGCGTTTTAATGCTATTTACGGAGATGTATTTACAATTCCGGAGGCATATATCGGAAAAGCAGGTGCAAAGATTATGAGTCTGCAGGAGCCGGAGAAAAAGATGTCAAAGTCCGATGAGAATCCGAATGCAACTATCCGCCTTTTAGATGATAAAGATACCATTATCCGCAAATTTAAACGTGCAGTAACCGACTCCGGCAGTGAAATTGTATATCGTGAAGATAAACCGGGCATTAGTAATCTGATTGATATTTATGGTTGTGTAACCGGTAAGACAAGAGAAGAAACCGAAAAAGAATTTGACGGAAAAGGCTACGGTGATTTCAAACTGGCAGTAGGAGAGGCAGTTGCTGCAGAGTTAGAGCCATTGCAGAAACGTTATGGGGAACTGATGGCAGACAAGACCTATCTTGACAGCATGATTAAAATGAATGACGAAAAAGCAGCTTATTATTCTAATAAGACCTTGCGTAAGGTACAGAAGAAAGTCGGACTTACCGAAAGAATCCGTTAATCCGAAAATAGATTGTCCAGATTTGGAACATGAAATTCAGGGAACAGCATTTGCATATCGGCAGGAAGTGGAGCCGTAAAGCAGAGCTGTTCCTTTGTGATTGGATGTTCGAATTTTAACTGGCAGGCATGAAGAGCCTGCCTTTTTGTCAGGGAAAAATCCGGGTTATAAAGGAAATCTCCAATTAAAGGGTAGCCGAGGTAGCTCATATGGACACGAATCTGGTGGGTTCTGCCGGTGTCAAGCCGCAAAGCAATAAGGGAGAGTGCATCCGGTGAAAGAGGCTCCCTTGAAAAAGTATTTTTTGGAAAAATTTTTTTCACAGCTAGTCTGCGGTAATGGGTGCAGGCGTATTCACCTTGCTCAAAATCTACCTGACGCTCTAATACAGAACCTTCCTTTCTGCCGATTGGCGCAGTAATGGTACCGGATTCCGGGGTAATACCACGGACAATGGCAAGATAGGTGCGGTGGATTTTCCGTTCATTCATCTGCCTGCCTAAGATACCGCCACTGAGACTGTTTTTTGCAAGGATTGTGATACCGGTAGTATCCTTATCCAGCCGGTTGATGCAACGGAAAGGACCGGCTTCGTTTTTGCTGCCCAGATAATAAAAGACAGCATTGGAGAGGGTATGCTCGTAATGTGTCATGGATGGGTGGACAGGCATATGTGCCGGTTTATTGATAACGAGAATATCTTCGTCTTCATAGAGGATGGAAAGGGGAATGTTTTCCGGTGCGGGATAGCTTTTTGGCATAGATTCTTCTAAAATAATCTTTAATTTATCAGAAACCTTCAGCCGGTCACTGCTGTGCCCGGTATCACCGTTTCGGAAAAGAACATCTTTGGTGCGGAAAAGATGTGCCCGGAGCCCTTTCGGGTATCCTTTTTCCGTAAGAAATTCTCTTATCGTATAGTTTTTGTATTCATTTGTTATGGTATAGTCTAATATTCGCTTCATAAGGATAATTATAAAGGAAAAAGACACAGAAGAAAAGGATAGAGATAAAAAAAGGAGGAAAGGCACGAAGAACCTGGCAGACGCATAGAATATAATAAATCGCTTTTTAAGGGTGCTGTATTGAAAACATTTTTATCTCCATTGACTATACAGGAAGAGAAGCAATATTTAAAGCAGCTTGGGGAAGGCAGCCTTGAAGCAAAACATATTCTGATAGAACATAATATGCGTCTGGTAGCACATGTGGTAAAAAAATATCAGAATGTGGAAGAGGATATGGAAGATCTGATATCGATTGGAACCATTGGATTGATTAAAGCAATCGATACCTTCCGGGTAGAAAAAGGAAATAAGCTGGCAACTTATGCAGCGAGATGCATCGAAAATGAACTTCTGATGTATCTGCGCAGTAAGCGTAAAATTGCCAGGGAAGTGTCTCTTTATGAGCCAATCGGAACAGATAAAGAGGGAAACCAGATACATTTACTGGATATTGTAGAGCATAACGAACCGGATGTGGTGGAGCAGATGGAGTATGACAGAAATGTGAAGACATTATATGAAATACTGCCCCGGGTTCTAAACAGGCGGGAACAGATTATCATAAACCTGCGCTATGGTTTGAAAACGGACTGTCCGGTGACACAAAAGGAGATTGCAAAAAGTTTAAATATCTCGAGATCCTATGTTTCACGAATTGAAAAAAGGGCATTGGAGAAGCTGAAAGCTTATTTTGAAAAAGGTTACAATTATTAAATTTTTATAATGTGTTAAATTGGTATTTGAAAAGGATGGATTTCATGATATGATGAGTCCATCTTTTTTATCGAAATAAATGATGAATAACCCATCTTGGGGCTGCTCATGTAAATTGCAGAGTTCTTCTGCAGAAAAATCCCGGACAAACAAAATGAACAGAGAAAATGAAATAATTACAAAAAACAGAATAATTGCAAAACAGAAAGGTGAAATTTAATGTACAGTATTGTATCAACGGCAATCGTGCGTGGCATTGAGAGCATTCCTATCCGCGTGGAAGCAGATGTGACGGATGGTATGCCAGTGTTTGAAATGGTAGGATTTTTATCGGCAGAAGTGCGGGAGGCAAGAGAGCGGGTGCGGACAGCCCTTAAAAATTGTGGATACCGTCTCCCACCAAAACGGATTACGATTAATCTCTCGCCGGCATATGTAAGAAAATGCGGTTCGTCCTTTGATTTGCCGGTAGCAGTGGCAGTGCTTGCAGCAATGGGGATTATTCCGAAAGACAGGCTGGAACAGCTTCTGATTGTAGGAGAAGTAGGACTGGATGGAAGAATAAAACCGATTCATGGAGTATTGCCCATCGTGACAAAGGCTGCACAGGAGCGGATGGACGCCTGTATGGTGCCGGTGGAAAATGCCAAAGAAGCTGCATTGGTAAAAGGAATCCGTCTGTTTGGTGTAAACACACTGGAAGAAGTGATAAAAGGCTTTAATGATGAAATTAAATTCTGGGAGCCTGAGAAAGAAGAAATCGGGCATGAGAAAAAGGTTAAGAGAAAAGAAGTACCGGATTTTTCAGAAATTAATGGACAACAGTTTGTGAAAAGAGCCTGTGAGATTGCGGTAAGCGGCAGACATAATCTCCTGATGATTGGACCACCGGGCGCAGGAAAAACAATGATTGCAAGGAGAATTCCGGGTATTTTACCGGAGATGACAGAAGAGGAGGCCCTGGAGGTAACAAAAATATACAGTGTAAGGGGACTTTTGACGGAAAGTGAAGCATGGATGGCAGAACGTCCTTTCCGTAATCCACATCATACCATAACACCACAGGGACTGGCAGGTGGTGGAATGGTTCCGGGACCGGGAGAAATCAGCCTCGCCCACCATGGTGTGCTCTTTTTAGATGAGCTAGCGGAGTTCCGGCGGGAAACCTTGGAAATTTTAAGACAGCCTATGGAAGAACACTGTGTAAAGCTTGCAAGGCTTGCCGGAAATTATGAATTTCCGTCGGATTTTATGCTGGTGGCTGCCATGAATCCCTGCCGATGTGGATATTATCCGGATTTGAACCGCTGTCATTGCACGAAAGGAATGGTGGAACAGTATTTAAAGAAAATCAGTCAGCCTTTATTGGACAGAATTGATATCTGTGTAGAGACAAAGCGTGTGGAATATCAGGATTTAATTAAAGAAAATCCGCATCAGGAGACTTCGGCAGAAATCAGAAAAAGGGTGGTTGCAGCTATGGAGCGGCAGCAGCAAAGGTTTGCTGGAACTAATATTCGTTATAACAGTAGAATTCCGGCGGCATTACTGACAAAATATTGCAGATTATCGACAAAACAAAAACAGTATATGGAAAGCATTTATCAGAAGCTGGAATTGACAGCCAGATCTTATCATAGAATTTTGCGGGTGGCGAGAACCATTGCAGATATGGACGGTTCAGATGAAATCCTAACCAGACATTTAAGTGAGGCGGTCTGTTATCGGAATGTAGATAAGAAATTCTGGGAGGGATAAATGGAATGAAATATAAATACTGGCTGGCGTGTATGGCACAGATGGCAGAAAACATTGGAACCGGAAAAGTGGAAAAACTGTTTCGTTTTGCCGGAAGTGCAAGAGTCTTATATGACATGTCAGAAAAGGAATTCATGCAGATTCCGGGCATTACCGAAGCAGATGTGAAGTCTGTTCTTACCTATAAAAAAGCATGGAACTTAGAAGAAGCATGGGAGAATTTAAAAAGAAGCGGACTGTATCTTGTAACAAGAGAGGATGAAAACTATCCGAAACGTCTTTTATATATCAATAAGCCACCTTATGGAATTTTTTATAAGGGCAGTCTGCCACCGGAAGATAAGAAAAGTATTGCTATTGTGGGAGCAAGAAGATGCAGTGAATACGGTCGTTACTATGCAAAACATCTGGCGGAACTGGCAGTAAAAGCAGGCTGCATTATAATCAGTGGACTGGCAGCAGGAATTGATGGAGCAGCCCACAGTGGTGCCATGGCGGCAGAGGGAGAAACCTATGCTGTTATGGGATGCGGGGCAGATTACTGTTATCCCAGACAGAATCAGAGGCTTTATCAGACCATGACACAAAAAGGCGGAATTCTATCTGAATATATGCCGCAGACAAAACCTTTGGGAAAGTTGTTCCCACAACGGAACCGGTTAATCAGCGGGTTTTCAGATGTGGTAGTTGTAATAGAAGCAAAGGAGCGGAGTGGTTCATTGATTACGGCAGACTTTGCCTTAGAGCAGGGAAAAGATATTTATGCACTTCCGGGGCGTGTTGGAGATGTGTTAAGTGGAGGCTGTAACCGCCTGATACGGCAGGGGGCTGGCATCATAGTGTCTCCGGAGGAATGGTTTAAGGATCTTGAAATTGATCTTGCCAATATAGTAGTTTCCAATGCTTTTTCAAAAAAGGTACTTGAAAAAGATGAAGGGGTGGTGTATAGTGTTCTCGATTTGCAACCGAAAAGTGCCCAGCAGATTTTGGAAGAAACAAAGCTACCGGTAGACCGGATGTGTGAGATACTGCTGACGCTGGAAAATGCAGGTTTTATCAAAGAAGTATATAAGAATTATTATATAAAAATGCATGAATAACCGTATAGAGAGAACAAAATAAAGGAGCAGGGTTATGGCTAAATATCTTGTTATTGTTGAGTCACCGGCAAAAGTTAAAACAATTAAAAAGTTTCTGGGGAAGAATTATGAAGTGGATGCATCCAATGGACATGTGAGAGATTTACCGAAGAGTACATTAGGCTTTGATGCAGAACACGGATTTGAACCAAAGTATATTACCATCCGGGGAAAAGGTGATGTACTTGCAAAATTAAGAAAAGAAGTGAAAAAAGCAGATGTCATTTATCTTGCAACTGACCCGGACCGTGAGGGAGAGGCAATTTCCTGGCATTTATATCAGGCACTGAATCTGGCAAATTCTGATAAAAAGGTTTACCGGATTAGTTTCAATGAGATTACCAAGAATGCAGTAAAAACTTCTTTAAAAAAACCGAGAGACATCGATATGGATTTAGTGAATGCCCAGCAGGCGCGCCGTATGTTAGACCGTATGGTGGGTTACCGGATCAGCCCGTTATTATGGGCAAAGGTAAAAAGAGGCTTAAGTGCAGGACGTGTACAGTCTGTGGCATTGCGTTTGATCTGCGACCGTGAAAGTGAAATCAATGCATTTATACCGGAAGAATACTGGACCTTAGATGCCAGCCTGAAAGTAAAAGGTGAGAAGAAACCGTTAACTGCAAAGTTTTACGGAACAGCAAAAGAAAAAATGAATATCACCTCAAGAGAACAGGCAGATGCTATTATGGCAGAGCTTGAAAAAGAAAAATTTGCCGTAACAGATGTGAAAAAAGGGGAACGTAATAAAAAGGCTCCACAGCCGTTTATCACCAGTACCTTACAGCAGGAAGCATCCAAGGTATTGAATTTCTCCACACAGAAAACCATGCGCTTAGCACAGCAGTTATACGAAGGTGTGGATGTAAAGGGAATCGGAACGGTTGGTCTGATTACTTACCTGAGAACAGATTCTGTCCGTATTTCAGAAGAAGCAGATGCTATGGCACGCAGCTTTATTGCAGAGCAGTATGGCGAAAATTATGTTTCTTCCCATGTAGAGGAAAAGAAGAGCAGTAACAAGATTCAGGATGCTCATGAAGCGATTCGTCCGTCTGATATTACAAGAACACCGGTAATGGTAAAGGAATCTTTATCCAGAGACCAGTTCCGCCTGTATCAGTTAATCTGGAACCGTTTTACTGCAAGCCGTATGAGTGATGCAAAATATGAGACAACATCCGTAAAAATCGGTGCTGGAAAATACTTTTTTACCGTAGCAGCATCCAAGCTTGTATTTGAAGGATTTATGTCTGTATACACCAATGAAGATGAGGAAAAGAGCACACAGAATGTGATGCTTAAGTCCATTGATAAAGATACAGAATTAAGTTTTGATGCATGGGATGAAAAACAGCATTTTACACAGCCGCCTGCTCATTATACCGAGGCATCTTTGGTAAAGGCATTGGAGGAACGTGGAATTGGAAGACCAAGTACCTATTCTCCGACCATAACCACCATTCTTGCCAGAAGATATGTGATTAAGGAAAATAAAAACCTTTATGTTACCGAGCTTGGTGAAGCAGTAAATTCCATTATGACAGAAGCATTTTCCAGTATCGTGGACGAACATTTTACCGCTAATATGGAGTCGCTGCTGGATAGCGTGGAAGAGGGAACCGTAAACTGGAAGACAGTAGTAAGCAATTTCTATCCGGATTTGGATGAGGCAGTAAAGAAGGCAGAAAAAGATCTGGAAAAAGTGCAGATAGCAGATGAAGTAACCGATGTAATCTGTGAAGAGTGCGGCAGAAATATGGTAATTAAATACGGCCCGCATGGTAAATTCTTGGCGTGTCCTGGATTCCCGGAGTGCCGTAATACCAAACCGTATTTTGAGAAGATTGGTGTTGCCTGCCCGAAATGCGGCAAAGATATTGTACTACGTAAAACCAAGAAGGGCAGAAGATATTACGGATGTGAGAATAATCCGGAATGTGATTTCATGTCATGGGCAAAGCCGTCATCTGAGAAATGTCCGAAGTGCGGAAGTTATATGGTAGAAAAGGGCAATAAGCTTGCCTGTTCCAATGAGCAGTGTGGCTTTTCAGAGGAAAAACCAAAAAGGGATGAAAAGAATTAAAAGTACAATTCAAATCCTTGAATTATCAGAATAAACATGATAAAATATTAAACAGTCTAGTTATTCTGAATATAGCGTGGAGGATATAAGTATGAGCGTTCAGCTGTTGGATAAAACAAGAAAAATAAATAAGCTTTTGCACAATAATAATTCGTCAAAGGTTGTGTTCAATGATATCTGTGAGGTTTTGACAGAGATATTGGATTCCAATATCCTTGTTATCAGTAAAAAAGGAAAGGTACTCGGAAGCAGCCAGTGCCGTGGAATTGATGAGATTCATGAACTGATTGTTGATGAAGTAGGCGGGTTTATTGATTCTATGCTGAATGAAAGACTGCTTGGAATTCTTTCCACAAAGGAAAACGTCAATCTGGAAACATTAGGATTTGAATCAGATATTAAGAAATATTCTGCAATTATTACACCGATTGATATTGCTGGTGAGCGGTTAGGAACATTGTTTGTATATCGTTATGATAACCAGTATGACATTGATGATATTATTCTCAGTGAATATGGAACAACGGTTGTCGGACTGGAAATGATGCGTTCTGTGAATGAGGAAAATGCGGAAGAGACCAGAAAAGTACAGATTGTGCGTTCAGCAATCAGCACACTTTCTTTTTCAGAGTTAGAGGCAATTACTCATATTTTTGATGAGTTAAACGGAACAGAAGGTATTCTTGTAGCCAGCAAGATTGCAGATCGTGTAGGAATTACACGTTCCGTTATTGTAAATGCATTGCGTAAGTTCGAAAGTGCAGGAGTCATCGAATCCCGTTCTTCCGGAATGAAGGGAACTTATATCAAAGTTGTAAATGATGTGGTGTTTGATGAACTTGCCAGAATACGAAAGGCAGATTAACCATAGAAATATAAACAAACAGAATATAAAGAAGAGCACACGGATGGTGCATCGGATAAAGGGATTTATAGTGGGAAAAAGCTGTAAATCCCTTTTATATTGTGTAGCCAATTGGAAAAAACACTAGATAATGTAAAAATAAGAAAAAAATACTTGTGTTTTTTACAAGATTATTTATAATAAAATATGATGCAATAACAATATGGATAACTATGGAGGTGCAGTATGATAAGTTCAAATGCGTTTGACTATATGAATGTGCTGAATAAGGCCGCAAGTGCGAGCTGGGAAAGAGAACAGTTAATATCAAATAATATTGCAAATGCTGATACACCTGGATATAAACGCCGGGATTTGGATTTTGAAAGTACATTGGAATCCGAACTGGGCAAAAGCAAATATGTTTCACTGGATGACAAGGTGGCAAATATCCATATGGACCATCTGAATGCAAAGACATATATCGATAATGCCTCTTATTCTTACCGTCTGGACGGCAACAATGTTGACCCGGAGCAGGAGAATGTAGAGCTTGCCTCAGAAACAATCCGTTATCTGGGATTGACCAACAGTATCAGTCAGGAAATATCACGGTATAAAACTGTTATTAAATAAAATTGTGTGGGAGGAATAAAGAATGGCATTATTTCAGTCGTTTGATATCAGTGCGTCCGGTATGACGGCACAGCGTTTTCGTATGGATACCATTTCTGAGAACGTAGCAAATGTAAATACAACCAGTACAGAGAATGGAACACCTTACCGCAGAAAAATCGTAACTTTTTCGGAAAAAGGCGTAACTCCGTTCAGTAAAGTACTTTCTGATTCCCGGGAAGGCTATGTGGGAAACGGAGTAAAGGTTTCTTCCGTAACAGAAGATTATTCTACTGATTTTACTATGGAATATGACCCGTCCAATCCGGATGCGGATGAAAATGGTTATGTGTCATATCCGAATGTAAATATAGTAACAGAAATGACGAATCTCATTGATGCCAGCAGAGCATATGAGGCGAACGTAACAGCTTTTGATGCAAGCAAACAGATTGCGCAGGCGGGATTACAGATTGGTAAATCATAAAGGATATTTGGAAAGGTGAGATAAACGATGAATGTTAATGTATTAACAGGAGTTTCGTCAGATGTTTTTAATACACAGAATGCAGCTGCAACACAGCAGTCAAACAGTGCGGAAAGCTTTGATAATATTCTTGCAACGGCAATGAACATGGTGAAGGAAACAAATAATTATCAGAACAATGCAGAGGAAGAGGAGATTAAATTTGCATTGGGAGAATCAACCAATACCCATGAATTGCTTGTGGCACAGGAAAAGGCCAATATTGCATTATCCTATACAGTTGCAGTAAGGGATAAAGTAATAGATGCTTACAAAGAAATTATGAACATGCAGATTTAGTATAGGTAGGATGAGTAGATTATGCCAGACAGATTGAAAGCAATATTAGAAAAAATAAAAGAGTGGTGGCTGAAGTTTACAACAAAGCAGAAGACGCTTCTTATCAGTATTACGGCTGTAGTAATTCTTGCATTGGTGATACTGGCTGTCGTGATGACGAAACCTACGATGGTTCAGCTGATAACCTGTGAGGATGCAACGCAGGCATCATCTGTAAAAGACCTTTTGGATGGAAACAGCATAGATTATGAGGTTTCTTCTGATGGAATGACTTTTTCGGTAAATGCAAAGAATCAGGCAGATGCAAATATTTTGCTTGGTTCAAACAGTATTCCGACCAACGGATTTACCATTGATGATGCATTAAGCGGCAGTATCAGCACAACGGAAGCTGATAAGAGTAAACGGTATCAGGTCTTTTTGGAAGATAAATTTGCAAAAGAACTGGAAAATATGGATTTGATTAAGTCGGCAGATGTTAACTTAAATATTCCGGAAGATGATGGAACCTTAGTTACAAGAAATCAGGAGTCCTATGCCAGCGTTAAGCTGGAACTGAACGGAGAGATGTCCGAAGACCAGGCGGCATCTTTGGCAAGATATATTGCAACTGAGATTGGCAATTCTTCCACGGATAATATTACGATTATTGACTCTAATTCCAACCTTTTATTTGCGGGTGGAGAAGAGAGTACAGCAATCGGAACTGCCAGCACACAGCTCAGTTATCAGACGAAGAAAGAAACACAGGTGAAGAAGGCTGTTACAGATGTAATTAAGGGAACAGACCTTTATGATACGATTGATGTAGGATTAAATTTAAAACTGAATTTTAATCAGGTTACAACTAATGAGAAAAATTATTCTGCACAGGGAGACAGGGATGAAGGACTGATTACCCATGAGGACCGTTATCAGTCAGACTCAACCGGTGGTACGTCGGGAACACCGGGAACAGACTCTAATGGAGATGGAACAACTTATGTACTTCCGGATGGAAGCACATCAGAAAGCTCTATTACAGATGATTCCATTGACCGTGCACTGGATGAAAAGAACACCCAGACCATTGGCTCTGTAGGGGATATAGAATATGACCAGTCATCCATATCTGTAACGGTAGCCCGTTATGTGACTTATAATGAGGATACCTTAAAAGCAGATGGTACTCTGGACAATATGACCTTTGATGAATTTGTAACACAGAATAACAACCGGGTAAAGGGAACGGTAGATCAGGATCTTTATACTATGGTATCTAATGCAACCGGTATCCCGACATCTAATATTTCGATTGTCAGCTATGATATTCCGATGTTTGAATATTCTAAGGGCAGCGGCAGGGGCTTTCAGGATTACCTGCAGATTATTCTTGCGGTTCTGATATTTGCACTGTTAGGATATGTGGTATTCCGCAGTACCAGAAAAGAAAAAGAAACTGAGATTGAACCGGAACTTTCTGTAGAATCATTGCTTGAGACAACCAAGCAGGCAGAACAGGAAGATTTGGAAGATATTGGTTACAATGAGAAGTCAGAGATTCGTGTCCTGATTGAAAAATTCGTAGATGAAAATCCGGAGGCTGTTGCGTCGTTGCTTCGTAACTGGCTGAATGAGGAGTGGGAATAAATGGGAACAGAAGAATATAATGGCATTCAGAAAGCGGCGATATTGCTGATAGCATTAGGACCGGAGAAGTCGGCCAGTATTTTCAAACATTTAAAAGAAGATGAAATAGAAGAACTGACACTGGAGATTGCAAATACCAGAAGTGTGTCACCGCAGACCAAAGAAAGCGTATTAAACGAATTCTATCAGGTATGCCTTGCACAGCAGTATATTGCAGAAGGAGGTATTGGCTATGCCAAAGAGCTCCTGGATAAGGCATTAGGCAGCGACAAGGCACAGGAGGTTATTACAAAACTGACAGCATCCCTTCAGGTTCGTCCGTTCGAATTTGTACGAAAGACAGATCCGAGTCAGGTGTTGAACTTTATTCAGGACGAGCATCCGCAGACCATAGCCATGATTTTGTCATATCTGTCACCGGCACAGTCTGCAATGATTTTAGGAGCCCTGACACCGGAGAAGCAGGCGGATGTTGCAAAACGTATTGCCAAGATGGACAGAACTTCACCAGATGTAATCAAAGAGGTAGAGCGTGTGTTAGAGAGAAAACTATCTTCCCTGATCAATCAGGATTACACAATTGTGGGTGGTGTAGATGCTATCGTTGGTATTTTGAATACGGTAGACCGTGGAACAGAGAAACATATTATGGAATCCTTAGAAATCGAAGAGCCGGAACTTGCAGACGAAATCCGCAAGAAGATGTTTGTGTTCGAAGACATCCTGTTGCTGGACGACCGTGCAATCCAGCGTGTGCTGCGTGATGTGGACAACAATGACCTTGCTGTTGCACTGAAGGGTGCCAACGAAGAGGTTCAGAATGTTATCTTTAAGAACCTGTCCAAACGTCTTGCTGCCATGATTCGTGAAGATATGGAATTCATGGGTCCGGTAAGAATGAAGGATGTAGAAGAAGCACAGCAGAAGATTGTTGGTATTATTCGTAAACTGGAAGACTCCGCAGAAATTGTAATTTCCCGTGGCGGAGGTGATGAGATTATTGTCTAATTTATATAAACAGCGTTTTATCACGAATGAATCTGAGAGCCGCGTGATTAATTCCAATACGCTGGCGTATCGTATTTTAGAAGAACAGTCCCGGGCTCTTGCAAAGACAAGAGAACCGGAACAGCCACAGGCAGAGTCAGGTGGATTTGTAGAAGGAATTGCTGCACCGCAGGTGGAAACAATTGATTATGAAGCAGAGGCAAAGGAAAAAGCAGAAGAAATTTTAGCACAGGCAAATGCCGAAGCAGACGAAATCCGAAAAGCAGCCCGGGAGGAAGCAGACGAAATTCGTAAGCAGGCACAGGAACAGGGACAGGCAGAAGGTTTGGAACAGGGAATGCAGGAAGGTGCTGCGGTTTATGATGCAAAGTTAGAGAGCATTGGAAAAAGGGAACAGCAGCTGCAGGATTCTTATCTGGAACAGATGCGGGAACTGGAACCGAAGCTTGTACATACAATTACAGATGTGGTTTCCCATGTTTTCCATGTGCAGTTCCATGATAAGGATGAGATTGTACTTTATCTTGTAAAACGGGCAATGGAATCCATTGACGGACCGAAAGAATTTACAATCAAAGCAGGTCCGAAACAGGCAGCATATCTGGAAGAACATAAACAGGAGCTGTTAGAATGCGTGGGACAGAATGCAACTTTGGATTTAGTTACCATTCATTCCATGACTGAAGGAGAATGTATCATAGAGACAGATACAGGAGTGTTTGAGTGTGGAATGGATGTACAGCTGGATAATCTGATTCGTGATATACAGTCATTGTGTATGTGAGGAAAAAAGAGTGACATGTGATTTGGAAAAATATCAGTTACTTTCGGATAAGACATATTATACCTGCCTTGGAAGAGTGTCTAAGGTAGTAGGTCTTACCATTGAATCTATCGGACCGGAAGCAAAACTGAATGACTTGTGTAAAATATATCGGGATAGAGAGCAAAAAGAATATGTCATGGCAGAGGTAGTCGGTTTTAAGGATAACCGGCTGTTATTGATGCCTTTTGACAGTATTGAAGGTCTGGGTGTTGGATGTATCGTAGCAAATACGGGACATCCTTTGTCTGTTTTGGTGGGAGATGAGGTTTTAGGCCATATTCTGGATGGAATTGGACGACCGACAGATGTGGATGAGATTCATACCGATAAGGAATATCCGATTGAAGCCCCGCCACCAGATCCGATGAAGCGTGAAATCATCAGTGAGGTATTACCACTGGGAGTTAAAGCAGTGGATGGATTAATTACCATTGGAAAGGGACAGCGTATTGGAATTTTTGCGGGTTCCGGAGTTGGTAAGAGTACCCTGCTTGGTATGTTTGCAAGAAATACCAAAGCGGATATCAATGTAATTGCCCTGATTGGAGAGCGGGGCAGAGAGGTGAGAGAATTTATTGAACGGGACCTTGGCGAAGAAGGTATGCGCCGTTCGGTGGTAATTGTGGCAACTTCAGATAAACCGGCATTGATTCGTAATAAAGCAGCCAAAACTGCAACAGCTGTAGCGGAATATTTCAGGGATCAGGGAAAAGATGTACTGCTGATGATGGATTCACTGACCCGATTCTCCATGGCACAAAGAGAAATCGGACTTGCTACCGGGGAACCACCGGTTACCCGTGGATATCCGCCAAGCGTGTATTCGGAAATGCCGAAATTATTAGAGCGGGCAGGAACAGCAGAAAGAGGTTCTATTACCGGACTTTATACGGTGCTGGTAGACGGTGACGATTTTAATGAGCCGATTACCGATACAGCAAGAAGTATTCTGGATGGACATATTGTGTTATCCAGAAAATTAGGACATAAGAATCATTATCCGGCAATCGATATTTTGCAGAGTATTTCCCGTGTAATGAGTTCCATTGTTTCGGCGGAGCATAAGGCGGTGGCAGGAAAGCTGAAAAATGTACTGGCAACCTATCAGGAAGCAGAAGATTTGATTAATATTGGCGCTTATAAGAGCGGCTCCAATGAAGAAATTGATTATGCGGTTTCTAAGATAAAAGCGGTCAATGAGTTTCTGTGTCAGAGGACTGATGAAAAATTTACATTTGAAGAAGAATTGACATTGTTGGAAGATGTATTCAAGTAGGAATGAGATATGGCAAAATTTATTTACCGAATGCAGAATATTTTAGATATTAAATTAAAACTGGAAAGTCAGGCAAAGATTGCATACAGCCAGGCAAATGCAGCACTCCGGGAAGAAGAGGCAAAGCTTTTAAAACTCTTTGAGCGGAAGAATGCATATGATAACCGGGCAAAAGAGTTGGTTGAAGGCAAAATAGATTTGCTGGAAATAAAAAAATGCAGACAGGCAATTGAAAGCATGAAGGTGTTGATTCGAAGACAGATGATGCAGGTGCAGGTAGCAGAGAAAAATGTGGAAGCCGCCAGGCAGAAACTGGAAGAAGTTATGAAAGAGCGAAAGACGCAGGAAAAACTACGGGAAAAAGATTTTGAAGATTTCAAACAACAACTGGCGCAGGAAGATAACAAGGTAGTAGACGAACTGGTAAGCTATAGCTATGGCAGACCGAAAAAATAGACAGGTGGTGTAACGATGGCAGAAGAAATGGATAAGAAAGCAGCAAAGAAAGCGGAGAAGGCAAGAAAGAAGGCAGAAAAAAAGACTGCAAAGAACATGGAAACTGATTTGGAAAATACAGAAGAAGAGGAAGGCAGTTCTTCAAAACTGGCAGTTGCTCTGGTAACATTGGTCATCATTATTGTATGGCTGGCAATACTGGCACTGCTGATTAAATGGGATGTTGGAGGATTTGGCTCTACGGTAATGCGTCCACTATTAAAAGATATTCCGTATGTCAACCGGATTTTACCGGACTCTGAGGACGATCTTTCTACGGAAGAGGATTATCCATATAAGAACATGGATGAAGCGGTAGCTTACATAAAAGAACTGGAGCAGGAACTGGCACAGGCACAGCAGGGGAGCAGTGAAAACAGTGCTTATATCGCGGATTTGGAAGCACAGTCCCAGAAGCTGAAAGAATATGAAGCAAATGAGGCTGCTTTTGAAGAAGAAAAAGAAAAATTTTATAATGAGGTTGTTTTTTCGGACCAGGCACCCGATATAGAACAATATAAGGAATATTATGAGAGCATTGATCCGGATAATGCGGAACTTTTGTATAAACAGGTAGTGGAACAGCAGCAGACAGACAGTAAGATATCTGATTATGTTAAGGGCTATTCCCAGATGAAACCGAAGGAAGCAGCAGCCATATTTGACACCATGACAGATAATCTGAATCTGGTGGCACAGATATTGGAAAATATGGATGCGCAGTCAAGAGCTGATATTCTAGGGAAAATGAATTCTGATACAGCCGCAAAGGTGACAGAAATCATGAATCCTTCAGAATAAATAAAATTGAATAAAGAAGAAAGGAGGAAGAATACATGACGAGTGCAAAGATTTCGGGAATGGTATCAACCCCTGGAACTTTAGACACAGGACTTTCCAAAGTGACGGGCACTGTGGAAAAAGGGTTATGTGCAACTGCACAGGCAAGCTTTGCTTCTGTGATGGAACAGAAAACATCCGGTTATGGAAACCAGCAGCTTACCAGTGGAAATCCGGTAGGAAAAGAACCTGCAGCAACAACCACACAGCCGGCAGCTGTAGCAGACAGCGCAAAGAAACTGAATGTAAAGGAGAATTCTCCTACACAGAAAGTGGAAGAGCTGCAGAATCAACTGGAAGACACAAAGGATGCATTTGAAACTGGTGTAAAAGAAATTCTGAAAGATGAACTTGGCGTTTCGGATGAGCAGGTAGAAGATGCTATGTCTATACTGGGATTGCAGTGGATGGATTTACTGAACCCGGCAAGCCTTTCACAGCTTGTGACACAACTGACAGGAACTGAGGATGCCTGTTCACTGCTTATGAGTGAAGAATTCACAAATATTATGCAGAATACAGATGAGTTGGTTCAGAGCTTAAGTGAGACACTTGGAATTTCTAAGGATGAGTGGGTAGCATTACAGAATCAGTTGGCAGAACTGACAGCGGATTTTAACGAAACAGTGGATATGGCAGATGGCGGCGTGCAGGAAATTGCTCCACAGACTGATGCGACAATTACTTCACAGGATACAACAGTAATGGCAGCTACAGTTCAGATGACCCATACTACAGAAGAAACACAGAATGTACAGCCGGAAGAAGAGACAGAAGATGCAGCGCCGGTAATTCAGGTGAATGCGTCAGAGGATGCACAGACTGAAAACAATGTATCAGAGAATGCGTCCGGTGAAATGGGCGAGCCAGCAGCCCAGTCACAGAAAACGAAAGAGAGCAGTGTAAATGAACATGCGCAGAATATGGAATTTCAGGTAAGAGCAGAACAGCAGACTGTAGCACCGGAAGAGGTAAATAAGGTGGCATCCCGTACAACCATTGATGTGCAGGATATTATGAACCAGATTACAGAATTCGCAAAAGTGAATCTCTCCCCAGAAAATTCATCCATTGAGATGCAGCTGAATCCGGAAAATCTCGGAAAAGTATATTTACACATTGCAGCAACCAAAGAAGGAAATATAACTGCAGAACTGGCAGTAAGCAGTGAAACAGTAAAGACCGCTTTGGAAGCACAGATTGCAGACCTTCGAACCAGTTTAAACCAGCAGGGAATCAAAGTAGATGCAGTCGAAGTTGCAATAGCAAGTCATGAATTTGAACGGAACTTAGAGCAGAATGCATCTGGAGAAGAACAGCAGGGCAGTCAGAGAGAAGAATCTGGAAGAACAGCCGGAAGAAGATTGTTCCGTGGAGAATTGGACGAGTTATCCGGGCTTATGAATGAAGAAGAAGCATTGGCAGCCCAGATTATGAAAGACCATGGAAATACCATGGATGTAACAGCGTAGAAAGGAGCACAAAATGATAACACAGCTTATAAAAAATGGAGAGGTTGTGGATACCAGTGCAGAATCAAATTCCTCATCCTCTACTTCCAAAAAATCCGGAGGTAGTCTGGATAAAGATGCGTTTTTACAACTGTTAGTAGCACAGATGAAATATCAGGATCCATTGGAACCAACAGATAATACAGAGTATATTTCACAGTTGGCAACATTCTCACAGTTAGAGGAAACCCAGAATATGCAGGCATCCTTACAGGAGATGGAAGCAAATTCACTGGTGGGAAAACAGGTAGTACTTCGTGTTACATCTTCTGCAACAGGCGAGACATCCGATGTTACCGGAACAGTAGACAGTGTAATCCATGAGAACAATAAGACTTATCTTATGGTAAATAACAACCTTTACTCCATTGACGATTTATATTCTGTTATGGACGACAGTTACATGGATGCAATCAGCCTTGCAAAATCATTTTCACTTGCAATTGCATCATTACCTTCAGCAGATGAACTTACACTGGATAATGCAGGTACACTGACTAACCTTCGGAAAGCATATGACAGCATGACCAGTTATCAGAAGTCATTCATTAAACAGAGTGATATCGATAAACTTGTAAAACTGGAAGAGAAAATGAAACAGTTACAGGCTGCCGCAGGAGAAAACGGTGATAAGACAGAAGGTAACGGTGGTACAGAAGACAAAAAAGATACAGAAGAAACAGGGAAAGCAGAGTAAACCACGGAAGGTTATTAGGGAGATGAAAGCATGAATAAGATAGCAAATCAATTCACTTCCATTGAACAGGTAGCAGACCAGTATCTCAATCCTTCGAAGAGTAATAAAACGCAGCCGGAGCAGGGAGCTTCTTTTGCGGAGGTATTAAAAGAAAAGCAAAAAGCAGCAGATGTTTCCGAAGTGAAATTTTCGAAGCATGCAAGCATGCGGTTGTCTACCCGGAATATCAGTCTTTCAGACCAGCAGAGTGAACGCTTGGAAGCGGGTGTGGAGATGGCTGAGAAGAAAGGAATCAAAGAATCCTTAGTAGTAGTTGATTCGCTGGCATTCATTGTAAATGTACCGAGCAGGACAGTTGTAACAGCAATGGACCAGAATGAATCAGAAAATAATGTTTTTACAAATATTGATGGTGCAGTAATAGCATAGCCGGACCTTATGGAGGCTGTGAGAACCCTGACTGACAGATGGGTTCTGCGTCAGACATCAAATTTAGGAGGTCATTTCATTATGATGAGATCAATGTATTCTGCTGTGTCAGGACTTAAGACACATCAGACAAAGATGGATGTTATCGGTAACAATATTGCCAATGTAAATACCGTGGCATTTAAAGAGTCCAGTGTAACATTCAGCGAGATTATGTATCAGACAATTTCCGGTGCATCCGGAGCAAATGCAACAACCGGAACCGGTGGAATTAATGCCAAGCAGATTGGTCTTGGTGTAACAACAGGTTCTACTTCCATCGACATTACTTCCGGTGGGGCAGCCCAGACAACCGGAAAAGCATTTGACTTAAGAATTACAGACAAGGGTAATACAACAAGTTTCTTTGTTGTAAGCAACGGTACTGAAAATCTTTTTACCAGAGCAGGTTCTTTCTATATCGATGGCTCAGGAAACCTTGCCATGACATCTACCGGATACAATGTTATGGGATGGCAGGTAGACCCGACTACCGGACAGATTAAAAAAGACCAGGTATCTGCACTTCGTATCATGCAGGAAAGCAATCTTACTTCTCCGGCAGAAGCAACAACGAATGCAGTTTGTGGTGGTATTGTAGATAAAAACAGTACAGAAATAACCAGTGAAAGTGGATATGCCATGAATTTGAATTTCTTCGATGCATTGGGATATTCCTATACCGCAAAATTTGCAGTCAAAGGTGTAGATACCGATGCCGGAACTTATACCGTTGAGTTGAGTGCTATTTATGATTCTTCCAATAAGAATATCTTAGAGGAGTTTTTGGCAAATGGTGGAAATCTTTCTGATGTATTCGGAGCAAATGCCAGCGGTGGAATTACTAATGCACAGACTGCTTACAATGCAATCAGTACAGAGTGGACAGATACCGGAGCATCTAATTCCTTTGGCGGAAATACATATCATCAGTTCCGTAACAGCAGTGGTGAAATGTACTATATCAATACAACACAGAATGCCGCTACCGGACAGTATGACAGCAAAGTATATCGTGCAATTACTTCAGTCGGTGGTGTAGTAAACGGATACGAAGCAGTAACGGACGTATCACTTTCTGATATTTATACCGGGTTACAGCCTGGTGCAACCATCAACAGCATTACTGATGGTAATCCACCTACTATTGAAGCAACAGCAGTAAATTACGAACTGAAGTTTGATACTGGTACTGGAAAAGGTAAATTTGTTTCCGTGGGTGACAGCACTAACGGCTCAGTCACATTGAACATGAAACAGTTAGGCGACCAGTTTGAAAATATTTCCATTGATTTTACACAGTGTAAGAATTCTAATAATGGTGGAACATCTACTGTTGGAATGGATGCGGGAGCAATTGATGGAACAACCGGAACAGGTAAGAAGCTTGGAGCATTAACCGGTGTATTTGTAGATACCAATGGTAAAATTTACGGTTCTTACGATAATGGTAATACTGTTCTTTTGGGCCAGATTGCATCTGCCCGCTTTGCAAATGCAGCCGGACTTGAAAAAGTAGGAGATAACTGCTACCGTACTACTTTAAACTCCGGTGAATTTGATGGAATTGGTGTCGAAATTACTTCAAACGGAAGTACCATGAATTCCGGAGAACTGGAAATGTCCAACGTAGACCTGGCTTCTGAATTTACCGAGATGATTACCACGCAGAGAGGTTTCCAGGCAAACTCAAGAGTAATTACTACATCCGATACGCTTCTTGAGGAGTTGATTAATCTGAAACGATAATAAAAATAGTCAGATATAGCGAAAAATAATATAAAAACAGTACATATAGGGGGACTATATTTGATAGTTCCCCTATATATGGTATAATAGAAAATGGAATTGTTTCTAAAATAATTGTAAAAAAAGTAGACATTTTGCTGAAAGTTTAGTAAGATTATATAGAAATGAAAATGAAAATACAAAAAGGTGGGTAACAAGGACCATTTTCAAAAGAATGGTGTTCCCATAATTTTATAGAAATGTAGGTGGATAAATTGGATATAGCATCACTTATTGGTACCTTGATGGGACTTGCAATGGTTTTATTTGGAATTATTCAAAGTGCAGGTGTATCGGCAATATGGAATACATATATGGACTTCCCATCCGCTGTTATTACGATTGGAGGATCTATTGCTGGTGTTCTGGCATGTAACAGTATGGCAGATTTCATTAATGGCTTTAAGTCAGCGGGAAATGCTTTTAAGTTACATAAGAATGACCCGAGTGAGATTATTGGAAATATCATTAATCTTTCAAATATTGCCAGAAAAGAGGGGCTTCTTGCATTGGAAGAAGCAGCGAATGATATTGATGATGACTTTCTGAAAAAAGGAGTTATGCTGGTAGTAGATGGAACTGACCCGGAACTGGTGCGTGGAATTCTGGAAACAGATTTGGGCTGCATTGAGGACCGGCATAAGAAAGTAATCGGCTTCTGGGAAAAGTGGGGAGAATTAGCTCCGGCTTGGGGTATGATTGGTACCCTGATTGGTCTGATTAATATGTTGAAGGATTTACAGGATGCATCTTCCATCGGACCTAATATGGCAGTTGCCCTGATTACAACATTGTATGGTTCGCTGATATCTAACTGGATCTGTAATCCGATTGCATCAAAGATGTCAGATAATAATGCCAGAGAAATTATAATGAAAGAGGTTACCGTTGAGGGACTTTTGTCTATTCAGGCAGGAGAAAACCCTCGTGTAATAGAAGAAAAACTGAAATCATTCCTGTCACCACAGGCAAGAGAGGCTTATAATGCACAAGATGAAGCCGGAGGTGAAGAATAATGGCGAGAAAGAAGCGGGAACCGGAAGCAAAGCCGGCGGCTGGCTGGATAACCACCTTTAGTGATTTGATGAATCTGTTGCTGTGCTTTTTCGTGTTGCTTTTTTCCATGTCTACCGTTGATGCAGAGAAGTTTCAGATGGTGATAGCCTCGCTGCAGAGCAGCTTAAGTATTATGCCGGCAGGCAGTATGAGTATTGGCGAGGGAGAAATGGTGGGCAACGGAATCAGCCAGTTGCCGAATATTGATGTTTTTTTTGAAACGTCCTCAGGAGAGGATGGGGATTCCCAGGGTGGCAAAACAGAAGAGACTGAGACTGAGACAGATGTAGCAGAGCAGTATAAAGAACAGGCATTGTCGGAATCAGAACAAATGGCAGAACAAATCGAGCAGCAGATAGAGGCGGGGGGATTACAGAATCAGGTGGAAGTAGATTTTAATGCCGAGTATGTAAAACTTACATTAAATGGAGCAATATTATTTGATTCGGCAAAGGCAAATATCCGGGAAGATGCCCAGCCGCTGATTGCTAAAATAGGAACTATCCTGGAAAACTATGACAGCAATGTGATTGAAATTGAAGGACATACCGACAATGTGCCAATCCATTCGTCAAAATATGAAAACAATAATGTACTGTCCATGTACCGGGCACTTTCTGTGGCGGATTTTATCCGGGATAATACCACATTGGATCCGGCACTGATTAAATCCTCAGGAAGAGGGGAATATGTTCCTGTAGCAGATAATACTACAGAGGAAGGCAGAGCAAGAAACCGTCGTGTTGAAATTAAGGTATATAATTCATATAATTCCGGCGGCGCTACAGAATAGGAGGAAATGAGATGAAGAAGAACCTTATGTCAGTGCTTATTTTGGCACTGGTTCTGGTGAACCTGATTTTGACAGGAATACTTACAATAACAATCCTGCCGCAAACAAAGAAATCCAATGAGCTGGTAAACAAGGTATGCAGTGCAATTGATCTGGAGCTGGAGAGTGGGGATGGAACTGAGTCTGCCAGCATTCCAATGGACCAGGTTGAGACCTATAAAATTGAAGATGCCATGACAATCAATTTAAAAACAGGTGCAGATGGCGAAACTCATTATGTAAAGCTTACAGCATCCATTTCCATGGACAGCAAGAACGATGGATATAAAACCTATGGCGAAGATATGGCTGAACGTGAAACAATTTTAAAAGATACCATTAATAGCGTAATTAATACCTATACAATGGATGAATTTAATGCGGATCGGCAGGCGGTTAAAGACGCTATACTGGCAGAACTACAGAAGCAGTTTGGTTCAGATTTTATCATTGCAGTCAACTTCTCGGAAGTAACTGTAGTATAGGATTAAAAATAGTAAGCATGAAATATAAGGTGGTGAGAGTCCGTGAGCGAAGTTTTATCTCAGAATGAGATAGATAACCTGCTTCAGGCATTGAGCAGCGGCGAGCTGGATGTAGAAGAAATGAAGGACAATGGCGAGAAGCAGATTAAGAATTATGATTTCGCCAGACCTTCCAAGTTTTCAAAAGAACACTTAAGAACACTGGAGATTGTGTTTGAACATTATGGCAGACTGATATCCACAAATCTTCCGGTTTATCTAAGAAAAAATATTCAGGTTGAGGTGATGAACTCTGAAGCAGTTACCTATTCTGAGTTTTCAAATGCACTTTCTAATCCGGTGGTTCTTGGTATTGTTAATTTTTCTCCATTGAAAGGTTCGGTTATTCTGGAGATTGCTTCAAATCTTGCATATACCATGGTGGATCGTATGCTTGGTGGAAGCGGAGAACCATTAGCGAAAGTCCGTGACTTTTCAGAAATAGAGTTGCTGATTATAGAAAGAATTATGGGAGTCTGCGTCGACCTGCTCCGGGAACCGTGGGAAAATGTTGTGGATTTACATCCAAGACTGGAACGTATTGAAACAAATTCGCAGTTTGCCCAGATTATTTCTCCGAGTGAAATGATTGCAATTATTACAATTAATGTAAAAATAGGGGATGTTGAAGGTCTGATGAATATCTGCCTTCCGTATCTTACTTTGGAACCTGTTATGGACAAGTTGAATACAAAATACTGGTATTCTACCATGCAGGAAAAAGATGAACAGCGTTATACGGAAGCAATTGAAACTTTGATTTCAAAAGCACCGATACCTGTAAAAGCAATTTTAGGTAACAGCACCATATCGGTAAACGACTTCATGAATTTACAGGTGGGTGATATAGTTAGATTGGACACGAAAGTGGACCAGGAGCTGGATGTTTACGTTGGAAACATTCGTAAGTTTACTGCATTGCCGGGAGCTTCGGGTGATGACTATGCAGTAAGAGTAATGTCAGTAATTAGAGAGGAGCAGTAAGTGATGGATGGAGTACTATCGCAGGAAGAAATCAATGCCCTGCTAAATAATCCGGGTGCATCATCAGATACGGCAGATGGACAGCTGAGTGATTCAGAAAAAGACACAATCGGTGAAATTGCTAATATCAGTATGGGTACCGCAGCAACGACATTGTTTTCGCTGGTGAACCGTAAAGTGGAAATATCCACACCGGTTGTTACCATGGCAAACTGGGACGACGTGGTAAAGGCGTATGAGCGTCCGTGTGTATTTATACGAATCGGATTCACCGTTGGATTGGATGGAAGCAATATCCTGATATTAAAGGAGCATGATGTTAAGGTCATTACAGATCTTATGATGGGAGGAGACGGAACCAATACAGACGTGGAACTGGGAGAGCTTCATTTAAGCGCAATCAGTGAAGCAATGAATCAGATGATGGGTTCTGCAGCTACTTCATTATCATCCATGCTGAATAAAAAGATTGATATCAGCCCGCCTGTTGCAGATCTGATTGATCTGACAGGAAATATTGATGAGGGAGCAATTGATGATTTCCTGACACAGCCATTTGTGAAAATCTCTTTTAAAATGGAAATCGGTGATCTTGTGGACAGTGAAATCATGCAGCTGTATCCGGTATCTTTTGCAAGAGAGATGTGTAAAAGTATTACGGAGACCATGACAGGTGGAAACGAACCAATACAGGAAGCAACACCACAGCCGGCACCGGCTCCTGCACCACAACCACAGGCAAGCCAGACAGCACCACAGCCTCAGCCAATGATGGGACAGCCGATGATGGGGCAGCCAATGATGGGACAGCCGATGATGGGGCAGCCAATGATGGGACAACCTGTAGATATGTCGGCAATGTATGCAAACCAGCAGGTAAATGTACAGCCGGCTCAGTTCCAAAATTTTACTGGAGATATGAATGGGGTATTTCCAAAGGAAAATATTGATCTTATTATGGATGTACCATTAGAAGTAACCGTGGAACTGGGAAGAACCAGTAAATCCATTCATGATATATTGGATTTTGCTCCGGGAACAATCATTGAATTGAATAAGATTGCTGGAGAACCAATTGATGTACTGGTAAATGGAAAGTACGTTGCAAAAGGTGAAGTAGTTGTAATTGAAGAAAGCTTTGGTGTAAGAATTACAGAGATTATTAAATAATTAGCAAGGAGATAACTAATATGGCAAAGAGTATTTTAATTTGTGATGATGCAGCTTTTATGAGAATGATGATTAAGGATATCCTTACCAAAAATGGATATACAGTTGCCGGGGAAGCAGAAAATGGAGTAAAGGCAATCGAAAAATATAATGAAGTACATCCAGACCTGGTACTGATGGATATTACCATGCCGGAGATGGACGGAATTCAGGCATTAAAAAAGATTAAAGAAGCAGATGCAAATGCATGTGTAATTATGTGTTCTGCAATGGGTCAGCAGGCAATGGTTATTGAAGCAATCCAGTCTGGTGCAAAGGATTTTATTGTAAAACCATTTCAGGCAGAACGTGTTCTTGAAGCAGTAAAAAAAGTAGTGGGTTAATATGATATTACTGAGTAGCAGAACATCGGGCGTACAAAGCTTTTTCCAATTGATAGGTGTATTGCTGATATTTGTTTTTGTGCTTGCAATTACATATTATGTAACAAAATGGATTGCCGGATATCAGAAGCAACATAATTTTCAGAAGAATATGCGGGTAGTGGAGACTATGAAACTCACTACAAATAAGTATATTCAGATTATAGAGGTGGGAGAGACCTATCTCGTAATCGGAATCGGAAAAGATGAAGTGACGATGTTAGCACAGCTTACAAGGGAACAGTTAAATGATGTTTCGCTGGAAGATACGGTGAAATATCAGAATACAGGAGAAAGTTTCTCTAACATTATGAAACAGTTCAAAGAACATTTACCGAAGAGCAGGCATAAGGATGAGTAATTTTAAGAAGAAATACTGTCTGGTATCTTTTATATTTGCGGTTATTGCAGTTGTTGTTACACTGGTGGCATTTGTACCACAGAAAGCGTATGCGGCATCTGTAAATATACCTGGGGTAACTGACAGCAGTAATAGTAATCAGTCAACTGAAAATGGCAATGGTACAGATGGAACAGCATCCTCTGGTAATAATGGACTTTCTGTTAATATTAATAATGGAGAGGGAAATTTATCCGGAACAGTTCGGATTTTTCTGGTACTGACTGTAATTGCGTTAGCACCATCTATTCTTATTATGCTGACTTCCTTTACCAGAATTATTATTGTGCTTCATTTTGTAAGAGCAGCAATTGGAACGCAGACTGTTCCGCCAAATCAGGTGTTGATTGGACTGGCGTTGTTCCTTACCCTGTTTATTATGAGCCCGGTTTTTACACAGATTAATGAAAATGCATTGAAACCGCTGGATGCCGGTGAAATCACGCAGGAACAGGCCTTTGAGGCAGGAATGGAGCCAATCCGTGAATTTATGTTTAAACAGACACAGGCAAAGGATATCAATACATTTTGTGACATTGCCGGCGTGACTTATGAGACACAGGATGATATATCCAATACTGTGCTGATTCCGAGCTTTATTTTAAGTGAGCTGAGACAGGCATTTATTATTGGATTTGTTATATATATTCCGTTTATTGTAATTGACATGGTAGTAGCATCTGTCCTTATGTCGATGGGTATGATGATGCTTCCGCCAACTACGATTTCTCTTCCGTTTAAGATTCTGCTGTTTGTGCTTGCTGATGGATGGAATCTTGTTATCAGGGAACTGGTAGAGACATTTTACTGATGAAAGAGGTGTAGAAATTGATCACACAGGGAGAAGTTTTAGATATTGCAAGGGACGCTATTTATAATATTATTTTAACTTCGGCTCCATTGCTTTTAATATCACTTATCGTAGGCTTGATTATTAGTATTTTTCAGACGGTTACATCTATTCAGGAACAGACGCTTACCTTTGTACCGAAGATTCTGGGTGTATTTGCAGGAATGCTTCTCTTTGGAGCGTGGATGCTGAATAATATGACTGATTTTATGACGAGATTGTGGTCTGATTTTAGTTTATATATCAGTTGATATACAGGTAGAGATAAAACATGGTTAATTATAGTTTCTCACTGCTTACATTTGAATATTTTTTGCTGGTTCTGGTGAGGATTACTTCTTTTGTTTTTTCGGCTCCATTTTTTAGCATGTCGAATACTCCGGGAAGAGTCAAAATTGGTTTCTCAGTATTTGTATCCATCCTGTTGATTGGAGTATTACCTGAAAGCACGATAGAATATGGAGGAGTAATTGAATATGCCACAATTGTCGTGAAAGAGGGAATTACAGGATTGCTGATTGGTTTTGGAGCAAATATTTGTAATTCCATTGTTTTATTTGCGGGTAATATTATGGATTTAAATATGGGCTTGTCCATGGCAACCGAGTATGATCCGGTAAGTAAAACAAATTCTCCAATAACAGGTAATTTTTATAATTATCTGGTCATGTTATTGCTCATGTCCAGTGGAATGTATCAGTATATCTTACAGGCAATTGTTGATTCTTTCACTCTGATTCCGGTAAATGGTCAGAATTTTATGTGGGATTCCCTGCTTCAGACCATGGTTTCTTATATGACGGATTCCATGGTGCTTGGTTTCCGGGTGGCACTTCCTGTTTTTGCAGTGTTAATGATATTGAACTGTATTCTTGGAATCATGGCAAAGATTGCACCACAGATGAATATGTTTTCTGTTGGTATCCAGCTTAAGATATTACTTGGATTTCTGGTTTTGTTTTTGACGATACAGCTGCTTCCGTATGTATCCGATTTTGTGCTTACTGAGATGAAACGGATGGTTACCGGAATTGCATCAGGAATGTATGGATAAGCTGGTACATGAATAGGAGATTTATATGGAGGAAAGAGATTTACTTCTGAAATATAATCTGCAGTGGTTCGCAAAAGAGGGACCTGGCGGCGAAAAGACAGAGCCGGCAACTGCAAAAAAATTAAAAGATGCAAGAGAAGAAGGAAAAGTTGCAAAAAGCAAGGAATTTTCCGGAGCAGTAGATTTAATTGTTTTATTCCTGGGATTGAAGATTTTTGGAAGCTATGTTTCAGAAACCTTAATGAATGAGTTTTCAGGTTTCTATCGGAAAATCCCGGATATTCTATTAGAAAATAAGACGGGCATGACAGTAAAATCCAGCCATATGCTAATGTCACAGGCTGTGATTGAAATGATAAAGGTCATGATACCGTTTCTTTTAATCGGAATAGTGGTAACGTTTTTAGTCAGTGTACTTCAGGTGGGCTGGAAAATAAGCGGGAAGCCATTAAAACCGGAATTATCAAAGTTTAATCCTATCAATGGGTTTAAACGGATGTTTTCCAAAGATTCTCTGTTTGAACTTGTAAAGTCTATTGTCAAAGTGGCACTGGTCATGTATGTGGCGTATTCCGAGATTAAGGACAGGCAGGGAGAATTATTTGTTATCTATGATATGGAACTGTTACAGGCAGTTGCATTGATTGCCGGACTTATTGTGGATGTGGGTTTAAAAACAAGCCTGGTTTACCTGATTGTCGGAATCGCTGATTTGATTTATCAGAAACATAAATTCAAAGAAGAAATGAAGATGACCAAACAGGAGGTAAAGGACGAGTATAAAAATACTGAAGGAGACCCACAGATTAAGGGAAGACAGCGTCAGAGAATGCGTGAGGCATCGCAGCGACGAATGATGCAGGATGTGCCGAAGGCAGACGTAGTCATTACGAACCCGACCCATTATGCAGTTGCGATAAGGTATGATGCGGAAGTATCCAAAGCACCGGTTGTGGTTGCAAAGGGTGAAGATTTTCTTGCTGCAAAGATTAAGGAAGTGGCAAGAGAAAATCAGGTGGAAATTGTAGAGAATAAACCGTTGGCGCGTATGCTTTATGCAAATGTAAATGTCGGAGCAGAAATTCCACCAGAATTGTATCAGGCAGTTGCAGAAGTGCTTGCGATGGTTTACAATCTAAAAGGCAGAAATTAATACGAATTTAAATGAAAGGAGGAAACCGGAATGAAAAAAGCGGATTTTGGTGTAGCAATCTATCTTCTTGCTGCAGTCATATTCTTTATTATTCCGATTCCTTCTATTTTATTGGATGTCATGCTGGCGATTAATATTTCACTGGCAATGATTATTCTTTTTAATGCATTATTTGCAAAAGAAGTGCTGGATATGTCATTTTTCCCGACACTGTTATTGTTTACCACCATATTCCGAATCTCATTAAATGTTTCTTCCACCCGATTGATTTTATCTACCGGTGAACCAGGAAATGTAGTAGAGACCTTTGGAGGCTTTGTAGGTGGTGGTAATCTTGTAATCGGAGCAATTGTATTTATTGTCCTGATTCTGATACAGTTTATCGTTATCAATAAAGGTTCTGAGCGTGTATCTGAGGTAACTGCACGTTTTACATTGGATGCAATGCCTGGAAAACAGATGGCAATTGACGCGGATTTAAATACTGGTGCCATCACAGAGAAGGAAGCAAGAGAACGGAGAACTAAGATTCAGCAGGAATCTAACTTCTTTGGTTCTATGGATGGTGCAACCAAGTATGTAAAAGGAGATGCAACGGCCGGCCTTATTATTACATTCATCAACCTGATTGGTGGAACGATTATGGGGGTCATGAATGGCGGGCTGTCTGCCATGGAGGCACTTCAGAAATATGGTATATTAACCATTGGTGATGGACTGGTCAGCCAGGTTCCGTCTCTTTTGATTTCGCTGGCAACAGGTATTCTCGTAACAAAAGCATCCAGTGAAGCGGATTTTGGATCCATGCTGGTAAAACAGCTTTTTGGAATTCCCAAGGTATTGTATATTGTAGGTGCAACGATAACCTTTCTTGGAATTGCAACTCCGCTGAATCCGGTACTTTTCTGTGCGCTTGGCATTGCATTTTTAGCTGCCGGACGGAAGATACAAAAGGATGTAAAGGTGGAAGAAATCGAAGAGGAAACCAATGCAGATGAAACGGCGGCAGAAGAAATCCGGCGGCCGGAGAATGTGGTTTCACTGCTTCAGGTTGATCCTATTGAACTGGAGTTTGGTTATGGTATTATTCCACTGGCAGATGTAAATCAGGGTGGAGACCTTTTGGACCGTGTAGTAATGATCCGTAGACAGATTGCGCTGGAACTTGGAACAGTGGTTCCGATTATTCGTCTGCGTGATAATATTCAGTTAAATCCTAACCAGTATATTATTAAGATAAAGGGAATTCAGGTAACAGAAGGAGAAATCCTTTTTGACCACTATATGGCAATGAATCCGGGATATGTGGAAGAGGAAATCACCGGTATTCCGACCTTTGAGCCATCCTTCCATCTGCCGGCAATCTGGATTACAGAGGGACAGAGAGAGCGTGCGGAGAGTCTTGGCTATACCGTAGTAGATCCACCATCTATTATTGCCACCCATCTTACAGAGGTAATCCGTTCCCATATTGCAGAACTTCTTACCAGACAGGATGTATCTAATCTTATTAGTAATATCAAGGAAAACAATCCTGCACTTGTGGATGAACTTACACCGAAGCTTCTTAGTATTGGTGAAATTCAGAAAGTTTTACAGAATCTTTTACAGGAGGGCATCTCTATCCGTGACCTGCTTACGATTTTTGAAAATTTAGCAGACCATGCGGTAACAACCAGGGATACCGATGTATTGACAGAATATGTGCGTCAGGGATTAAAACGTGCAATTTCAAGTAAATACTTTCCGGCAAATGAGACAACCAGCGTGGTAACATTAGATCCGAAGGTGGAACAGGAAATCATGGGTTCTGTAAAACAGACTGAGCAGGGGGCTTATTTGACTTTAGATCCGGAGAAGACCAAGAATATTATGGAATCCTTAAAGCAGGAAGTAGCAAAGTTAGAGAATATTGGAAAGAATCCGATTGTCATTACTTCGCCAATTGTGCGGATGTATTTTAAGAAACTCACCGAGGACTATTTCAAAGACCTCATTGTGGTGTCTTATAATGAAGTGGAATCAAATGTGGAATTACAATCAGTAGGGATGGTGACAGCATAAAATGACGATTAATAAATTTCAGGGCAGAACAAGAGAAGAGGCAGTTGATAAGGCGAAAAAGGAAATGGGAGAAGCAGTTGTGATTATGAATGTAAAGGAAATCAAACCGAAGGGTTTATTCCGGGCATTAAAGAGCACAACTTATGAAGTGACGGCAGCATTAGAGGAAAAAGAACAGACAGTTAATCCTCTTCCTGCGTTACATGCTCCATTAAAGATGCATGACAGCATAAATTTTGCAGCAAATGAAAAGATTGAAATTCCGGCACCGGAACCAGCAGCCATTCATCCGGAAAGCAGTCATGATTTGGAAGAAAAGATAGAAAGTCTTTCTAATTTATTAGAAAAGAAGTTAAAACCGGAAAAAGAGGAAGAACCAAAAGAAGAGGAAAAGCCGGAAAAGGAGACTGATGCTCCAAAGGATATGAAGCATCAGCAGTCTGAGACTTTCCGTTGTATCCGCATGATTTATGAAACATTACTGGATAATGAAGTGAATGAAAGATATGTCAACCAGATATTAGATGATGTGGAGAAGAATTTAAGAGGCAGTGCAAGCATGGATATTATTTTATCCAATGTTTACCAGAAAATGGTATTAAAATTCGGACAGCCTCAAAAGATTGAACTGATACCGGGACAGCCTAAAATCGTATTTTTTATTGGACCAACCGGTGTTGGCAAGACAACAACCATTGCAAAAGTGGCTTCCAGATTTAAAGTGGATTATGGCAAAAAAGTAGCGTTTTTAACAGCAGATACTTATCGGATTGCTGCGGCAGAACAGTTACGTACTTATGCGAATATCTTAGATACACCGCTGACAGTTATTTATTCATCGGAAGAAATGAATGCAGCCATAGAGCGTGTAAAGGATTATGATCTCATTCTGGTAGATACCGCAGGATTCTCTTATAAGAATGAAGATCAGAGAAAAGATATGAGAAACCTCATAGAAAGTCTGGATGACAAATATGAGAAGGATGTTTATCTGGTATTAAGCGCAACTACAAAATACCGCGATTTGATGGAAATTGTAGATAAATACCATGAGATATCGGATTATAAGATTATTTTTACTAAATTAGATGAAACCAGTAGTTATGGTAGTCTGTTAAATATTCGCATGTATTCTGGTGCGGATGTTTCCTATGTGACAACAGGGCAGAATGTGCCAGATGATATTGAAATTTTCCAGTCACAGAAAATTGTAAAACAGTTATTGGGAGGCAGATAATAATATGGATCAGGCAGAAAAGCTGCGCAATGTAATTAAATTAAAGAACCAGAAGCTTCCCCAGAAAGCAAGAGTAATTACGGTTACCAGTGGAAAAGGTGGCGTGGGAAAATCCAGCGTTACAGTTAATCTGGCAATCCAGTTTCAGAAAATGAATAAGAAAGTTATTATTTTTGATGCTGATTTGGGACTGGCAAATGTAGAAGTTATGCTTGGAGCAATACCAAAACATAATTTGAGTGATGTTATATACCGGGGAATGGATATACGGCAGATTATAACAGAGGGACCGGCAGGAGTAAGCTTTATCTCAGGCGGCTCAGGCATTGTGGGAATGAATAATCTGTCCAAGGATCAGATTACTTTTTTAGTACGTAATCTGGCACAGTTAGATGAAATGGCTGATATTGTACTGGTGGATACCGGAGCAGGAATTGCAGACAGCGTATTGGAATTTGTTATGGCTTGTCCGGAGGTCCTTCTGGTATCAACACCGGAACCAAGCTCACTGACCGATTCCTATTCTCTGTTAAAGGCACTGCACCGGAATCCGAATTTTGCCAAAAGCGGAACGCAGATTCATGTGGTTGCCAACCGTGTAAATTCTGTGGAAGATGGACAGGCAGTATATGATAAATTAAATACCGTTGTGTCACAGTTTTTAAATGGTAATCTTGAATATCTCGGCATGATACCGCAGGATTCCATGTTTGAAAAAGCAATACGCCAGCAGCAGATAGTATCTTTATATGCACCGGAGACCAAGTCGGCAAAAGCATTTGAGATACTTGCAAATAATCTTATAGAAGGTGCGCATGATATTCCGTTGATGAAGCGGGGCTTTGCCCAGTTGTTTGCTGAATTTTTTAATAACAGATAGGTGATAGAATGATTTCAAATGTTTTACGGGAAGGAATGAAAATTGATATTCATATAGTGAACCAGACGGAAAGGCCAGAATCTGCAGAAAAGGCTGCACCAGTTTACAAGAGTCAGATTTTTGAACTGTTTGAAAATGGTGAAATGGAGATAATGATGCCGATTCAGAGTGGAAAACTGATATTACTTCCACTGGGACTTCGCTATGAATTTGTATTCTATACACCGAATGGATTGTATAAAAGCATTGGTCAGATCCGGGAACGTTATAAGACGGAGAACCGCTACCTGCTCCGGATTGTATTAAATACACCACTGAGCAAATATCAGAGACGGGAATATTACCGTATGGAATGTGTCCTTGATATGGGGTATTTCCATCTGACAGACGAAGAAGCGGAAATGGAACAGACGGAAGACATCATCGCAAGTCTCAGGGATGATGATTTTTATAAAAAGCAGAAAAAGGGCACTATTGTTGATATCAGTGGAGGTGGTGTACGCTTTGTGACGAATGAGCAGTTAGAAGAGGGAAAAGCTGTTCTGATTATTGTGATGCTACAGACGCAGACCGGTGAAAAACAATATTATCTTCCAGGATATATCCTGCGAAGTACGAAGCTGTTAAATCGTGATAATATGTATGAAAACCGACTGAAATTTATTATTCGTGATGATAAAATAAGGGAAGAAATTATCAGGTATATTTTTGCAGAAGAAAGAAAAGCAAGACAGAGAGGAAAAGGATAGGGTTAAATTAATAGAATGAAAAAGAATATTCTGGTTGTTGATGACTCAGCACTCATGAGAAGAGTTATCTGTGATATAATTAATTCAGATAGTGGTTTTCAGGCAACGGATACATGCAGAGATGGCTTGGAAGCATATGAAAAATTGTGTCAGAAAGCATATGACGCAGTTGTTTTAGATGTAAATATGCCAAGAATGAACGGACTGGAACTACTTGAAAGATTACAAAAAGAAAATATAAAAGCAACAGTAGTAATGGTCAGTACATTAACGACAGATGGAGCTGAAGTTACACTCAAGGCAATGGAACGTGGTGCAATTGACTTTATCGAGAAACCAAATAATCTGATAGAGACAAAGGGACAGCGTTTCCGGGAAAAACTGATAAAAGTTCTTGCAACAATAACTACAGCAGGAAGCACACAGACGTATCAGAAAAAAGTAATTACGAATGTGGTAAAACCGGCAGCTGTCCGGAAGATTAGAACGAAGGATGCAGCCCGGAGCAAGATTGTTGCAATTGCATGTTCCACAGGCGGTCCAAAATCTTTACAGAGTGTAATTCCATTGCTGAAATCCAATATGGATGCACCGGTTCTTGTGGTTCAGCATATGCCGGCTGGTTTTACAAAATCCATGGCAGACCGGCTGAATGAACTCAGCCCGCTGGATGTGAAAGAGGCAAACGAAGGTGATGTCTTGGAAAAAGGACATGTTTATGTGGCACCGGGAGGAAAACATTTACTGGTACAGCGGTTAGCAGATGGAACGCACTGTATTGTTTTAAGTGATGCACCGGCAATTGGTGGATTAAGACCATGTGCCAATCTGATGTATGAGTCTTTGATGGACAGCGGCTATGATGAAATTACCTGTGTAGTTCTTACCGGAATGGGTGCTGATGGAACAAAGGGAATTTCAGAACTCCAGAAAGAAAAAAATGTATACGTAATTGCTCAGGATGAAGAAACATCTGTGGTATATGGAATGCCAAAGGCAATTGCAGAGACAGGACTTGTTGATGAAATAGTACCATTAGAAAGTGTTGCGGACACAATTCTAAAGAATGTGGGGGTAAATTAAAGATGGATGTAAGCCAGTATCTAGAAATTTTTATTGATGAGACAAGTGAGCATATCCAGAGCCTGAATGATTGCATTATGACTTTGGAAAAGGAGCCGGAAAACAAAGATACCATTAATGAAATTTTCCGTGCAGCACACTCCTTAAAGGGAATGGCAGGAACCATGGGCTTTAAGAGAATGCAGCATCTGACTCATGATATGGAAAATGTATTCCAGGAAGTTCGTAGTGACAAAGTAAAAGTCACCAGTGAAATGATTGATATTCTTTTCCAGTGTCTGGATGCAATTGAAAGTTACCTCGATACGATCAAGAGTACATCAGATGAAGGTACAGAAGACAACGAAGCACTGATTACAGCTTTGAACAAATTCTTAGAGAATGCAGAGAACGGCGGAGCAGCCGCACCTGCAAAGGAAGAGAAAAAAGAAGAAAAGAAAGCAGAAGAACCGGAAAACGGTGATGGTAAAAAGAAATACTTAAGCGTAGAATTTTCTTCCAAAGATAAAGATGCGTTAAAAGCAGCTGAAGAAAGTGGAAACAAAATTTACGGAATTACAGTAGAAGTACAGAAAGACTGCCTTTTGAAAGCGGCAAGAGCATTCCTTGTATTTAAAGCAGTAGAAGAGTTTGGACAGATTGTTGTTTACAGTCCAAGTTCCCAGGATATTGAGGATGAACGTTTTGAACTGGACTTCAGTTTGTTCTTATCATCCAATGCTGCATTAGATGATATTTTAAAAGCAGTTAAAAATGTATCTGAAATTGCGGATGCCGTTGGTGAAGAAGTGAAGACGGCAACCCTATTCCATGAGGAAAATGTACAGGAAAATCTTCCAGCAAATACATCAGAAGCAAAGCCGGCAGAACAGGCAGTACATAAAGAGAATAAACCGGCACAGACTAAGTCAAAACCGGCAGGCAAACCGGTTACAAACCGTACCGTGCGTGTGGATATCGAAAAACTGGATGCACTGATGAACCAGGTGAGTGAGCTGATCATTGCAAAAAACAGTTTGGTATCCATTGGCTCCCAGGAAGGAGGCAATTTCCAGAATCAGTCATTCCATGAGCAGATTGAGTATCTGGAAAGAATTACAACCAGTCTTCATGAATCGGTTATGAAAGTGCGGATGGTTCCAATTGAGAGCGTTGTAAACAAATTCCCACGTATGATTCGTGACCTTTCCAGAAGATTGAATAAGAAGATGGAATTGTGCATGACCGGTGAAGATACAGAACTTGATCGTACTGTAGTTGACCAGATTGGCGACCCGTTGCAGCATCTGCTTCGTAACTCTGCTGACCATGGTCTTGAGAGTGCAGAAGTTCGTAAGGAACGCGGTAAGCCAGAAACAGGAACCATTAATCTGAATGCATTCCAGGAAGGAAATAATGTAATCATTGAAGTAAGTGATGATGGTAACGGAATTGATACAGAGAAGGTTAAAGCAAAAGCAGTAGAGCGTGGTCTGGTAACACCGGAACAGGCAGAAAAGCTGAGCCAGAAAGAAATTATCGATTTCTTATTTATGCCGAGTTTCTCTATGGCAAAACAGATTACCGATATTTCCGGACGTGGTGTAGGTCTTGACGTTGTTAAATCCAATATTGAAGCATTAGGCGGAGATGTTGAGGTAAAGAGCAAACTTGGCGTTGGAACCAAATTCGTAGTAAGACTGCCACTTACACTGGCAATCATTCAGGCGTTGATGGTGGAAATTCGCGATGAAAAATATGCAATTGCGTTAGGCGCAATTCAGACTATCGAGGATATTCCGGTTGAAGATATTAAATATGTAGAATCCAAGGAAGTAATTAATTTACGTGGTTCTGTTATTCCAATCATCCGGCTGGATCAGATACTTGATATTCCACCGAAGGATGAAGAAGTAGAAAGCCTTACTGTTGTTATCGTAAGAAAAGGCGAACGTTATGCAGGACTTGTTGTAGACAATCTTCTTGGACAGCAGGAAATCGTAATTAAATCACTTGGTAAGTATATTAATAATAATAAGACAATCAGCGGTGCAACAATTCTGGGTGATGGCGAAGTCGCATTAATCCTGGATGCAAATACATTGATTTAACAGGGGGTGTGCAGAGTGGCAGAGCAACTTGAAACAGTAGAAAATATCAGAAAACAGTATATTGTTGTAAAAATCGGAAATGAGCAGTACGGAATCGATATCAGTTATGTAGACAATATTGTCCGTATGCAGAAGATTACAAGAGTACCTAGAGTACAGAATTTCTTTAAAGGAATTATCAATCTTCGTGGAGAAATCGTACCGGTTATGAGTCTCAGAATCCGTATGGAACTGGAAGAAGATGTATTTACCAATGCCAGCCGTATTATAATTTTAAAAATTGAACAGCAGAGTGCACTGGGAATAATCGTGGATGAAGTAAAAGAAGTTGTTACATTAGGAACCAATGAAATTGATAAAGTGAGTGGCGATATGAAGAATGCCAAGGTATCTTTTATCGATGGAATCGGTAAAAACGGAGATGAATTAATTTCCCTTCTGGATATTCATTCTATTATAGAAGAAAAAGAAAATGCGTAATTGTTATAGATATAGTGAGGCAAATGCCTCACTATATTCTATATCTTGAAATGACAGCAGGAGGATAAAATTGGCGGATTATACTTTGAACCAGGTAAATGACATGTATGTGGATGTCTTAAAAGAAATTGGAAATATTGGTGCCGGAAATGCAACAACTGCAATGGCAAATATGTTGAATATCCGGATTAATATGGATGTACCAAGAGTTGAATTACTGACCTTTCAGGAACTGGGTTCTGCAATTTGCCCGGAAGATGAGTCAATCGTAGGAATCTATCTGGAAGTAACAGATGATATTACCGGCAGCATGATGTTTCTTATGAAACTTGATTCTGCACATTATCTGGTAAATAAACTAATGGGACGTCCGGCAGATTATGCGGAAGATTTTGATGAGATGGATATGTCTGCATTAAAAGAAATAGGAAATATCATTGCCGGTTCTTATCTGAACGCGCTTTCTGCCATGACACAGCTTACTATTGCACCATCGGTTCCTTATATTGCAATTGATATGGCGGGAGCTATTTTAAGTGTTCCGGCAATACAGTTTGGTAAAATTGGAGACAATGCACTTATGATTACGACAGAATTCGGAGATGAAGTGATGATAGAAGGATATTTTATTCTGTTACCTGACCTTGAGTCTTATGAGAAGATTCTGAAATCTCTGGGAATTACCTTATAAGGAGAAGGGTATCAATGGGTGAAGTAATAAAAGTTGGTATGGCAGACTTAAATATTTGCAAGGCTCCGGATACAATTACCACATTAGGACTGGGTTCCTGTATAGGAATAGCATTGCTAGACCCGGTTACAAAGATTGGCGGACTTGCACATATTATGCTGCCAGACAGTACAAAGATGAAAAATAATTCGAATATAGCGAAATTCGCAGATACAGGAATTGTAGAGCTGGTTCGCCGGATGACAGAAGCAGGGGCGGCAAAGAGCAGGCTTGTAGCAAAGATTGCAGGCGGAGCCAGAATGTTCGAGGTAAGTGGTAACTCTGAAGTGGGAAATATTGGAGCAAGAAATGCAGAAGCTTCCAGACAGAAACTGAAGGAGCTTGGTATTCCGCTTCTGGCAGAGGATACCGGGCTGAATTATGGACGTACCGTAGAATTGCATTGCGATACCGGAGAATTCTATATTAAGTCTGTTGGAAAAGAATTGAAAATTATTTAGATTGAGGATGTAAAGATGAAGACAAAACCGATTCCTGCAATCGTAATGTTGACCGCAGGATTTATTACCTGTATTGTGGCAATTTTTCAGAAAATGGAATTGCTTGCCTTTACAAAGACATTATTGCTGGTACTGATTATATTCTATCTGCTTGGGGGCATTGCAGCTTATATCTTGGAAAAGAATTTTAAAGCTGCAAAGGATGAAGAAAGCAGTACAGAAGAAAAAGCAGATGGTGATGCAGAAGAGTCTGCTGATGAGAAAAAAGAAGATACATCAGAAAAGTCAGAAAAAGAGGAAGAGAAAAGAGCGAAAGAAGAGTAATTATAAGAAACCGGAGGCTATGGCATGAAAACAGTGGACAGAGAAAAACTGTGGGAAAGCTATCGGAAAAATCCAGTATCTGAAATACGGGAACAGATTATCATAGAATATGCTCCGTTAGTTAAATTAGTAGCGGGCAGATTGAGTATGTATCTTGGATATAATGTAGAATATGAAGATTTGGTCAGCTATGGAATCTTTGGACTGATTGATGCAATTGATAAATTTGACCGAAGCAAGGATGTTAAATTTGAGACATATGCAAGCCTTCGAATCCGTGGGGCAATATTAGACCAGATTCGTAAAATGGACTGGATACCGAGGGCTGTTCGCCAAAAACAGAAAAAGATTGACGAAGCAATAAAAAATATAGAAATGAAGACAGGAAAGACGGCATTGGATGAAGAGATTGCAAGCGAACTTGGGGTATCAGAGGATGAATACCTGAACTGGCAGTCCCAGTTAAAAGTTACCAATGTTGTTTCTTTAAATGAGTTTGTGGAGCAGGGAACAGAGCCTGCGATGGATGCGACAAAAAATTCCCATTTTGCACAACCGGAAGATGTGGTGGCAGAAAGCGAACTGAAAGAAGTTTTGGCACAAAGCCTTGAGACCTTGACGGAAAAGGAGCGCAGGGTAATTGAACTTTATTATTATGAAGAACTTACTTTGAAGGAAATCAGCAGTATTCTTGAAGTATCTGAATCAAGAATATCCCAGCTTCATACCAGAGCTCTGGCAAAGATGAAAAAGAAAATGGGAAGTTATATGGATATATTGGTTGAAGAAAGTTAAAAGGAGGGAAGCTATGGGACAGGCAAATGCTTATTTTCAATTTGTGATAAAGGAACATGCGACTTATATTAAGCTTTTCCCGGCAGCTCTGGAAGGAAATGTTATTGAAATTGGTGAACTGACAGAGTATCTGGAAAGGCATGGCTGCCCGGATTATAATTTAAAGGAACTGGTTGCAGCAATTAACAGCAATGAGATGACAGAGATTATGGTCGGAGATATTTATCCGATTCAGATAAATGAAGAGATGTCCGTAACAGTATCAGCAGATGCCATGGAGGCGGTATGCAGATTTTATCCGGCTGCAGGCGGCACGAATATGAATGTGCAGGAAATCTTAAGGGATTTAACTGCAAAAGGTGTCAAAGCAGGGGTTGATCAGGATGAAATTTTGAAATTTTTCCAGGATAGGGCATACTGTACCGATTTTGTGCTGGCAAAAGGGAAAAAACCGGTAGATGGTCAGGATGCCAGAATTGAATATTATTTTAATACAGATGTTGATTTAAAGCCGAAGAAGAATGAAGATGGTTCGGTAGATTACCGTGAACTGAATGTAATCAGCTATATCAAAGAAGGCGACCTTCTGGCAAAATTATTTCCGGAAGATCGTGGAATCAAAGGATATGATGTACAGGGAAGGGAAATTAAACCAAAACAAGTACGCTCCCTTCAGTTAGAATATGGAAATAATATCCGGGTATCGGAAGACAAAACAGAACTGTACTCTGAAGTAACCGGACATGCAAGTCTGGTAAATGGTAAAGTATTTGTATCAGATGTCTATGAAGTCCCGGCAGACGTGGATAATTCCACCGGTAATATTGATTATCCGGGAAACGTTACCGTAAGAGGTAATGTAAAGGGTGGTTTTTCAATTATTGCAAAAGGTGATATAGTAGTAGAAGGCGTGGTAGAAGATGCACTGATACAGGCGGGTGGTCAGATTATTGTAAAACGTGGAATTCATGGAATGACCAAAGGAATACTTCGGGCACAGGGAAATGTTATCTGCAAGTTTATTGAAAATGCAACCATCATTTCCGGAGGTTATGTTGAAACAGATTCTATTTTACATAGTAAGGTATCAGCAGCAACAGAGGTTCGCGTAAGTGGTAAGAACGGATTCATAACAGGTGGTGTTATCCGGGCGGGCAGTCTGGTAGAAGCCCAGACCATTGGTTCCAGCCTTGGAGCAGGAACACGTATTGAAGTTGGTGTGGATCCGGAAAAGAAAGAACGTTATGTGAAAGTGCAGGAAGAACTGCTTCAGCTGAATAAGACCATTGAACAGATTCGGACGATTCTTACTACCTATGGAGAGAAGCTTAAGAATAAAGAAAAACTGGATCAGGGAAAAATCCAGTATATTGAACAGCTTATGCGTGCTTTTAAGGAGAAGGAAGCTCAGCGTACACCATTAGAGCATGAATACGAAAGGCTGCAGAGTATATTAAATGGCAGTAGCAATGCAAGGGTGAAAGTATCAAAGACACTGTATGCGGGAGTAATTGTAAATATTACCGATGTAAGCCTTATTGTAAAGGATGACAGAAGTTTCTGCCAGCTTTATAAGGACGAGGGTGAAGTAAAAATCTCAAACATGTAATGAAGTATGGTTGAGACAGGCTGGAGGTGCATGGATATGTCGATTCGTCCGGTAGATATGAATGGAGTCATTCAAAGAACGCAGGATGTCGGAACACTGAAACAACATCAGGATATGAAACCAATGGTAGATCAGCAGAACATCCAGATAGAGGTGCAAAGAGAAGAATACCGCCAATCAGAGCAGGTGACCAGGAAAGATGATTCCCAGATGGAAGAACATCGTTTTGATGCAAAGGAAGAGGGAAAGGGGCAGTACCAGCGGCAGGAACAACGGAAAAAGAAACAGAAAGAAGACCGTGTGGTTATCAAAGGTGCAATTGGAGGCTTTGATGTTAAAATATAAAAAGGAGTGTATCTGACAGATGACAGGCGTGGAAATCATCCTGATTCTGGCTGGTCTGGTTATGATGATAGGAAGCTTTATGGTAACAGAAAAGCTATCCGGTGCAGAATTAGACCGTATTGCGGAACTGAGTCAGAATGAGATAAAAAAAATACTGGAAAACAAGTTAAAAGATGCAGAAGCTGCGATAGAAGACCAGATTGACCATGCAATTGAAGATTCCACAGATAAGGTGGAGCGGGCACTGGACAAAGAGACCAATGAAAAAATGCTGGCAATCGGTGAATATTCGGATACCGTTATGGAGAAGATGAATCAGACCCATAATGAGATTATGTTTTTATACAGCATGCTAAATGACAAGCACACAGAACTGACAAAGCTTGCAGGACAAATTGGCGAGATGTCAGCCGAAATCGGTGAGAGCTTAGAAGAGGCGAAAGAGTCTGTAGTTAAAGAAACGGAAGAAGTAAAAGTCACAGAGGAACCGGTGGAGACAGAAACGGAACCGGCAACCGGAGAAATGGAAGAACAGCCGGAGCAGACTAATCATAACGAAAAAATCCTTGCCTTATACAGTCAGGGAAAATCGTATGTAGAGATAGCAAAGGAACTGGGCCTTGGACAGGGTGAAGTGAGATTGGTTGTAGGATTGTATAAAGGAGTAGATACAAGTGAAGTTTAAGTATTATCTGAGAGGCTTGGGAATTGGTATTCTGATAAGCACGATTATCTTATCCGTATCATTTGCAATGAAGAAAAATGACCTTTCAGATGATGAAATCATTGCAAGGGCAAAAGAACTTGGAATGGTAATGGAAGATACCGGAAAGGACACCATACCAAAAGCTACAGAAACAGAAGATGAGATTCCAAAGAGCACGGAAGGCGGCTTTAATACAGAACAGACAGATATACAGCCGGGAACAACTGATTCAGGGGAGATATCGCAGGATGTGGGAACAGATGGAGCGGATGCCGTACCACCATCTCAGGATGGAACCAATATGGTACAGAAGGAATTTACCGTAGAAGTAGGAGATTCTTCTAATGCGGTTTCGCAGCGTCTGCAGGAAGAAGGTCTTGTGGACAATGCAGAAGCATTTAATAAATATATGGTAGATAATAATTATGCCAATTTTGTCCTGCCCGGAACCGTAACGATTCCGGAAGGGGCTGGCTATGAAGAAATTGCCGGAATACTTACGGATAAAACGATTCATCATTAAAAAAAGGTTGCATAGCATGGCTGAGTATGATATAATCCATGCGTTGCGATAAATTTACACATATACCGATTGTCAGATTGGTGCCGCAAGGTTGTCTGATAATAAGAAGTATATGGAAGAATAACCAAATGGAGGAAAAACAATGAGCGTTATTTCAATGAAACAGTTATTAGAAGCAGGTGTTCATTTTGGACATCAGACCAGAAGATGGAATCCTAAAATGGCTCCATACATCTACACAGAGAGAAATGGTATCTACATCATTGACCTGCAGAAATCTGTAGGTAAAGTTGATGAGGCTTACAAGGCTATGGCAGATATCGCTGCTGATGGTGGTACTATTCTTTTCGTAGGAACAAAGAAACAGGCTCAGGATGCAATCAAAACAGAAGCAGAGCGTTGTAACATGTTCTATGTAAACGAGAGATGGTTAGGTGGTATGCTTACTAACTTCAAGACAATCCAGAGCCGTATTGCAAGATTAAAAGCAATCGAAACTATGGAAGAGGATGGAACATTTGATGTTCTTCCTAAGAAAGAAGTTATCAAATTAAAGAAAGAATTAGATAAATTACAGAAGAACTTAGGCGGAATCAAAGAAATGAAGAAGATTCCAGATGCTATCTTTATCGTAGATCCTAAGAAAGAAAGAATCTGCGTTCAGGAAGCTCATTCCTTAGGAATTCCACTTATTGGTATCGCAGATACAAACTGTGACCCGGAAGAGTTAGATTATGTAATTCCTGGTAACGATGATGCAATCAGAGCCGTTAAATTAATCGTTTCTAAAATGGCAGATGCTGTTATCGAAGCAAATCAGGGAACTGTTGATGTTGACACTGAAGCTGCAGAGGATGCAGAAGAAGCTGTAGAGGCATAAGAACAGTATTTTAAACGATAAGAAACACACAACGTGTGTATAAAACAGGACAGACAGTAATTGCCTGTCCTTACCTTTAGAAAAAATAAATGGAGGAAAATGAAGATGGCTATTACAGCAGCAATGGTAAAAGAACTGCGTGAATTAACCGGCGCAGGAATGATGGATTGTAAAAAAGCATTAGGTGAAACAGACGGCAACATGGATGAGGCTGTTGAATATTTAAGAAAAAACGGACAGGCAAAAGCTGAGAAGAAAGCTGGAAGAATCGCAGCAGAAGGCCTTTGTACTGTTGTAGTAAAAGATGATAAGACAGCAGCAGTTGTTGAAGTTAACTCTGAAACAGACTTCGTTGCTAAAAATGATACATTCCGTGAGTTTGTAGAGGCTGTTGCAACACAGGCAGTAAACTCTGACGCAGCAGACATGGATGCATTCATGGAAGAAAAATGGAATGCAGATGAAAGCAAGACAGTAAAAGATGCATTAGTAGAGAAAGTTGCAGTTATCGGAGAGAACTTAAAGATTCGTAGATTCGAAAAGGTTGTAGCTGAGAATGGTTGTGTAGTATCTTATATCCATGGCGGCGGAAGAATCGGTGTTATCGTTGATGCTGACACAACTGTTGTAAATGATGCAGTAAAAGAAGCATTAACCAACATTGCAATGCAGATAGCAGCTTTAAATCCAAAATATGTTTCCAGAGATGAAGTAAGTGCAGATTACATCGCACATGAGAAAGAAATTCTCTTAGCTCAGATTATGAATGATCCGAAAGAGTCCCAGAAACCGGAAAAGGTTATCCATGGAATGATCGAAGGACGTATCAGCAAAGAGTTAAAAGAAATCTGCTTAGTAGATCAGGTATATGTAAAAGCAGAAGATGGAAAACAGACAGTTGGAAAATACTTAGAGCAGGTTTCCAAAGAAGTTGGTGCTCCTGTATCTGTTAAGAAGTTTGTACGTTTCGAAACAGGTGAAGGTTTGGAGAAGAAAAATGAAGACTTTGCTGCAGAAGTTGCTGCTCAGATAGCAGGAAACTAAGTAAAAGCTTAGCACAAATTGTAAAAGTATATAAAATTCCCCTGTAGAGTGATTTCTGCAGGGGAATTTTCTGACAAAAGAAAGAAAAATCTCAAGAAGTAATTCAATTAAAATTATTTTTTATAGTGATATTTTGTTAAAGTGTGTTACAATAGAAAAGAGATTTTATGACCGGGAGGTCACTACATGGAAGAGAAGACCACGAAGGGGTTAAAGGAACAGCGGGAAAGGCGAAAACGCATTAATTGCATGAAGATGGGGATTATAACATCTATCTTCGTTTGGATGCTGATATCGATTATTTTGTGCGTGGTATTGTTGTGCCGGGTAATTTCTTTACAGAACCAGATAGACAGGCTGGTATCAAGCGGTATTGTTTCCGGACAGGTACAGCAGGACGAGAACCAGTCGAAAGGAGAAATGTCTACTGGAACGGAATTACAGACAGACACAGAATATCAGGATCAGAATGCAGACAGTTCGATTGTCCAGTCATTGGTGGCAGAGGATGAAAGCAACAAGGCACAGCCGGGAGATCAGCTTAAAGTATATCTTACCTTTGATGATGGACCAAGTTCCAATACGGCAGCTATTCTTGATACATTGGCGCAGTATAATGTGAAAGCAACATTTTTTGTTGTAGGAAAAGAAGATGAAGAGTCCCAGGAGATGTATAAAAGAATTGTAAATGAGGGGCACACACTGGGAATGCATTCTTATTCCCATAAATACAGTGTGATTTACGATTCGCTTGAAAATTTTGAGGATGATTTTACCAAAATACAAAATTATCTTTATGATATAACGGGAGAGGATTGCCATTATTATCGTTTCCCGGGTGGAAGCAGCAATCAGGTCAGTAATACAGATATGAAAGAGTTTATAAAATATCTAAATGATCAGGATGTTACTTATTTTGACTGGAATGTAACCAGTGGTGATGCTACATCACAGGCATATACAGCGGACGAGCTGGTAGATAATGTGTTAGAAGATGTGGTAAAATATAAAACATCGGTTGTGTTACTTCATGATGCAAATACGAAGGAGACAACGGTGGAAGCCTTAGGTCCGATGATTGAGGCACTACAGGCACAGGGAGTAGAGTTACTTCCGATTACTGAGGATACAACTGTAATACAGCATATTAGTGCAGACAGTGTTCAATAGAAAAAATGGAGGTTTTTAAGAATGAGCTTTTTTAAAGATTTTAAAGAGGATTTATCGCAGGCAGTGAACGAACTGGTACCGGGTGAAGACACAACAGAGGCAGCAGAGCAGGATAACGATGTAGTAGTCAATACATTGGAAGATGAACTGGATGTGGAGTCTGAATTATCCAAATTGGACGGACTTTTAGAAAAGGTTACCAAGGATGCCAATGCTCCGGTAGAGAAGGAAGCACCGGCACAGGAAACAGAAACAAAAGTAGAGACACCAGCTGCAGAAGAAAAAGAAGATTTACATATTCAGGAGGAAAGTAAAATGAGTGAGACAACAGCAAATGAAACCATGACAATGCCAGAAGAGACAGTAACACCGGTACAGCCGGCAACTCCGGCACATTTTGCTCCGGTTCAGACATCAGATGAAGTTTCAGATGAAGTATCTGTAATCACAGAAGGAACATCCATTACCGGTAATATGGCATCTACTGGTTCTTTAGATATCCGTGGAAATATTAATGGTGATGTTCAGTGTAATGGCAAGCTGGTTGTTACCGGAACTATCAATGGAAACAGCAATTCTGCTGAATTCTTCGCTGATGCTGCAAAAGTAGAAGGTGAAGTAGTAAGCACCGGAACTGTTAAAATCGGACTTGGTTCTGTCATTATTGGAAATATTACCGCAAGCTCTGCAGTTATCGCAGGAGCAATCAAGGGCGATATCGATGTTCAGGGACCTGTAGTTGTAGATACTTCTGCAGTTGTTATGGGTAACATCAAATCCCGTTCTGTTCAGATTAACAATGGTGCAGTTATCGAAGGTTTCTGTTCCCAGTGCTATGCTGATATTGATGTGGAAAGTCTTTTTGGAGAGAATAAATAATGAAGAGAGTATTTTTAAAATTAAGTGGAGAAGCACTTGCAGGAGAAAAGAAAACAGGTTTTGATGAGCCGACCGTAACAGAAGTTGCCCGCCAGGTAAAACAGATTGTAGATGGCGGATGCCAGGTTGGAATCGTAATTGGTGGCGGTAATTTCTGGAGAGGACGTTCCAGCGAGACTATCGACCGTACCAAAGCAGACCAGATTGGTATGCTTGCAACGATTATGAACTGTATTTATGTATCTGAAATCTTCCGTTCTGTTGGAATGATGACACAGATTCTGACTCCGTTTGAGTGTGGAAGCATGACCAAACTTTTCTCAAAAGACCGTGCCAATAAATATTTTGAAAAAGGAATGGTAGTATTTTTTGCAGGTGGAACAGGACATCCTTATTTTTCAACAGATACCGGAATTGTACTCCGTGCCATTGAAATGGATGCAGAGGGCATTTTCCTGGCAAAAGCCATTGACGGTGTCTATGACAGTGACCCGAAGGTAAATCCGGCAGCAAAGAAATATGATGAGGTATCCATTCAGGAAGTGATTGATAAGAAGCTTGCAGTAGTAGATTTAACCGCATCTATTATGTGTATGGAAAATAAAATGCCAATGTATGTATTCGGATTAAATGAGCCGGACAGCATTGTAAATGCAATGAGCGGAAAATTTAACGGCACGAAAGTGACTGTATAATAAAGGAGATTATTTATGGATAGCAGATTAAACCCATATGAAGAGAAAATGCAGAAATCATACGAGAATCTTGTGGAAGAATATGCAACTATCCGGGCAGGAAGAGCGAATCCGCATATCTTAGACAGAATTACTGTAGATTATTATGGAACACCGACCCCGTTACAGCAGGTGGCAAATATCAATGTTCCGGAGCCAAGAATGATTCAGATCCAGCCTTGGGAAGCATCTCTTGTAAAAGAGATTGAAAAAGCAATTTTAACATCTGATTTAGGCTTAAATCCAACCAACGATGGTAAAGTAATCCGTCTTGTATTCCCGGAGCTTACCGAGGAAAGACGTAAAGAACTGGCAAAGGATATTAAGAAAAAAGGTGAGAATGCCAAGGTGGCAATCCGTAATATCAGAAGGGATGCCAATGATGCATTCAAGAAACAGAACAAAGCAAATGAAGTATCTGAGGATGAATTAAAAGAATTAGAAAACGATACTCAGAAAATTACGGATAAATATATTGCAAAAATTGATGGTGCAGTAGAGGAAAAGACAAAGGAAATCCTTACGGTATAATCTTATCCATGTACGACACATATGGGGACATAGCGCGATTGCCGTGTCCCCTTTTATGTTGTAAACATCTGTAAAAAGGAGAACAAAGATGAAGATTCCAAAACATGTTGCAATTATTCTGGATGGAAACGGACGATGGGCAAAGAAAAGAGGAATGCCAAGAAACTATGGACATACCATGGGGGCAAAGAATGTTGAAGTTATCTGTAAAGCAGCGCATGATCTGGGTATAGAATATGTAACCATGTATGCATTTTCCACAGAGAACTGGAACCGTCCACAGAATGAAGTAGATGCTTTGATGAAGCTTTTGAGCAGTTATCTTAAGAACTGTATAAAGACAGCGGACAAGAATAATATGAGAGTCCGTGTAATCGGAGATACCAGCCGGCTGGATGATAAATTCCAGCAGCAGATTGCTGTATTGGAAAGAGAATCTGCCCATAATACGGGACTGAATTTACAGATTGCCATTAATTATGGAGCAAGAGATGAAATGATCCGTGGAATGAAGAAAATGTGGCAGGATGGTATTTCGGCAGAGGAGATTACCGAAGAGAAATATGCATCCTATCTTGATACGAAAGATATCCCGGATCCTGATCTTATGATCCGCACCAGTGGAGAACAGCGGCTTTCCAACTTCTTGCTGTGGCAGTTTGCTTATAGTGAGTTATATTTTACAGAAGTTCCATGGCCGGACTTTACACCGGAAGAACTGCGTAAAGCAGTAGAGGATTACAGCGGAAGAGACCGGAGATATGGAAAGATAGAGGAGGAGTAATATGTTTAAGACAAGATTATTAAGTGGAATCGTGCTGGTAATTCTGGCACTGGTATTCATTATTACCGGAAATGATTTGCTGCTGGCAGTAACCGGAATTATTTCTTTGATTGGATTATATGAACTGTATCGTGTGTTTAAAATTGAAAAAAGCTGTGCCGGTGTAGTCGGCGGACTGGCAACGATTGTATATTATTGCAATCTGAAATTTCAGTTTATTCCGGATATGATGTTATTTGTCATCGCACTTTTGGTAGTGCTGATGTTTGTATATGTATTTTCTTATCCGAAATATCATACCGAGCAGATGTTAGCAGCATTTTTTGGTGTATTTTATGTATCGGTGATGCTTTCTTATGTATATCAGACCAGAATGCTACCGGGTGGAGCTTATATTGTATGGTTAATTTTCTTATGCTCCTGGGGCTGCGATACCTGTGCATATTGTGTGGGTGTGCTGATTGGAAAACACAAGATGGCACCGGTGCTTTCTCCGAAGAAATCCTGGGAAGGAGCTGTTGGCGGAGTAGTGGGAGCAGCATTATTAACCCTGATTTATTGCTTTGTTTTCCAGGGCTCTATGGGAAGCACCAACCGTGATATCATTATGCTTTGCATGATTTGTGCGATTGGGGCAATCATATCTATGATTGGAGACCTGACTGCATCTGCAATCAAACGTAATTATGACATTAAAGATTATGGCAGACTGATTCCTGGCCATGGTGGAATCTTAGATCGTTTTGACAGTGTAATATTTACAGCGCCAATTATTTATTATCTTGCATTATATCTGATTGGCAAGTAGGAGGAAGCATGAAGAAGATTGCAATTTTAGGTTCCACTGGTTCCATTGGAACCCAGACACTTTCTGTTGTAAGAGAACATGGAGATATTGAAGTAACTGCACTTGCGGCAGGACATAATATTGCAAAATTAGAAGAACAGATCCGGGAGTTTCATCCGGCTTTGGTTGCTGTATGGGCAGAAGAGGACGCGATTGAGCTTCGGACAAGGGTTGCAGATTTGAAGGTAAAGGTGGCTTCCGGGATGGAAGGACTTTTAGAAGTAGCAACGGAAGAGAAAGCAGAGATTCTTGTAACTGCCATTGTGGGTATGCTTGGTATCCGTCCGACCATAGCCGCTATGAAAGCAGGAAAGGACATTGCACTAGCTAATAAGGAGACTTTAGTTACCGCAGGACATATTATTATGCCGCTGGCAAAGGAATGTAATGTGAAAATCCTTCCAGTGGACAGTGAACACAGTGCAATCTTTCAGTCTCTGCAGGGAGCCGGAGACAATAAAATTGCAAAAATACTTTTGACAGCTTCCGGCGGACCATTCCGTGGAAAGAAGCGGGCGGAATTAGAACAGGTAAAAGTGGAAGATGCATTGAAGCATCCGAACTGGAGCATGGGACGTAAAATCACTATTGATTCCGCAACCATGATAAATAAGGGACTTGAAGTCATTGAAGCAAAATGGCTGTTTGATGTAAATGCAGACCAGATTCAGGTTGTAGTACAACCACAGAGTATCATACATTCTATGGTAGAGTATGAAGACGGTGCAGTCATTGCACAGCTTGGAACAGCAGATATGCGGCTTCCAATCCAGTATGCCCTGTATTATCCGAACCGGTTACACTTAAGTGGAGACCGGCTTGATTTCTGGAAAATGAAGGCAATTACATTGGAAGAGCCGGATATGGAGACTTTTTATGGATTGAAGCTGGCTTATGAAGCCTGCAGAAAGGGCGGTAACATTCCGACTGCTTTTAATGCAGCAAATGAGAGAGCGGTAGCAATGTTCTTAGACGGAAAGATTCGTTTCTTAGAGATTCCGGAAATCGCACAGGCGTGTATGGAGCAGTGTACCTATATTGCCAGTCCGTCCGTAGAAGAAATCCTTGCAACAGAGCAGGCCGCGTATGAGTATATAGAGAGCAGGTGGTAGATTGAAAATAATCATTGCAATCTTAATGTTCAGTTTTATTATTATTTTTCATGAACTGGGACATTTTTTGCTGGCAAAGAAAAATAAAATCAAAGTAAATGAATTTTGTCTGGGACTTGGACCAACGCTATTTGGAATTACAAAGGGAGAGACAAAATATTCCATAAAACTGCTGCCTTTTGGTGGAGCATGTATGATGGAAGGCGAAGACGGAGAGTCGGAAAGTGAAGGCTCCTTTAACAGCAAGTCCGTATGGGCGAGAATAGCAGTTGTAGCGGCAGGACCGGTTTTTAACTTTATTTTGGCATTCCTTCTGGCACTGATTGTTATCGGGACAGCCGGATTTGACCGGCCGGAGGTAAAAGGTGTTATGGAAGGATATCCGGCAGAGGAAGCAGGACTTCAGGCTGGAGATATCATTAAAGAAATCAATGGAAAGAACATTCATATTTATCGTGAAGTAAGTGTTTACACGCTGTTTCATTCCAATGAGAATCTGGAAGTGACCTATGAAAGAGATGGAGAGGAATATACCTGTACCATCAGCCCGAAATATAATGAAGAAGCAGGAAGAAATCTCTTTGGAATCTATGGAAATACCATGCGTGAGCGGGGTAATATTTTTGAGACTATAAAATATAGCGTATATGAAGTGAAATACTGGATAGAAGTTACCATGGACAGCTTGAAGATGTTAGTGACCGGAAGAGTCAGTGTCAATGAACTTTCGGGACCGGTAGGTATTGTAAAGAATATTGGTGATACTTATGACGAGAGCAAGTCAGCGGGAACGCTATCGGTGGTATTGACATTAATTAATTATTCCATAATGCTGACTGCCAATCTTGGAATTATGAACCTGCTTCCATTACCGGCATTAGACGGAGGAAGACTGGTATTTCTGATTATAGAAGCCGTCAGAAAGAAACGGGTGGATCCGGACAAAGAGGGTATGGTTCATTTTGTCGGACTGATGCTGCTTCTGGCATTGATGGTGCTTGTCATGTTTAATGATATTCGAAAATTATTTTAAATAATCCTGCACAGGAGGAAAAGCAATCATGGAACGAAAAGATACGAAAGTGGTAAAAATAGGAGACCGTATCATCGGTGGAAAAAATCCAATCCTGATACAGTCAATGACCAATACAAAGACAGAGGATGTAAAAGCAACCGTAGAGCAGATTAACCGTCTGGCAGCGGCAGGCTGTGATATCATCCGCTGTGCGGTGCCGACAATGGAAGCCGCAGAAGCATTGACTGAGATTAAGAAGCAGATAGCAATACCACTGGTTGCAGATATTCATTTTGATTACCGGCTGGCTATTGCTGCCATGGAGCATGGAGCAGATAAAATCAGAATCAATCCGGGCAACATCGGAGGCAAAGAGCGTGTGCAGGCTGTGGTAGACGTAGCAAAGGAAAGAAATATTCCAATCCGTGTGGGAGTCAACAGCGGTTCACTGGAAAAGGATTTAGTAGAAAAATATCATGGTGTTACCGCAGAAGGCATTGTAGAAAGTGCTTTGGATAAAGTGCATCTTATTGAAGATATGGGATATGACAATCTCGTTATCAGTATCAAATCTTCAGATGTTATGATGTGTGTAAAAGCCCATGAACTGATTGCTGAGCAAACCGATCATCCACTGCATGTGGGAATTACAGAGGCAGGAACGATTATCAGTGGAAATATTAAATCCTCCATTGGACTGGGACTGATTTTAAATCAGGGAATCGGAGATACCATTCGTGTTTCATTAACCGGAGATCCGTTAGAAGAAATTAAATCAGCAAAACTGATTTTAAGAACTTTAGGGCTTCGTAAAGGTGGCATAGAAGTTGTATCCTGTCCGACCTGTGGAAGAACAAGAATCAACTTAATCGAACTGGCAAATCAGGTAGAGAATATGGTAGCGGACATTCCTTTAGACATCAAGGTTGCTGTTATGGGCTGTGTAGTCAACGGACCGGGAGAAGCAAAGGAAGCCGATATCGGAATTGCCGGCGGTGTGGGAGAAGGACTAATTATAAAGCATGGTCAGATAGACCGTAAAGTACCGGAGAATCAGCTCTTAAGTGAATTGAGAAAGGAACTTTTGAACTGGAACAAGGAGTAGGAAAAATTATGGCAAAACTGTTTTTTGAAGTTTTTCCAACATTAAAGATTACCGGAGAGATGAGTGCACTTTTGAAAGAAACAGAGATTACAAAAGTGGCATCGAATTCCGCACAGAATGCACTGCGGATTTATTTAGAGAGTACAAGGCTAATTCCAAAACCGGAAATCTATCATATTGAACAAGAAATCAGACAACAGCTATTTCCGCACAAGGAGGTAGCTGTTAAAATCATAGAAAAATTTAATTTATCCAGCCAGTATACACCGGAAAAACTGATGGCGGTATACCGGGAGAGTATTTTAGAAGAGATTCGCAATTACAGCGTATTGCTCTATAATCTGATGCGCTGCAGCAAAATGGAATTTGACCGGGAAGACCATATGATTCTTACTTTAGAGGATACTATTGTTGCCACAGAGCGGAGCAATGAACTGATTGATATCTTAGAAAAAATCATCTGCGAACGTTGTGGATTAAAATTAATGATTGAGTCACAGTATGAGAAACCGGCAGAAAATAATTATTTAAAGAGCGCAGACAGCCAGATTGAAACAGAGGTTGCCCATATCGTGGCACGTACTGCAGCAGCAAGAACGCAGAATACGGATGGCATGGAACAGCCTGCAATAAAAGAGGCAGAAGTACAGCGGAATGCAGAAGCAGCGAAGACAGAAAAAGTTCCTGCTGTCCAGGAAAAAAATCAGACCACCGGTGCAGAAGGCACAGGAGCAGTGCCTGCTGCTGGAAAGAATAACTTTTCCGGCGGAAAGGATTTCAAGGGAAAATCTTCCTTCCAGAGAAGAGATTTTGTTAAAAAATCAGACAATCCGGATGTTATTTATGGCCGTGATTTTGAAGAGGATGCAATTCCGATTGAGACCATCGTAGGTGAAATGGGAGAAGTTGTCATCCGTGGACAGATAATGACATTAGATACAAGAGAAATCCGTGGTGAAAAGACAATTATCATTATGTCAGTAACGGATTTTACGGATTCCATTGTGCTTAAAATCTTTACAAAAAATGAGAATCTACCGGAACTGATGGGAGATTTGAAAAAGGGAGCATTTCTTAAAATTAAAGGTGTAACGACCATTGATAAATTTGACAGTGAGCTGACCATCGGCTCCATTGTCGGAATTAAGAAAATCCCTGATTTTACTACAATAAGAATGGACAACAGCCCGTTAAAGAGAGTAGAGCTTCATTGCCATACCAAGATGAGTGACATGGATGGTGTTACTGATGTAGGAGATCTGGTAAAAAGGGCATATAAGTGGGGACATAAGGCACTGGCGATTACCGATCATGGAAATGTCCAGGCATTCCCGATTGCAAACCATGCACTGCCGGATGACCCGGACTTTAAGATTATCTATGGTGTGGAAGCTTATCTTGTGGATGACTTAAAGGACATTGTAGAAAATTCAAAGAATCAGTCCCTGCAGGATACCTATGTGGTATTCGATATAGAGACCACCGGATTTTCACCGCTGGTAAATAAAATTATTGAAATTGGTGCGGTAAAAGTAGAAAAGGGGAATATAACCGAGCGTTTTTCCACTTTTGTTAATCCGGAAGTGCCGATTCCGTTCCACATTGAAAATCTGACCGGAATCAAAGATGATATGGTAATTACGGCACCGGTGATTGCAGAAGTTATGCCGGAGTTCTTAGCCTTTTGTGATGGTGCTGTTATGGTAGCACACAATGCTGATTTTGATATGAGTTTTATCAAATATAACTGTGACCGTTTAAGCATTCCTTATGATTTTACCATTGCAGATACCGTTGCCATGGCACGAATGTTGCTGCCGAATCTGAACCGTTTTAAGCTGGATACCGTAGCAAGGGCATTAAATATTTCGCTGGAGAATCATCACCGTGCGGTAGACGATGCAGCATGTACCGCTGAAATATTCGAAAAGTTTGTAAAAATGCTTGCTGACCGTGGCATCAATACACTGGATGAATTAAATGCCGAGGGACATGTCAGCAAAGAGACCGTTATGAAGATGCCGACCCATCATGCTATTATTCTTGCAACGAATGATCTGGGTCGTGTGAATCTCTATAAGCTGATATCCTTATCCCACCTTGATTATTTCCATCAGAGGGCGAGAATTCCAAAGAGCGAATACTTAAAACACAAGGAAGGCTTACTGATTGGTTCTGCCTGTGAGGCGGGAGAACTTTATCAGGCAATTTTACAGGGACGGCCGCAGGAAGAGATTATTCGTCTGGTGAAGTTTTATGATTATCTTGAAATCCAGCCTCTTGGAAATAATGCATTTATGATAAAAGATGAAAAAGCACCGATTTCCACCATGGATGAATTAAAGGACATTAACCGCCGGATTGTAAAATTAGGAGAAGAATTCCATAAGCCGGTTGTGGCAACCTGTGATGTGCATTTTATGGACCCGGAGGATGAGGTATACCGCCGGATTATTCTGGCTGGTAAAGGCTTTAAGGATGCCGATGAGCAGGCTCCGCTATATCTTCGTACCACAGAAGAAATGTTGGAGGAATTCAGCTATTTAGGCAGTGAGAAAGCGAAAGAAGTCGTTATCGATAATACCAATATGATTGCAGATATGTGCGAGCGCATTTCTCCGGTTCGTCCGGATAAATGTCCGCCGGTGATTGAAAATTCCGACCAGATGCTGCGTGATATCTGCTATAACAAGGCACATGAGATGTATGGAGAGGATTTGCCGGAAATCGTATCGGAGCGATTGGAGCGGGAGTTAAAATCCATCATCGGAAACGGTTATGCGGTAATGTATATCATTGCCCAGAAGCTGGTTTGGAAATCAAATGAGGATGGTTATCTGGTAGGTTCCCGTGGATCCGTAGGTTCTTCTTTTGCGGCAACCATGTCCGGAATCACGGAGGTAAATCCGCTGGCACCGCATTATTACTGTGCCCACTGTCATTACAGTGATTTTGATTCGCCGGAAGTAAAGAAATATGGCGGACAGTCCGGTTGTGACATGCCGGATAAGCGGTGTCCGAACTGTGGCAAGCCGTTAGTGAAAGCCGGTTTTGATATTCCGTTTGAAACATTCCTTGGATTTAAGGGAAATAAAGAGCCGGATATTGATCTTAATTTCTCCGGTGATTACCAGAGTAAATCCCATAAATATACAGAAGTAATTTTCGGTGCGGGACAGACTTTCCGTGCCGGAACCATTGGTACGCTGGCAGATAAAACCGCATTCGGTTATGTAAAGAATTATTATGAAGAGCATGGTGTGCATAAGAGAAATTGTGAGATAGACCGGATTGTGCAGGGCTGCGTGGGAATCCACCGGACCACCGGACAGCATCCGGGAGGTATCGTAGTATTGCCGGTGGGGGAAGAGATTTATTCCTTTACACCGATTCAGCATCCTGCTAATGATATGACAACCGATATTATTACGACTCATTTTGAGTACCATTCCATTGATCACAACTTATTAAAGCTTGATATTCTCGGACACGACGATCCGACCATGATCCGTATGCTTGAGGACTTAACCGGAATTGATGCACAGAAGATTCCGCTGGATGATAAGTCCGTCATGTCCTTATTTAAGAATACCAGTGCACTGAGTATTACACCGGATATGTTGACAAACTGTACACTTGGAGCACTTGGAATTCCAGAGTTTGGAACAGACTTTGCGATGCAGATGTTAATTGACGCAGACCCGCAGTCCTTTTCCCATCTGATTCGAATTGCAGGTCTGTCACACGGTACGGATGTATGGTTAGGAAATGCCCAGACATTGATTGAAGAGGGAAAAGCAACCATTTCTACGGCAATCTGTACCCGTGATGATATCATGATTTATCTTATCAGTATGGGACTTGACAGTGAGGAATCCTTTACCATTATGGAGTCTGTCCGTAAGGGAAAGGGCTTAAAACCGGAGTGGGAGGAAGAAATGACTGCCCACGGCGTACCGGACTGGTATATCTGGTCCTGTAAGAAGATTAAGTATATGTTCCCGAAGGCCCATGCGGCGGCATACGTTATGATGGCGTGGCGTATTGCTTACTGTAAGGTATTTTATCCGCTGGCATATTATGCAGCATACTTTTCCATCCGTGCAACCGGATTCAGTTATGAGCTTATGTGTCAGGGAAAGGATAAGCTGAATTACTTCATGCGTGATTATGAGAAACGAAAGGATTCACTATCGAAGAAGGAGCAGGATACCTATAAGGATATGCGTATTGTGCAGGAAATGTATGCAAGAGGCTATGAGTTCTGGACCATTGATTTATATAAAGCCCAGGCATCCCGTTTCCAGATTATTGATGGCAAACTGATGCCTGCCTTAAGTACGATAGATGGTCTTGGCGAGAAGGCGGCAGAGGCAGTGGTAGAGGCTGCCAAGGATGGTCCATTTCTATCCAAGGATGATTTCAGGCAACGGACCAAAGTTAGTAAGACCGTAATTGATCTGATGGGAGACCTTGGATTATTCGGGGACTTGCCGGAATCGAACCAGCTTTCTTTATTTGATTTTTAATACATAGGAAGGTATAATTGTTAAAAGGAGTGAGGAGCATGAACGAAGTATATGAAAAGCTTTTAAAATGTTATGCATGTTTTGAAGATAAGATTGATTTTAAACCACAGGCGGCATTGATTTTAGGCTCTGGATTAGGAGATTATGCTGACACAAATATGAAGGTGGAAGCAGTGCTTGATTATCACGATATCGAAGGGTTTCCGGTATCAACGGTACCGGGACATAAGGGGCGCTTTGTATTCGGTTATGTAGGGGATGTGCCGGTAGTATGTATGCAGGGACGTGTGCATTATTACGAAGGTTATTCCATGCAGGATGTTGTGCTGCCAACAAGATTAATGAAAATGATGGGAGCAAAGGTACTCTTTCTTACCAATGCTGCAGGGGGAATACAGCAGGGAATGAAAGCCGGAGATTTGATGATGATTACCGGGCAGATTGGCTGCTTTGTACCATCTCCTTTAATCGGGGCAAATATCGATGAACTGGGGGAAAGGTTCCCGGATATGAGCCATATCTATGATGAGGATTTACAGAAAATAATCCGAAAAGCTGCCATTGAAGCAGATATTCCGCTTCGGGAAGGCACTTACCTGCAGTTATCAGGACCGAATTTTGAAACACCACAGGAGATTTCCATGTGTCGTGTACTGGGGGCAGATGCGGTAGGCATGAGTACAGCCTGTGAAGCCATTGCAGCAAATCATATGGGGATGAAAATCTGCGGTATTTCCTGTATTTCAAATCTCGCGGCAGGAATTTCACCATTTTCACTGACACACCGTGAAGTTCAGGAGACAGCAGATCGTGTTGCACCATTGTTTAAAAAGCTGGTGACCGATTCTATTACCGGTATGAAAACATTTCTGTAAGAAAATGGTATAGCGAGGGAGGCAGCTATAGAAATTAAATATAAGAGGCAGATATCTATCAGGAGAAGGTAGAAGATAAGGAGGGGATTGCGTATGAATATACGTTTTTACAATGCCAGAATCTTAGCGCCGTCAGAGGGACATTCTTTTCAGGTGATAACCGGGGAATTGTGGGTAAAGAAGGATGAGATTATCTATATCGGGGATGGCCTTGATACGGAACGTGTTTTTGAAAAAGAGCCGGCAGGAATGATTCTTTGGGACAGGGAAATTGACGCAGAGAAAAACCTGCTGCTGCCGGGATTTAAAAATGCCCATACCCATACGGCTATGACATTTTTACGTTCCTATGCGGATGACCTGCCATTACAGGACTGGCTGACAAAGCAGGTATTTCCGAAAGAGGCACTGCTTACGGCAGATGATATATACTGGCTCAGCATACTAGGCATCATGGAATATCTGACCAGTGGCATCACTTCAAATTTTGATATGTATTTCTTTCCGGAGACGATTGCAAAGGCTTCCATAGACTGTGGATTCCGGACCATGCAGGTCAGCAGCTTCAATGATTTTACAAGCTCCATTGAAGAGATGGAAGAAATTTATCATAAAGTCAATGAAATGAGTGACTTAACCGGTTATGTGCCGGGATTTCATGCGGAATATACCACCTCAAAAGAGCACTTAAAACAGGTGGCAGCATTATCCGAAAAGCTGCATGCACCGGTATATTTCCATAATTCCGAGACTGCACTTGAAGTAGAACAGTGTAAGGAGCGTTATGGAATGACACCGACCCGACTGATGGAAGAGCTTGGAATGTTTCAATATGGCGGCGGTGGTTATCACTGTGTATATTTTGAAGATGAGGATTTTGAAATTTTTCGAAAGAGAAATCTTACGGCAGTAACGAATCCTGCATCGAATCTGAAGCTGGCAAGCGGAATCGCACCGATTGACCGCTTTATAAAAGAGGGAATTAATCTTGCTATCGGAACAGATGGCCCGGCAAGTAACAACTGCCTTGATATGTTCCGGGAAATGTTTTTAACTACCGGTCTGGCAAAGGTCAGAGAAAAGGATGCAGCCTGTGTTGGTGCGGAAGAAGTACTTTATATGGCAACGACAGGAGGAGCTGCAGCCATGGGATTAAATGAATGCGATAGTCTGGCAGAGGGAAAGAAAGCAGATTTAATCATGCTTGATTTAAAACAGCCGAATATGCAGCCGGAAAATAATCTCGTCAGGAATATTGTATACAGCGGAAGCAAACAGAATGTAAAGCTTACCATGGTAAATGGACAAATTCTTTATGAAGATAACACATTTCAGATTGGATTTGAACCGGAAGAAATATACCGGAAAGCAAATGAAATTATTGGCAGAATGAAATGAGAGGAACGATATGAAAGTAATATTTGTGCATCATAGCTGTTTTGTGGTGGAAATGGAAGATGTGGTTTTGATATTTGATTATTTTGAAGGAAACCGTGTAACCGGTTATACTTTTACCGGAGTGCTTCCGGTATTTGACAAAGACAAATCCATTTATTTCTTTGCAAGCCATAAGCATCAGGACCACTTTGATATGAATATTTTAAAACTGGCAGAGGATTATGAAGACATTCATTTTATTTTGTCAAAAGATACAAAAATGAGTCCGAATTTTATGAAAAAACACGGTATTCCGGAGCGGGCAAAGAAATGTATCGAATATGTTATTCCGGATAAGAAATATGAAATCGGAAAAGTGAAGGTAAAAACCCTTCGTTCCACGGATGCCGGTGTGGCGTTTCTGGTAAAGACCTGTGGCAAGACCATTTATCATGCAGGAGACCTTCATAACTGGAAGATGGAGCATGTGGGAGAGCTGATTAATGGCAAGATGGAGCGGGACTATAGACACCAGATACGCAAGTTAGAAGGTGAGCATATTAATGTGGCATTTGTGGTTTTAGACCCGAGACTTGGTGCGTATACTGACCTTGGTTTGGCTTATTTTATGAAAAATGTGGAAGCTGATTATGTATTCCCGATGCATATGTGGCAGGATTATTCTGCCATTGAAAAATACAAGCAAAAATGTGATAATCATTTGTATACGGACCGAATCATGGATATCGAAAAAGAAAATCAGGTATTTGATATGGACAATCTCAAATGAAATTCTTGAATTATGCCATTAATTGGTCTATACTTAATACGTTTCCTGCTTAGGGGAAGGAAACAATTTCGTTACACGGGAAATCGGTAAAAAGTGGTTCCCGTAGTTAAAATCAGGAGGAAGAATGTATGGATAAATTTCTCGCATTTGGAGGCAGTTTTTTACAGTATGTAGTTATTTTTGTGATTCTGGTTGCAATTGCAGTTCTCGGTGTGTTTACAGGTATTGCACTGCGGAAACGGAAAGATGCAAAGGAACTGGCATTACATGAAGATAAAAAGGAAGAAAAATAGTTTTTTGGAGGAATTATTGTGAAGAAATACGGAGTAAATGACTTAAGAAGAATGTATCTTGAATTCTTTGAGAGCAAAGGACATCTGGCAATGAAGAGCTTTTCTTTAGTACCACATAATGATAACAGTCTTCTGCTTATCAATGCTGGTATGGCTCCATTAAAGCCATATTTTACAGGACAGGAGATTCCGCCGAGAAGAAGAGTGACAACCTGTCAGAAATGTATTCGTACCGGAGATATTGAAAATGTAGGTAAGACAGCAAGACATCTTACCTTCTTTGAGATGCTTGGAAACTTCTCTTTTGGTGATTATTTCAAACATGAAGCAATTGCATGGTCATGGGAATTCTTAACAAAAGTGTTAGAGCTTGACCCGGAGCGTCTGTATCCATCTATTTATGGAGAAGACGAAGAAGCATTTGAAATCTGGACTAAAGAAGTCGGTGTTCCGGCAGAGAAAATTACCAGATTCTATCGTGACCCGGAAACCGGAGAATGTGATAACTTCTGGGAGCATGGTGCAGGACCTTGCGGACCATGTTCTGAAATCTATTATGACCGTGGAGAAAAATATGGCTGTGGAAGTCCTGACTGTAAAGTAGGATGTGAGTGCGACCGTTTCATGGAAGTATGGAACAACGTATTTACACAGTTCGAAGGAGATGGCAAAGGTGGTTATACCGAGCTTTCCCAGAAAAATATTGATACCGGAATGGGATTAGAGCGTCTGGCAGTTGTTATGCAGGATGTAGATTCCGTATTTGATATTGATACTATGAAAGCAATCCGTGATAAGATTTGTGAATTATCAGGAAAGTCTTATCAGCAGGATGCATTAGATGATGTTTCTATCCGTCTGATTACAGACCATATCCGGTCTGTAACCTTTATGGTATCTGACGGAATTATGCCAAGTAACGAGGGAAGAGGTTATGTTTTAAGAAGACTGATTCGGCGCGCTGCAAGACATGGCAGATTACTTGGAATTGACGGACTGTTCTTAGCAAAACTCAGTGATACTGTTATTCATGAGAGCAAGGATGGTTATCCGGAATTAGAAGAGAAGAAAGATTTCATCTTCAAGGTATTATCCCAGGAAGAAGAAAAATTCAATAAAACAATTGATCAGGGACTTGCTATCTTAGCAGAGATGCAGGACAAGCTGGAAAAAGAAGGAAAGAAAGAATTATCCGGAGCGGATGCTTTCAAGCTTTACGATACTTACGGATTCCCTCTTGACCTGACCCAGGAAATCTTAGAAGAAAAAGGATTTACCATTGATGAAGCCGGATTTAAGGCTGCAATGGAAGAACAGAGAGAGAAAGCAAGAAAAGCAAGAAAAGTAACCAACTACATGGGTGCAGATGTTACCGTATATGAATCCATCGACCCAGGTATTACAACTGAATTTGTCGGATATGAGAACAATACTTATACTTCCAGGATTACAGTAATGACTACCGAGACTGAAATCACAGAAGCTTTATCCGATGGTGAGATTGGAACTATTTTCGTAGAGAAGACTCCATTCTATGCAACCATGGGTGGACAGGTAGCAGATACCGGTGTTATCAGCAGCAAGGACGGAAGCTTTGTCTTTGAAGTAGAAGATACCGTAAAGATGCTTGGCGGCAAAGTCGGACATATTGGTAAAGTTACCAAGGGAATGATTAAGACCGGTGATGAAGTAGAACTTTCCATTGATGCAGACAGAAGACTTGCAATCGGAAAGAACCACAGTGCAACACATCTTCTTCAGGAAGCTTTAAGAGAAGTACTTGGTACCCATGTACAGCAGTCCGGTTCTTATGTAGACGAGCACAGATTAAGATTTGACTTTACACATTTCTCAGCAATGACAGCAGATGAGATTACCAAAGTGGAAGACATTGTAAACCAGAAAATTGCAGAAGCACTTCCTGTTATAACAGAAGTAATGTCTTTAGAGGATGCAAAGAAGACCGGTGCAATGGCATTATTTGGTGAGAAATACGGTGATACCGTCCGTGTTGTAAAAATGGGAGATTTTTCTACCGAGCTTTGCGGTGGTACCCATGTAAGCAATACAAGTGCAGTCCAGGCATTTAAGATTGTTTCCGAGGCTGGAATCCAGGCTGGTGTCAGAAGAATTGAAGCCCTGACATCCAAAGGTGTATTTGAATATTATGACCAGTTAGAAGAAATCTTAAAAGAGGCTGCAAAATTATTAAAAGCGACACCTGCAAATCTTGTTGAGCGTGTAAATCATGTATTAGGCGAAGTAAAAGCATTACAGTCTGAAAATGAATCCTTAAAGAGCAAAGCGGCAAAGGATGCATTAGGCGATGTTATGAATCAGGTGGAGGAAGTAGCTGGTGTGAAACTTTTAGCAACCAGCGTTTCCGGTGTAGATATGAATGGTTTAAGAGACTTAGGAGACCAGCTCAAAGAGAAGCTTGGCGAAGGTGTTATCGTATTAGCTTCTGATTGTGATGGCAAAGTAAATCTTGTTGCAATGGCAACTGAGGAAGCAATGGGCAAGGGTGCACATGCCGGTAACCTCATCAAGGGAATTGTTGCGAAGGTTGGCGGAGGCGGCGGTGGCCGTCCAAATATGGCTCAGGCTGGTGGTAAGAATCCGGCTGGCATCAAAGATGCTTTGACAGAAGCAAAGACTGTTCTTGCACAGCAGTTAGCATAAAATATACTGAATTAAAAATATTTTCCGGAAAATTGGAAAAACAGCAAAAAAACGGTTGACGTACGGGAAAATTATGCTATAATCTTTGGTAGTGCAATAAAATTACCCAAACAGTTGAATATGCACAATACGCAACTGGAGGGAGGTTAGGTGTGAGACAATGTCAAATGTAATCGTAAAAGAAAACGAGACGTTAGATAGCGCTTTACGCAGATTCAAAAGAAACTGTGCGAAAGCTGGTATCCAGCAGGAAATCCGTAAAAGAGAGCATTACGAGAAACCAAGTGTTAAACGTAAGAAAAAGTCGGAAGCTGCAAGAAAACGTAAGTACAACTAATAAGATAGAAAGCTGTCACATTTGTGGCAGCTTTCACTTTTTTACTTTACAGGAAATTGCTTTCCTGTAAAGTAAAAAACGCTCCGCGAGGATGCACACTGCGGCGTATAAGGTAGATGTCGCAAGCGACCGCCGCAGGCGCGAGAATGTGCCAAGGCATATTCTCTGTTCTATTGCCAAGCTTATGGGTTGCCAAGCATTCGTAAGAAACTGCCGGTGGCAGGTTTTGTAGGAGGAAAACAAATTTTAGAGCATATTTTATAAGACAAGTCATATATTAGTCGTGAGGAGAAATCCTTGCGACTTTTTTACTTTACAGGAAATTGCTTTCCTGTAAAGTAAAAAATGCTCCGCGAGGATGCGCACTGCGGCGTATAAGGTAGATGTCGCAAGCGACCGCCGCAGGCGCGAGAATGTGCCAGGGCGCATTCTTTTTTACGCGTGTTTCTCGTAGTTACGCGAGAAAAAGTCTGGAAGATATGGAAAAGGTTTTTCTATGATTTGGAAAAAAGGCGGCATGGTTCCTCGAAGTATGGATGCCTGATGAAAGCTGTAAGCGGCACTTGGAATTTCAGTGGGCACCAGGCAACGCTGGCACATGGATGTGACAGCGAGGCGCAACCTGAACATGGATGTGAATTTGCGCCGGTTGCCGGGAAAAACAATATCTTAATTAAAATTCTTAGTGCCGCTTACAACTTTTATGTGGCATTCCTTTTTGAGGAACCATGACGCCGGGTTAATGAATACTAGAAAGAATATATTGATAGACCGAAAGAAAGGAGTAAATCCGGAAACAATGTTAGAACAGGTACTTCAGATTTTCCCAGCAGAGCTTCGGAAAATGCTGCTTGCAAATAAAGATAAATTAAAGGAGACAGAGGAAATACGCATCCGTATAAACCAGCCGATGATTCTCTGGGATGGGAGAAAGGAATATTTTTTAGATAAGCTAAGTGGCAGATTAAGTGTGGAGGCGGAAGGAAGTTATTACATAAAGGAAAGTGATATTTCTGCGATGCTGACTTTTTTAAGCAGGTATTCCATTTATGCCTATGAAGAAGAGTTAAAGAGTGGATTCCTGACCTTGGAAGGTGGACACCGGGTAGGAGTAACCGGACAGATTCGGATGGAGGGAGAAAAGGTGGAACAGCTTGTTTATGTCGGATCATTGAACATAAGAATTGCACATCAGAAGATTGGATGTGCAAAGGAAATTCTGCCCTTTATCCGAACGGAACAGAGAGTGAGAAATACGCTTTTCGTATCTTCCGTTGGGATTGGAAAGACTACCCTGCTCCGGGACTGTATTCGCCTGATTTCCGGAGATGAGACAAGCAGAATACACTTTAAAGTAGGGGTGGTAGATGAACGTTCTGAGATAGCAGCCTGCTGCCGTGGAATTCCGCAGAATAATCTTGGCATACGTACAGATGTGATAGACCGGTGTAAAAAGGCGGTTGGAATGAGGATGCTTCTTCGTTCCATGTCGCCGGATGTAATTGCAGTGGATGAACTTGGTTCCATGGAAGATTTTCAGGCGGTGGATGAAGTAATGCATTGTGGCTGCAGTATTCTTGGAACCATTCACGCGGCTGATATGTTGGAGTTACAACAAAAGGAACAGCTTCAAAAATGGGTAGAACAAAAGATTTTTGAGCGGTATGTCATCTTAAAAAAGGATGATGAGGGAAGAAGACATTTTATGATTTATGATGGGGCATGGGAAAAAATATGGTCCGATTGATAGGAGCAGTACTGATACTTTTTGGAACAGTTGGAATTGGGTATGACAGAATGCGGCAGATAAAGCGTCATTATGAAGGGCTTTTAGACTGGCGGGAATGTATGCTCAAAATACAGGGAGATATGCAAAGCTTAAAGAAGCCGCTGCCGGATATTATTGCAGAATTGGGGCATCATGCACCGGAAGTCTTTCAGTCCTTTTTTATGCAGGTTCATAAGGAACTGATGCAGTATGAAAATTGCAGCCCGAAAAGCTGCTGGAAGGAGGCATGGAAGTCATGGGAGAACCGGAAAATATTTACGAAAGAGGAAGGACAGCTGTTTTTGGAGTGCGGAAGGCTTTTGGAACAGGGAAGCGGAGGAATGTTTGAAAAAGAGGCAGAGCTACTGATAGAGAGAATCAATATTTTGATTCAAAGGGAACAGACAGAGATGCGAGAGAGGATAAAAGTCAGCATGTACCTGTGTGCTACCGCAGGAATATTTCTGGTGCTGATTCTGGTTTAATGGAGGAGAAGATGAGCGTAAACCTGATATTTAAAATTGCGGCAGTCGGTATTTTGGTGACGGTAATCAGCCAGGTGCTAAAGCACAGTGGGCGGGAAGAACATGCATTTTTAACCAGTCTGGCAGGACTTTTGATTGTGCTGTTCTGGATTGTTCCATACATATATGATTTGTTTGAAACGATGAAGTCACTATTTTCGTTGTAGAGGAGAAATATGGATATTATTCAGGTTGGATTACTGGGAATCACTGCGGTTTTCCTTGCTCTTTTTATCAAAAATTACAAAAGCGAATACAGCATTTTAATCAGCATTGTGGCATGTATTTGCATCTTTATCTTTCTGATAGGAAAATTGGAGCTTGTATTGTCTTACATCAATAGTGTGGTGGAGCTGATTCCTGTAGATGGAAGGTATCTTGCCATGATTTTAAAAATGATTGGAATTACTTATGTAGCAGAATTTGCAACAGATATCTGCAGAGAATCCGGGTATCAGGCGATTGCCGGACAAATTGAAATCTTTGCCAAGCTGTCGATTCTTTTAATCAGTATGCCGGTGCTGATGGGATTTATTGAAACGTTAGGGGCTTTTTTATGAAGAAACAACCATTAAAAAATGCGTTTAAGATGCCTGTAAGAATGGCAGGATGTTTCATTATATTTTTCATGTTCTGGCTCATGCCAGGAGGACTTGTACAGGCATCTTCCGTATCAGCAGCATCAGATAACAGCAGGACAGGGACGGATAAGGATTATACGGATGATTTTATGGAACAGCTGGATTTATCAGAGATTGAGCAGTATTTAAAGGAACAGGATGCTACAGAAGAGATTAGTTTCTATGAACTGATTAAAGAGCTGGCAACCGGAAACTTTTCCTGTGACGGGCAAAAGCTGACGCAGGCAGTGGGAAGGATTCTGTGGGGAGAATTGCAGGATAATAAGGCAATACTGGTAACCGTTCTTTTGTTGGCAATCAGTTGTGCATTTCTTAAAAATTTCTCTGATATTTTTCATAATACTTATATATCGGAGGTCTGCTTTTTCCTGATTTATATGGAGATGACAGTCCTGCTGCTGCAGTCCTATCAGATGATGAGTGATATTGTGGTAACGGCAATGAATCAGATTGTAGATTTTATGAATATGCTGATTCCAGTATTTGGCATGTCTCTGGCATTTTCCATGGCAAATTTTACAGCGGCAGGATTTTACCAGATTGCTTTTATCGTGGTTTATATTGTTCAGTGGGGAATGCTTGCCTGTCTGGTGCCAATGACGAAACTTTTTATTATGATGGAATTTATGAATTATATGATAGAAGGGGAACGTTTTAGCAGAATGTGTGAACTGATGGAAGAAATAATCCGCTGGTGCTTAAAATGTGCGATTGCAGCAACCATTGGTCTGAATGTGGTACAGACCATGGTGGTTCCGGCCATTGACCGCTTGAAAATGAGTACCGTTACAAAGACACTTGGAATGATACCGGGAATGGGAAACATTACAGGAGCAGTCAGTGAACTGATGCTTGGAGCAGGTATGGTCATTAAGAACAGTGTCGGAACAGCCGGGGTATTGATTTTACTTTTGCTGGTGATGTTTCCACTATGCAAAATGTTTTTGCTGAGTCTTATGTATAAAGTGACAGCGGCAGTAACCGAACCGGTATCGGATAAGAGGATCGCAGGAAGCATGAACGGCATTTGTCTGGGCTGCCGGCTGCTTACAAGGATTTTACTTACTTCGCTGGTTCTTTTTCTTGTGACGATTGCCATGATTACTGCGGTATCCGGATTCCTTATGGGATGAAGGAAAGAAGAGAAATAAGAAGGGGAAGCGGGAGCAATATAAAATGGATGCAATTTTAAACTGGATGAAGGGAATTCTGATCCTTTTTCTGATTGGACATGTGATGCTGTATCTGGTACAGAATAAAACTTATGAAAAATATGTGCATTTCTTTCTTAGGATTCTGATTCTGCTGGCGGTAATGGCACCCATTGCTTCTAGGTTAATTGATGAGGATACGCTGATACAGAATATGGAACAGGCACAGTTCTTTCAGGAACTTGAAAATGTACAAAATATAAATGCCATAAGCAGTGCAGAGACTGCAGATTATCGTTTGCAATATGAAGAAGCCTGCAGTGGACAGGTAGAGGATACGTTAAGACAAAAGGGCTATGCGGTGGCATACAGTAAGGTAACGTTAAATGAGGTTTATGAAATAGAACATATTACAATCGGTATGGAAAAGTCTGGGGATAACATTGAAAAAAATAGTTCCGTCCATGTTTCGGATATTGAGATACCGGCAATTGAGATAAAAGAAACAGAGGAGAAAAAGGAGCATACAAGTCAGGAGTATGCAGAATTAGAAAAATTTGTATGTGAAAATTATCTGGTTGATAAGACGCAGATTCAGATAGAAGAGGTGAGACGATGAAAATGCAGGATTTTATGCAAAAGATAAAAGAAAAGAAACTAAAACGGTCAGATTGGCTGATTTTAGTCCTGGCAGGCATATTGATTCTGATTATCGCATTGCCCACAGATACAAAAGAAAAAAAACAGGCAGAGAAATCAAAAGAAAATATTTCAAAGGAAAATAATACCATGGAGGCATCTAAGGATGAAATAGAGCGGAAATTAGAAGATATTTTAGAAAAAATCGACGGAGCCGGAGATGTAAAGGTGATGATTACTTATCAGGACAGTGGGACGCAGGTGGTGGAAAAGGATAAAAATACTTCTGAAAATTCTTTAGAGGAAAGTGACAGCACTGGTGGAGTAAGAAGCACAAAGGAACAGCAGCTACAGGAAAGTACGGTATATGAGGAAGCAGATGCCGGAAATACACCCTTTGTTTCTAAGGAGCTTCTTCCCAAAGTGGAGGGAATTTTAATTGTGGCATCCGGTGGTGATAACCAGAAGGTGAAACAGAATATTTCCGAGGCGGTTTTGGCATTATTTCAGGTAGAAGCACATAGAATAAAAATAGTAAAAATGAGCGGACTGGAGGACAGTAAATGAAGAAAGTATTTAAGAAAAATCAACTCATTATAACCGCATTGGCATTGATGATAGCAGTGGCTGGTTACTTAAGTTTTACCGACAAGAATGGCAAAGATGAAAAAGTGGCAATGGAGGCTTCTGCGGATACGGCAGATTTATCTTATGAGATATCGGCAGAGGATGACTTAGCGGAAGCAGATATTTTTACCGATACGGAAGATAACAGTAGTGAAGCTGTATCAGCGGCAGACGGTGTGGTTGAAGAGAGCCTTGAGAACCCGGGCGAAGCCGTCATGGCAAGCAGCAGCATGGATTATGCGTCAGAAATGAAACTGGGCCGGGAACAGGTACGTTCTAAAAACAAAGAGACTTTGCTGGAAATTATCAATAATACAAATATAGATGAAGCTGCAAAGCAGGATGCCTTAAATCAGATGGTGGCAATGACGGATATTGCAGAACGGGAAAATGCAGCCGAGATGTTGTTAGAGGCAAAAGGATTTACGGATGTAGTTGTCAGCATTACTGATAATACAGCGGATGTGGTACTTGATATGGGAGAAGTAACAGATGCCAAACGTGCCCAAATAGAGGATATTGTAAAGAGAAAAGCCGGCATTGAGGCAGAAAATATCATTATCACACCAATTCAGAAAAATACTGCACAGGAGAATCCGGCAACAGAAACCACCGAAAATTCAGACACAACAGAACAGACAAATTAAGGGAAGCAGCCCCGCCCTTAGATACTTGAAAACGGGGCTGAAATTAGTATAATAATAGCATAAGAAAAAGAAACGACAGAACCATGAGAAGAGAGGGAATACCTATGAAGAGAGTATTTTTAATTGTATTAGACAGCGTTGGAATCGGAGAAATGCCGGATGCGGCAGAGTATCATGATGAAGGAAGCAATACCTTACTTGCAGCTTCACGAAGTCCATATTTTTCCATGCCAAATATGCGCTCACTGGGCTATTTTAATATTGACGGAGTCCACATTGGAGGAAAAGAAGCAAATCCGAAAGGTGCATTTGCCAGACTGACAGAGGTGTCCAAAGGAAAAGATACCACCATCGGACACTGGGAGATTGCAGGCGTGATATCCAGTCATCCACTGCCAACATTTCCAAATGGATTTCCACAGGAAATCATAGAAGAATTTGAGCAGAAAACCGGACGAGGGGTACTTTGCAACCGTCCATATTCCGGCACGGATGTTATCCGGGATTATGGAAAAGAGCATATGGAAACTGGAAAACTGATTGTATACACATCAGCAGATTCTGTTTTCCAGGTGGCAGCCCATGAAGAGGTAGTGCCGATTGAAGAACTGTACCGGGATTGCCAGATTGCAAGAAATATGCTGACTGGGAAAAACGGAGTGGGAAGAGTCATCGCAAGACCGTTTATCGGAGAACCGGGGAATTTTACCCGTACTGCAGGAAGACATGACTTTTCCTTAGAACCGCCGGCAGTTACCATGTTAGATCAGCTGATGGAAAGTGGGAAAACAGTGCTGTCTGTTGGAAAAATCATAGATATTTTTGCAGAACGCGGAATTACAGATTTTGTACGAACAAACGGAAATGATGATGGAATTGACAAAACATTAGCCTATATGGACAAAGATTTTACTGGATTATGTTTTACAAATTTGGTAGACTATGATATGTTGTATGGACATAGGAATGATGTAGATGGTTATGCAAAAGCACTGACACACTTTGATGAGCGGCTGCCGGAGCTTTTGGCAAAGTTACGGGAGGATGATATTTTAATGATTACAGCCGACCACGGATGTGATCCGAGTACACCTTCTACTGACCATTCCAGAGAGTATACACCACTTCTTATGTATGGAGCACATATTACTCCGGGTAAGAACTATGGCACAAGAGGCAGCTTTGCAGACATTGCCGCAACCATATTATCTTACTTCGACATAAAGCAAAAATGTGCGGGTGAGCCGCTGGAATTATAGGAGGTCCCATTTTGGCTGATTTTAGAAAAGAGATAGAGAAACGAAGAACATTTGCAATTATTTCCCATCCGGATGCCGGTAAGACAACCCTGACAGAGAAATTTCTTCTGTATGGAGGAGCTATTAACCTGGCAGGTTCTGTAAAAGGAAAAGCAACTGCAAGACATGCAGTTTCCGACTGGATGGAAATAGAGAAGGAGAGAGGTATTTCCGTTACTTCTTCTGTATTGCAGTTTAATTATGGTGGATATTGCATCAATATTCTGGATACACCGGGACATCAGGACTTCTCGGAAGATACCTATCGTACCCTGATGGCTGCTGATTCTGCAGTTATGGTAATCGATGGTTCAAAAGGTGTAGAGGCACAGACCAGAAAACTGTTTAAAGTCTGTGTAATGCGTCACATTCCGATTTTTACATTTATCAATAAAATGGATCGTGATGCTAATGATACCTTTGATTTATTAGATGAAATCGAAAAAGAACTTGGCATTGCTACCTGTCCGGTTAACTGGCCGATTGGCTCCGGAAAGAATTTTAAGGGAGTTTATGACCGGAATACGAAAAAAGTCATGCTGTTCTCTGATACCTTGAAGGGAACCAAGGAAGGTGAAGAAAAAGATTTTGATATTAATGATCCGGCATTGACAACAGAAATCGGGCAGGAATACTGGGATAAATTGGATGAAGAAATTGAATTGTTAGATGGTGCAAGTGCAGAATTCGATATGGATCTTGTGTCCAGGGGAGAACTGTCACCGGTATTCTTTGGTTCTGCTTTAACGAACTTTGGGGTAGAAACTTTCTTAAAGCATTTCCTTTCCATGACTACATCACCGCTTCCGAGAAATTCGGACAAGGGGCTGATTGATCCGTTTGGTTCCGATTTCTCTGCTTTTGTCTTTAAAATCCAGGCAAATATGAATAAGAATCATCGTGACCGTATTGCATTTATGCGAATCTGTTCCGGAAAGTTTGAAGCCGGCATGGAAGTAAAACATATCCAGGGTGGAAAAGCAATCCGTCTTTCCCAGCCGCAGCAGTTGATGGCACAGGAGAGAAAGATTATAGAAGAAGCATATGCCGGAGATATTATCGGAGTCTTTGACCCGGGTATCTTTTCAATCGGTGATACTTTAACCACTGCGAAAGACAACTTCGAATTCGAAGGAATACCGACTTTTGCACCGGAGCATTTTGCAAGGGTACGTCAGGTAGATACCATGAAGAGAAAACAGTTCGTCAAAGGTGTCATGCAGATCGCACAGGAGGGTGCAATCCAGATTTTCCAGGAATATCAGGGTGGTATGGAAGAGATTATCGTAGGCGTAGTAGGTGTACTGCAGTTTGATGTATTAAAATACCGTCTGGAAAATGAATACAATGTGGAAATCCGCTTGGAGAAGCTTCCATATGAGCATATCCGCTGGATTGAAAATAAAGATATTGATATGGACAAGCTTACCGGAACTTCCGATATGAAGAAAATCCGTGACCTTAAGGGCAATCCATTGCTGTTATTTGTCAATGCATGGAGTGTCGGCATGACTCTTGACCGGAATGATGGTCTGGTATTATCGGAATTCGGTAAAAATTAAGCGGGTATAAACAAAATTAAGAAGAGACATACTTAAAAAAGAAAAAATAGAAGTTTTTCTATAAAAGTAAAGGAGGATAACGAAATGGTAGTAAAGATTACAAATGACAATTTTGAAGAAGAAGTATTAAAGTCAGATAAACCGGTACTTTTGGATTTCTGGGCAGACTGGTGCGGTCCGTGTAAAATGATGTCTCCGGTTGTAGAAGAACTGGCGGATGAATTAGAGGGACAGGTAAAGGTTGGAAAAGTGAATGTGGATGAAGAAGCAGCACTGGCTTTAAAATATCAGATTATGAGCATTCCGACCCTGGTTGTAATGAAAAAAGGTGTTTTTGAGGGAAAGAGCATCGGTGTGCAGGATAAAGACGAAGTATTAAGGCTTTTAGCTTTATGATTGTAGCTGATAAGAAAATCCGGATGGTATATCTTAATATACTGTCCGGATTTTATTATACAATTTTTATAGATGCGTAATAAATGCCTGATTCATATTGCTATAAAAATATATCATTGCATATAAAAAAATATAGAAGTTATTTTTCAGCAAGTTTCTGTTCTAACTGACCGATGATGCGTCCTTTGTCCATCGGGGAAAGTTTATGGAAAAGCTGGAGCAGTAAATGTTCATCCGGGTCGGATGGGAAAGCATGATATTCTGAATCTTCTGCAATCTGAAGGTTGGAAGCCGGCTGGTATTCACCGGTCAGAAGATAGTATACATCAACATCTAAAAATTCACTTATTTTTACAATTTTATCAGAAGAAGGATTTGTACCCTTGGATTTCCAGCTGCTGATAGCAGCGGGAGAGATTCCGGTGTATTCCGATAATTCTTTTTGTGAAAGCTTCTTTTCCCGTAATAATGCAAAGATACGTTGGCTGATTGTCATAGTGTACTCCTTTATCAGGTATTAAATAATATTGTATAGAAAATAAAAAATAAAATACGCAAATATGAATTGACAAATTCATATTTATGAATTATAATGTAATTTGTGAAATTATTTTCATATTATACATCATTTTTTATATAAACACAAATGATAAAGAAGAAAAGGGGAGACTTTTATGGCAAAGACAAAACGGCAGATTACTCCAATGGGGAAAGAAATAAAGCGCAGGCTGGTAGAACTTGAGATGAGTCAGGAAGAACTTGCAACATCGGTTGGGTGCAGTCCGCAGTATATCAATCATATCATTTATGGAGAACGGTCTGGTGAGAAGTACTTAGAACAGATTTTCCTGATTCTTGGTATGGATGAATATCATGATTAAAAAGATGGAACGATTGCCAGAGGTTTCCATTGTTTATAGAAAATTAATTTGTAACCGGAATCTTATTATGTTAAGATAAGGATACCTTTCCATGAGAGACTTCAGAAAGAAGTCTTTTTTCTTTACATGAGAATATTTACAGTCTATAAAATATTTGGCTATTCTGCCGGGTATACCCACTTTACAGAATGTATAGGGACAGAAAAAAATATTTTCTAAAAATGCAGTTGACATTTGGAAGAAAGTATACTACTATAATATCAGAAAACGAACATAAGTTCGCATGAAGGAGAATTGACATGGCGAGAGATGTAAAAGATACGAGAAGAGACAGCAGTAAAGAAGATAAATTAAAGGCACTGGATGCTGCTATATCCCAGATTGAGAAGCAGTACGGAAAAGGTTCTGTTATGAAACTGGGGGATGAGAGCAACCGGATGAATGTGGAGACTGTTCCGACAGGAGCATTAAGTCTTGATATTGCTTTGGGATTAGGCGGACTTCCTAAGGGAAGAATTATTGAGATATATGGACCGGAGTCCAGTGGTAAGACGACAGTTGCCCTGCATGCAGTCGCTGAGGTACAGAAGCGTGGAGGAATTGCCGGATTTATTGATGCTGAGCATGCATTAGACCCGGCATATGCGAAGAATATCGGAGTAGATATTGATAATCTTTATATTTCACAACCGGATAACGGAGAACAGGCACTTGAGATTACAGAGACTATGGTCAGATCCGGTGCAGTAGATATTGTAATCGTAGACTCTGTTGCAGCACTGGTGCCAAAGGCAGAGATTGATGGTGATATGGGAGATTCCCATGTGGGCTTACAGGCAAGACTAATGTCACAGGCACTTCGTAAGCTGACTGCAGCAATCAACCGTTCCAACTGTATTGTAATCTTTATTAACCAGTTGCGTGAAAAGGTTGGAGTTATGTTTGGTAATCCGGAGACAACAACCGGTGGCCGTGCATTGAAATTCTATTCTTCCGTACGTCTTGATGTACGTCGAATTGAATCCTTAAAACAGGGTGGAGAAATTGTCGGTAACCGTACCCGTATTAAAGTAGTGAAGAATAAAGTGGCACCGCCATTTAAAGAGGCTGAATTTGATATTATGTTCGGAGAAGGAATTTCAAAAGAAGGAGATATCCTTGATCTGGCTTCTGAACTTGGTATTGTAAATAAGTCCGGTGCATGGTATGCATATAATGGAGATAAGATTGGCCAGGGTCGTGAAAATGCCAAGACTTATCTGAAAGAGAATCCACAGGTCTGCCAGGAAATCGAAGAAAAAGTAAGAGCTCATTATGCAGTGGATAAGAGTGAAGAAGAAACAGAGACTCCAGCTGCAAATGGACCGGAAGTTCTTGATGCAGAGTAATGGACAGAATTGTTTCAGGGATAACAGAATATAAGAAAAACAAATATAAGGTGTGTATGGATGATGGTACACACCTTGTATTATATAAAGGTGAGGTGCACCGCTACAGATTACAGGAAGGGCAGACCGTAGACGAGGCACTGTATCAGGAACTCTTTTATGAAGTAGTAGGTAAGCGGGTGAAAAAACGGGCACTTGCACTTTTAGAGAAGATGGACCGGACAGAACAGGGGCTTTACCGGAAACTGGCTGAGAGTGAATATCCGGAAGAACTGATTCTTGATGCCATAGAGTATGTGAAGAAATATCATTATATTGATGACATGCGCTATGCAAGAAATTATATCAGTTACCGACAGGGCAGTAAGAGCCGCCGCCGGCTACAGCAGGAACTGATGCAGAAGGGAGTTCCCAAAGAAATTACAGAGCAGGCCTTAGAAGAAATCTATGAAAATAATGATACAGAAAAAATTGCTGAAATATTAAAAAAGAGACATTATAATCCGGAGCAGCCGGATACAAAGGAAATGCAGAAACAGTATGGATATCTGATGCGGAGAGGATATAAAAGTGAAGACATTTTACGTGTAATGAAATGTCCGGACTACTTGACATAATATTAGAAAAAGTATAAAATTTATTTATTGTTATTTATGACAGATGAATGAATATTTATGTTATATGAACAATGAAAATTGAATAAAGGAGGTGCTCCTGTGCAGGCAGTAATTATAGCTGTTGTAATTACATTTATTGTCACATGTGCTATCACCTGGTTTGTTGCAAATGCATACCAGAAAAAGCAGACTGCTTCAAAGATTGGCAGTGCAGAAGATAAAGCACGTGAGATAATAGATGAAGCTGTGAAGACCGCTGAGACGAAGAAGAGAGAATCTTTGCTTGAGATTAAAGAAGAGTCGATTCGTACGAAGAACGAATTGGACAAGGAAATCAAGGAAAGAAGAAACGAAATTCAGAGAAACGAGCGCAGAGTGGAACAGAAGGAATCCAATCTGGATAAGAAACTGGAAACCATTGAGAAGCGCGAAGCAGGTTTTGCAGCAAAAGAAGAAGAGCTGAACAAACAGAAAGCTGAAATTACAAAGCTTCATGAAGAGCGTGTACGGGAACTAGAAAGAATCTCAGGACTTACCTCCGACCAGGCAAAAGAATATCTATTAAAAACTGTTGAAGAAGATGTAAAGCTTGATACTGCAAAATTAATCAAAGAGATGGAGCATCAGGCAAAAGAAGAAGCTGGAAAGAAAGCAAAAGAATATGTGGTTACTGCAATTCAGAAATGTGCTGCAGACCATGTGTCAGAGACAACCATCTCTGTAGTACAGCTTCCGAATGATGAGATGAAGGGAAGAATTATCGGACGTGAAGGAAGAAATATCCGTACGTTAGAAACACTGACTGGTGTAGATTTAATTATCGATGATACACCGGAAGCAGTTATCCTTTCCGGATTTGATCCAATACGAAGAGAAGTTGCTCGTATTGCATTAGAGAAATTGATTGTAGACGGACGAATTCATCCGGCTAGAATTGAAGAAATGGTAGAGAAAGCGCAAAAAGAAGTTGAAACCATGATTCGTGAAGAGGGTGAAGCTGCCACTTTAGAAGTAGGTGTACATGGCATTCATCCGGAACTTGTGAAATTATTAGGCCGAATGAAATTCAGAACCAGTTATGGTCAGAATGCATTAAAGCATTCTATAGAAGTAGCACAGCTTTGTGGCTTACTTGCGGCTGAAGTTGGTGTAGACGTAAGATTGGCAAAACGTGCAGGACTCCTGCATGATATTGGTAAATCAGTAGACCACGAAGTAGAAGGCTCACATATTCAGATTGGTGTGGATTTATGTAGAAAATACAAAGAATCTCCGCTTATTATCAATGCGGTAGAGGCACACCATGGCGATGTAGAGCCAGAGTCATTGATTGCTTGTCTGGTACAGGCAGCCGATACAATTAGCGCAGCAAGACCAGGTGCAAGACGCGAGACAATGGAAACATATTCCAACAGATTAAAGCAGTTAGAAGATATTACAAATGAATTTAAAGGTGTAGATAAATCTTTTGCAATTCAGGCGGGTAGAGAGATTCGTGTAATGGTAGTTCCTGAACAGATAAGTGATGCTGAAATGGTATTGCTTGCCCGTGATATTTCAAAGCAGATTGAATCTGAATTAGAATATCCAGGTCAGATTAAGGTAAACGTAATTCGTGAATCACGTGTAGTTGATTACGCAAAATAAGCAGGAAATAAGTGTCCGAAGAGTGAAAGCTTTTTGGACACTTATTTTTTTGCAAGAAAAACAAGTAATGAGGAAAAATCTGTAAGAAAAAAGGAGAATACAATGGGACAGAATCATCAGGAAGAAAAAAGAATCAGAAGAGTTAACAGGGAGTTAAAATATCAGGGCGCAATCGTGGATGTTTATTCAGACACCATCGAGACACCGGATGGAAATATTGCATACTGGGATTATGTGGAACACAGAAAAGGAGCGGCGGCAGTTGTGCCGGTTACACCGGAGGGCAGAATCTTAATGGTACGCCAGTATCGGAATGCATTAGACCGTTATACTATTGAACTGCCGGCAGGATGCAGGGATTCCCTGACAGAGGATACGAAAATAAGTGCCATGCGGGAATTAGAGGAAGAAACAGGCTTTCAGTGTGGTCATATCGAAAAGATGCTTTCTTTAAAGACGACCGTAGCTTTCTGTAATGAGTTTATTGATGTATATCTGGCAACGGATTTAAAACCGGGCAAACAGCATCTTGATCCGGAAGAATTTATTGAAGTAAGGGCATATGAACCGGAAGAATTATTAGAAAAAATTTATGCCGGAGTAATCCAGGACAGTAAAACCGTAGCTGGTATCTTGGCATATTGTTACCGTTACCGGAATAATATGAAATAAGAAAATTAAGACAAGTGAATACATGGAAAGAGTATCGGGGATAAGAAGAGAAAAGCATCTTCATCTGTTAGAGGTGTTATTTTTAGGCTGTTTTGTGATTGGCATTATAGCTGCCAATCTGTATGGAAGAAGCCGTCTGCAGCAATATGGCATATTAAATGATTATTTCATACAGCAGTTAAAATATATTACGATAGAAAAACATGATTATTTTATTTATGTACTATCCGCAAGAGCACCGGTTGTCCTTGCATTAATTTTTTTTGGAATGACACCGTGGTACCGGGTTGTGAATAGTATATTTCTGATATGGAGCGGCTTTTCTTTTGGCTTTCTGTGCGTGATGGCAATCAGCAATATTGGCGCAGGTGCCATCTGGCTTATGATGATTGCGTTATGTCCACAATTTATTTTCTATGTGTCCGGATACCTGCTGTTATTAAAGTTAGAAGAAAAGTACCAGTGCGGAAAGGAACATGGAAAGCTTGGGGAATGGATTCTTTTGTGGGGGATTATATTATTATTGTTCTTTATCGGATTTTTAACAGAGGCATATCTGAATCCAGGTATGGTGCACTTCGTGTTGAAAAAAATATAAAAAATTTTACGAAATTTTTACAACATATTGTGGGTAGAAAAATAGAAATAAGATACATGTGGTAGATTTATGTAAATCAGCAAAAAACAGACAAAATATGAATTGCTTTTCCAAATTAGAATCATTATAATAGGGATTGTACCTGCCTTTTGGAAAAGAATAGAAGGGCATGAGAGAAAAAGAGTTAGGTGGTTACAGTTATGACACAGGAAATAGATGCTTTTATGAAGTACCTTCAGGAAGTAAAGAAAATATCGAAAAATACAGCGGTTTCTTATGAGACGGATTTGCGCAAAATGAAGGAATTTTTGTATTCTGAAGGTGTGCTTTCTGTTGAGGATGTCAGACAGGAACACTTAAAAATATATATGGAAAAGCAGGAGCAGGAAGGAAAGAAACCGGCAACGATTTCCAGAGGACTTGCATCCATGAAAGCCTTTTTTCAGTATCTTGTGGTACAGAATTATGTAAACCAAAATGTGACGGATGGATTAAAGGCACCCAAGTTAGAGAAGAAAGCTCCGGTTATTCTTTCTATGGAAGAAACCAGCCGGCTTTTAGACCAGCCAAACGGAAATACACCGAAGGAATTAAGGGACCATGCGATGTTAGAATTGCTTTATGCGACGGGAATCCGTGTCTCTGAATTGATTTCTTTGAAGTTAAGTGATATTAATTTGAAACTGGAATATGTTACCTGCAGAGATGCTCATAAAGAAAGAATTATTCCTTTTGGAGAAGCAGCAAAAGAGGCTCTGCAGCATTATCTGGAAGAGGGAAGATCATATCTTGTCAGTGAAGAGGGCAGTGAATATCTTTTCACCAACTGTTCCGGCAAAGAAATGAGCCGTCAGGGTTTCTGGAAATTAATTAAAGCCTATGGAAAGAAAGCCGGAATTGAGACAGAGATAACACCGCATATGCTGCGTCATTCTTTTGCAGCTCATCTGGTAAGCAATGGGGCAGATTTGAAAGCGGTTCAGGAAATGTTAGGACATGCAGATATTTCTACCACGCAAATCTATGCACAGATGAAACAGAGCAGAATCCGTGAAGTATATGCCAAGGCACATCCCAGAGGATAAAGAAGAAACTACGGGAAACACGCTTTGCGAGTTTCTTACTACTTGCATAAATAGAAAAAAGGGAGTAGTCATTTCTTAAAAAAATGGCTGCCCCCTTTTTTTACTTTACAGGAAATTGCTTTCCTGTAAAGTAAAAAACGCTCCTGTAGATGAAATTATTATTTATTCATTTCTGCAATGTCATAGATAAGACGAGCGGAATCTTCCCAGCCTAAGCATGGGTCAGTAATGGATTTACCATAGATGTGTTCGCCGATTTTCTGATTGCCCGGTTCAATGTAGCTTTCAATCATAACACCCTTAATCATCTTATGAATTTCAGGGGAGAGTTGGCGGTTATGCATCACTTCTTTGACGATACGGATCTGCTCGAAGTACTTTTTATTGGAGTTAGAGTGGTTTGCATCTACGATAGCAGCTGGATTCTTAAGGTCACGTTCATTATACATTTCAATCAGACGCATAATATCTTCGTAGTGGTAGTTCTGTGTGCTATTACCATGTTTGCTTACAGCACCACGGAGAACAACGTGAGTTAAGTCGTTACCAGGAGTCTCTACTTCATATCCGCGATATACGAAATGATGTGGATGCTGGGCAGCATATACGGAATTGAGCATAACGGAGAAGTCACCACTGGTCGGGTTCTTCATTCCGGATGCAACATCAAACCCACTGACTACAAGACGATGCTGCTGGTCTTCTACAGAACGTGCACCGATAGCAACGTAGGAGAGCAGGTCGTCAATGTAACTCCAGTTTTCCGGATAAAGCATTTCGTCGGCAGGGGTCAGACCACTTTCTTCAATGGTACGGATGTGCAGCTTACGCATTGCAATCAGTCCGGCAACCATATCAGGAGCTTTCTCAGGGTCAGGCTGGGTAGCAATACCTTTATAGCCTTCGCCGGTTGTTCTTGGCTTATTGGTGTAGACACGAGGGATAATAATCAGACGGTCTTTGACATCTTCTGCAATTTTGGTCAGGCGGCTGACGTAGTCGCAGACAGGTTCTTCGCTGTCAGCGGAACAAGGTCCGATGATAACTAAGAAACGGTTATCTTCGCCGGTTAAGACTTTACGAATTGCAGCATCCCGTTCTTTTTTTATCTGTGCCAGTTTCTCCGGAAGCGGATACTCTTTTTTGATTTCTTCCGGACTTGGTAATTGGTTTAAAAAATTAAAACTCATATTTTTAGTCTCCTTTAGTAAAAAAAACTTGCTTTTTTTATATTATAAGATTCGTTTTTAACTGTCAATGATATGATTTAATAATAATTTTATACTTTTTTAATTGACCTATCTTAATCATGGTGCTATTATTGTTTTCACATGTTAATAGTTAACAATGTTAAATAAATAGAAAATATAAAATGTAAAGAAATGGAGGTGAAAATGATGCAGGGTTGTGGAAATGAAATATTTTCCATATTTAATCGTTTTCATCGTTTGAAAATCTCATCAATTCTGCCGGGGGTCTCATCCGTGGAAATGGGAACCTTAAAGACCATCGAGCATTGCCGCAAAGAAAAAGAGATGGCTACCAAAGAGACAGATGCCAAAGAGCCGGATAGCAAATCGATAGATGCAAAGGTTACGGTATCGGAAGTGGTACGTTATATGCGTGTGGCAGCACCGGCGGTGTCCCGGACACTTCGTTCCCTGGAAGAGAAAAATTATGTCGAACGTATGGTGTGTGAGGGTGACCGGCGGAATGTTTATGTGAGAGTAACTGAGGAAGGAAAAGAGGTTTTAAATGAATGCAACCGGATTTTGAGTGAATTATTAAAGTCGGTTACGGAGAAAATGGGAGAAGAAGATATGAACCGGCTGATTGGCTATCTGAATAAATTAGAGCAGATAGCAGAGCTTGAGATTGAAAAGAGAAGACAGTTGAAATAGCAATTAAAATAGAAATATTTTATAAATAATATAGAAAAGGAAGGAACAGGAAAGATGCGGAAACTATTTAAAAATATGCTCCCGTACTGGCATATCATCGTGGTAATATTTCTCCTCCTTGGAGTACAGGCTTATTGCGATTTGTCGTTGCCACAATATACATCCGATATCATTGATGTAGGAATCCAGAATAAGGGAATCAAACATATTTTGCCGGAAAAGATGCCGGAGGAAGAATATCAGCTGGCAGAACTTTTTATGACAGATGGTGAAAAGGATACTTTTGAAGCGGTCTATGAAAAAAAAGACGATACTTATGTATGTACTGCGGATAAAGAGACATTAGAAACATTGGATGATGAACTACTGACACCAATCGTACTGACTTACCGTATGGCAAATATGAGTGAAACGGATTTTAAGAATACGATTGCGGAAGCATTGGAGCAGAATCCGCAGAACCAGATTACCAAAGAAAGCTTAGATGAGATGTCCATTGAAGAAATCGGACAGATGATGCAGATGGAACTGACCACATATGAAGCGGAAAATGATGATGGCGAAATGGTAACTTATGTGGATATGCGTCCGATGATGAAGCAGCTGATTGCAAGCGGTGCAATGACGCAGGATGGTATAGCACAGTCCAGAGAATATATGGAAAATATGATAGATTCTGTGGGAAGCAGTACCTTACATGCCATGGGAACAGCATATGCAACATCCTGTGACGAAAAGGCAGGACTTGATGTGGAGCATATCCAGAAGAATTATCTCTGGTCAGAGGGTGGAAAGATGGCAGCTATGTCATTACTCATGCTGGCAGTTGCAGTGGTAGTCGGATATCTTGCATCCAGAGTCGGCGCAGGAGTCGGAAGAGACTTAAGAGAGAAAATCTTTGGTAAGGTAGTAGGCTTTTCCAATACTGAGATGGATAAATTCTCTACCGCTTCCTTAATTACAAGAAGCACCAATGATATTCAGCAGATTCAGTTTGTAACAGCAATTATGCTTCGAATGCTTTTATATGCACCAATCATCGGAATTGGTGGAATTTATAAAGTATTAAAGACCGGAGCACATATGGAATGGATTATCGTAATGGCAGTACTGGTAATTTCCGGACTGGTTATGGTGTTGATGTCCATTACACTTCCGAAGTTCAAAATAATGCAGAAGTTAGTGGATGCCTTGAACTTAGTATCCAGAGAGATTCTTACGGGACTTTCCGTAATCCGCGCTTTTGGAAGAGAAAAAAAGGAAGAAGAGCGGTTTGATGAAGCAAACCGGAATCTTACCAGAACACAGTTATTTACCAACCGTGTCATGACTTTTATGATGCCGGGCATGATGTTTATTATGTATGGAGTAACCATACTGATTGTCTGGGTATCGGCACATCGTATTGATGCCGGACAGCTTCAGGTAGGAGCAATGACTGCATTTATTACTTATACTATGCAGATTGTTATGGCATTCCTGATGCTTACCATGATGTCTATTATGCTGCCGCGTGCCGGTGTTGCAGCAGACCGGATTGATGAAGTTATTACTACAAATTCTTCTATTATAGAAAAGGCAGAAAAAGAAACAATTGAAAAACATACCGGAAAAGTGGAATTCCATCATGTAAACTTCCGTTATCCGGGTGCGGATGAAGATGTACTGGAAGATATTGATTTTACAGCAGAACCGGGAAAGACAACAGCAATTATCGGAAGTACCGGCTGTGGAAAGTCAACGCTGGTTAATCTGATTCCGAGATTCTATGATGTAACAGCCGGTAAGATTACCTTAGATGGTGTGGATATCCGGAATTTAAGCTTAGCTGAATTAAGAGATGAAATCGGATTCGTACCACAGAAGGGAATTCTGTTTTCAGGAACCATTGCATCCAATCTGAAATTTGGCAGACCGGAAGCTACGGAAGCAGAAATGACAGAGGCTGCAGAGATTGCACAGGCAACAGAATTTATTAATGAAAAGCCGGAAAAATATGACAGCGGGATTGCACAGGGTGGAACGAATGTTTCCGGTGGACAGAAACAGAGATTATCCATCGCCAGAGCAATCGCAAAGAATCCGAATGTTTATATCTTTGATGACAGTTTCTCTGCACTTGATATGAAGACCGATGCGGCACTGCGTAAAGCATTGGAGTCAAAAACAAAAGAAAGCAGTGTAATTATCGTGGCACAGCGAATCAGTACCATTTTACATGCCGACCAGATTCTTGTATTGGATGAAGGTAAGATTGTCGGAAAAGGTACTCATGAAGAATTATTACGGGATTGTGAAGTATATCAGCAGATTGCACAGTCACAGTTATCCGCAAAGGAATTGGGATTAGAAGAGGGAAAGGAGGAAAAATAACATGAGTAATGAGCAAAGTTATCGTGCACCACGTCGTAGAGGTCCGAGAGGACCAATGGGCGGTGGAATGATGCCGGATGAAAAAGCAAAAGATTTTAAGGGCTCTTTCCGGAAACTTCTTTCTTATATTGGAAAATATAAAATTGGAATTGTTGCAGTTATGATACTTGCAATCTGTTCTACCGTATTTTCTGTATTAGGACCAAAGGTAATGGGTAAAGCTACTACGGCATTGGCAGACGGTCTGATGAATAAAGTAGCAGGAACCGGCGGAATTGATTTTACACTGATTGGAAAGATATTATTATTTACTCTTGGCTTATATATTATCAGTGCGGTATTCAGCTTTTTTCAGGGGTTTATTATGACTGGAATCACACAGAAAATCTGCTATCGTATGCGTAAAGAGATTTCTGAAAAAATCAACCGTATGCCGATGAAATATTTTGAAAGCAGAACTTATGGGGAAGTTCTTTCCCGTATTACCAATGATGTGGATACTTTGGGACAGAGCTTAAACCAGAGTGTGACACAGATTATTACCAGCGTGGCAACCATTATCGGAGTGCTTGTGATGATGCTTTCTATTTCACCACTGATGACACTGATTGCATTAGTAATTCTTCCGATTTCAGCGTTGATGGTTTCGGCAATTGCAAAATTTTCACAGAAATATTTCCGTACCCAGCAGGAGTACTTGGGACATATTAATGGACAGGTGGAAGAGACTTATTCCGGACATTTAGTTATCCAGGCATTTAATAAAGAAAAGGAAACCATAAAACGGTTTAATGATACAAACCATGTATTATATGAGTCTGCCTGGAAATCCCAGTTTTTATCCGGAATGATGCAGCCGGTTATGGTATTTGTCGGTAACCTTGGCTATGCAGGTGTGGCAATTTCCGGTGGAATGCTTGCAATTAACGGAACAATCGGAATTGGTGATATTCAGGCATTTATCCAGTATGTAAAGAGCTTCACCCAGCCAATCCAGCAGATTGCACAGGTCATTAACCAGGTACAGTCCATGACCGCAGCTTCGGAACGTGTTTTTGAATTCTTAGGTGAAGAGGAAGAAGACCAGACCACAGAAAATGCAGTGGAATTAAAGGATGTTCGTGGAGAAGTAGAATTCTCCCATGTGCATTTCGGATACAATCCGGATCAGATTATCATTAATGATTTCTCAGCAAAGGTAGAACCGGGACAGAAGATTGCCATTGTAGGACCAACCGGAGCAGGTAAGACTACCATGGTGAAGCTGCTGATGCGTTTTTATGATGTCAACAGTGGAAGCATCAGATTAGATGGTAACGATATCAGAAACTATAACCGCCGGGAGCTAAGAGATGCCTTCGGCATGGTACTTCAGGATACCTGGTTATTTAAAGGTACTATTATGGAAAATATCCGTTACGGAAGACTGGATGCCACGGACGAAGAAGTTATTGCAGCAGCAAAAGCAGCCCATGCCCATCATTTCATCCAGACACTGCCGGGTGGTTATAATATGGAATTAAATGAGGACGCCAGCAATGTATCCCAGGGACAGAAACAGTTGCTTACCATAGCCCGTGCTATTTTAGCAGACAACCGGGTATTGATTTTAGATGAAGCAACTTCTTCTGTTGATACCAGAACAGAGCACAGAATCCAGAAGGCTATGGATAACCTGATGAAAGGAAGAACAAGTTTTATTATTGCCCATCGTCTGTCTACCATTCGTGATGCTGATCTGATTCTCGTTATGAAAGATGGTGATATTATTGAACAGGGAAATCATGAAGAACTGTTACAGAAGAATGGTTTCTATGCACAGCTTTATAATTCCCAGTTTGAAGAAGCTTCTTAAATAAAACCTTTGATTTTTTTATATAGATGTGTTAGTATAAATAAGCTGCAACCGTAGTCTAATGGATAGAACGTCAGACTCCGACTCTGATAATGCGGGTTCGATTCCCGCCGGGTGCATTTTATAATTTATATTAACACATTTTTTTTGCGGGATTTATGTCCCGCAAAACTTATAAGAAACGTTTTTCATTATTTACACGGGCAGCTCACAAAGCATGCTTTTTTGGGGGTCATGGGTAAGGTTAGGAGGACAGATATGAAAGCGTCAGAAATCAAAGAAAAAATGAGTAAGATATCAAAGAATGATATAAGTAGTTTCTTTCAGAAGAACTGGAAATATTTTACTGCAGTAATATTATTTGTTGTATTGGCAGTAGTAATGATAAAATTCAGCAGTGGAAATAAAGATAAAGATAATGGACTTTCTACGGAACAGAGTACCGAATCAGAGAACTTTCAGGTAGATGCCGTTCCGGAAATCAATACCCTGATGCAGAATTATTACAATGCATATGCGGCAGGTGATCTGGCAACATTACAGACCTATGCAACACCTGTTTCCGAGAATGAACAGAGCCTGATTACCATGATGTCACAGTATGCAGAGAGTTATCAGAATATCAAATGTTATACCAAGTCAGGATTAGAAGCAGATTCTTATCTTGTCTGTGTAACGCTGGATTTGAAATTCGCAGGAGTAGATACTACAGCACCTGGTATGGAGTTCTTCTATGTAAAGAAGAATGAGCAGGGAGCACTTTATATTGATAACTTATACAGCAGCTTTAACCGTCATTATAAAGAACAGCCGACCGATAATAATGTGGAAAACTTAATCAGTAGTTTTGAAACACAGGAAGATGTCATTGCATTACAGGCAGAAGTACAGGCAAATTATGAAAAAGCAATTGCTTCAGATGAAAATCTTTCTAATATGGTAACGGTTACAATTGCTGATGCATATAATGCATGGGCAACAGCAATCGCACAGGCACAGGCACAGCAGCAGCCGGCAACAGAGGAGACACCGGCGGAACCAGAGACACCAGCGGAACCAGAGGCACCGGTGGAACCAGAGACACCAGCTGAGCCGGAAGTGACAACGGAGACGGTATATACACTGGATAAAGTAAATGTCAGACAGGAACCGAATGAGTCCGGAGCATTGCTTGGAACAGTTGAAAGGGGAACTGCACTGACAAGAACCGGTACGACAGAAGATGGATGGAGCAGCATTGATTACAATGGTACACCGGCATATGTAAAGAGTGACTATGTTTCAACAGAAGCACCGGCACAGGAGCCGGCGGCAGACACCAGCGGAATTGCAGCGGGCACTAAGATTACATTAACCAATACGGTTAATATCCGTTCCTCTATGAGTGAGACCGCATCCAAGGTTGGAGTTGCTTATGCAGGAGATTCTGTTACTGTTCAGATGAGCTATGCAGAAGGGTGGACAAAAGTCACCTGGAAAGATAAAGAAGGATATGTTAAGACAGAGTTCTTAAAATAATAAACAGATGGAGGTCTTAGGACCTCCGTTATTTTTACTTTACAGGAAATTGCTTTTCTGTAAAGTAAAAAACGCTCCGCGAGGATGCACACTGCGGCGTATAAGGTAGATGTTGCAAGCGACTGCCGCAGGCGCGAGAATGTGCCTTGGCACATTCTTTGTTCCGCGGGCAGTGAGAAAATTTACACAGGGTGAAACTATCGATGGAAGAAAACGGAGTCAGAATCAATAAATTTTTAAGTGAAGCAGGATATTGTTCCCGGAGAGGAGCTGACCGTCTGATTGAGCAGGGACGCATTACGGTAGATGGAAAAGTTCTTTCTGTTGGCTGTAAGGTGATGCCGGGACAGCGAGTGCGCGTAGATGGAAAAGAAATAAAAAAAGAAGAGGAAATGATTCTTCTTGCATTTAATAAGCCGGTGGGCATTGTCTGCACTGCTGCAAAAGACGAAAAAGACAATATTGTTGATTATATTCATTATCCGAAACGTATTTATCCGGTAGGAAGACTGGATAAAGATTCCCAGGGACTTATATTATTGACAAATAATGGGGATATTGTAAATAAGATGATGCGTGCCGGGAATATGCATGAAAAGGAATATGAAGTTACCGTAAATCATGACATAACGGAGACATTTTTAAAGAAAATGTCCGGGGGAGTTCCACTGGAAGAACTTGGTGTGGTTACAAGACCATGTGCAGTAGAAAAACTGGATGTGCGTAAATTCCGAATCATATTAACCCAGGGGTATAACCGGCAGATCCGCCGGATGTGTGAGTATTGCGGATATAAAGTAGTAAAATTAAAGAGAGTCCGCATTATGAATATAGAACTGGGCAGTCTCAAAAAAGGAAAGTACCGCAGAGTAACGGCGGAAGAGTGGACTGAGCTGAACCGGCGCATTTTAAATTCCAGCAATACAACAGTAATGCCAAAATAGATTGAGGGTAAGGAGCATATCCATGGATGAGAAGAAGAGAATTGAGGAACTGGTAAAAACGTTAAATGAGGCGTCCGAAGCATATTACAATGGACAGGATGAAATTATGTCAAACTATGAATGGGATGGCATGTTTGACGAACTGACCCGGTTAGAAGAAAAAACAGGATATATTCTGCCGGAAAGTCCGACACAGAATGCCGGATTTGAGGAAAGCAATGGTGAACGGGAAGCGCATGAATATCCGGCACTTTCCCTTGCCAAGACGAAACGGATTTCTGATTTACAGGTGTGGGCGGGAGAAAGACCAGTCTGGTTATCCTGGAAACTGGATGGATTAACATTGGTAGTAACTTATGATAATGGAAAACTTGTTAAGATTTTAACAAGAGGAAATGGAACCGTCGGCAGCAATATCACATTTATGAAGGATGCCATTGAAGGGATTCCAAAGACTGTAAAATATAAGGGACATCTGGTAGTCCGTGGCGAAGCGGCTATTACCTATACAGATTTTGAATTAATCAATGATACCATTGAAGATGATGATGAAAAATATGCCAATCCGAGAAATCTTGCATCCGGCACTTTAGGTCTGGATAAGAGCAATCTTGATAAAGTAAAGGAACGCCATATTCATTTTTATGCATTTACACTGGTGCATCTGGATGAAACAATGTCATCCTGGGGAGAACGGATGGATTATCTTGAGAAGCTTGGATTTACGACAGTAGCACATGAATTGACCGATGCGAAAGGGTTGGAGAAAGTTGTAGAACGCTGGACAAAGAAGGTAGAAGATGGTGAAATGGACATTCCGGTAGATGGACTGGTTATCTGTTACGAAGATAATGATTATGCCCAGACGGGTAGTGTTACCGGGCATCATGCGTCAAGAGCCGGTTATGCGTTTAAATGGCAGGATGTCTCTGCGGAGACCACATTAAAATATGTAGAGTGGTCCTGTGCGGCATCTACCATTTCTCCGGTAGCAGTATTTGAGCCGGTTGCACTGGAGGGAACCACCGTAAGCCGAGCCTCCCTTTGTAATATCAGTGAAATGGAACGTCTTGGAATCGGAGAAGATGGGAAGACAACACTTGATATTATTAAAGCAAATAAGATTATTCCAAAATGTATCGGCGTAAAGAAAAAGGAAGGAACTTTTACGATTCCGGAATTCTGTCCGGTATGCCATGCCAGAACGGAAATCAGAATCAGTGAACACAGCGGAACAAAGACTTTACATTGTACGAATCCGGACTGTACCGCAAAGCATGTAAAAAAATTCAGCCGCTTTGTCAGCAAGCCCGGCATGGACATTGACGGATTGTCCATACAGACCATGCTAAAGTTTATGAACTTAGGATATATCCATTATTTTGAAGATATTTATACACTTAAAAATCATGCGGATGAAATCCGCTCTTTAGACGGATTTGGCGAGAAATCCTGTAACAATATGCTGCAGGCAATTGAAAAGAGCAAAAATGTTGATCCGGTACATTTTATTTATGCACTATGCATTCCGCAGATTGGCACCGATGCAGGAAAGAAAATGATTGCTGCCCTTGGCACAGGAGGTTTCTTTCAGAAACTGCATGCAGGGGAAGGATTTGAGGATATTGACGGAATCGGACCGGAGCGTTCGACTTCCATGCTGGACTGGTACAGACAGAATCAAAACCGTCATACGGTAGCTGCATTAGAAGAAATATTAAACATTGCGGAAGTAGAGCCGAAGGTGACAGAGGGCGGAACCTGTGAAGGACTTACCTTTGTCATTACCGGTGATGTCCATCAGTTTAAAAACCGTACCGAATTTAAAGAGTATGTGGAGAGCCAGAACGGCTCTGTTACCGGCAGTGTTTCTAAGAAGACAGATTATCTTGTGAATAATGATATTGAATCCACATCATCAAAGAATCAGAAAGCAAAGAGTCTTGGCATTCCGATTATTTCTGAAGATATGTTTGTGGAACGTTTCGGAAAGTGAATTGCATATTGAAGTATTCGTAAAATTAAGGTATTATGAGATGAGATATGTGTATATGATGAAAAGAGGTTAGATAATATGCCGATTAAGATAATGAGCGATTTACCGTCCAGAGAGATTCTGGAACGGGAAAATGTGTTTGTTATGGATGAGGGAAGAGCAGAACATCAGGATATCCGCCCAATCCGGATTGGAATACTGAATCTGATGCCATTAAAAGAAGAAACGGAACTGCAATTGCTGCGTTCACTTGCAAATACACCATTACAGGTTGATGTTACCTTTTTAACGGTATCATCCCATGAATCAAAGAATACATCCATGAGTCATCTGAATCATTTTTATCAGACAATGGATGAAATCTGGGATGAGAATCTGGACGGACTGATTATAACCGGTGCACCGGTAGAAACCATGGAATACGAAGAGGTGGATTACTGGAAGGAAGTCTGTGATATTATGGAGTGGTCTAAGACCCACGTAACATCAACCCTGCATTTATGCTGGGGCGCACAGGCTGCCCTCTATTATCACTATGGTATCCCAAAATATATGCTGGATGAGAAAATGTTTGGAATTTTCGAACATCAGGTAAAGAACCGCAAAGTACCACTGGTAAGGGGATTTGATGACCGCTTTATGGCACCGCATTCGAGACATTCCGGAATCCGTAAAGAGGATATTGAGAAAGTAAAGGATATTACCATTCTTGCAGAATCAGAAAAAGCAGGTGTATTTCTGGCAATTGCCAATGAGGGACGCAAAATTTTTGTAATGGGACATCCGGAATATGACCGTTATACATTGGATGAGGAATATAAGCGTGATCTGCAGAAAGGGATGGATATTGCCATGCCGGAGAATTATTATCCGGACAATGATATCAATGCAAAACCATTACTGCAGTGGCGTTCACACGGTAATATGTTATATGCAAACTGGCTGAATTATTATGTGTATCAGCAGACACCATATGATTATATCAATACCAGAAAAATTGTGGGAAAATAAGCAGATTTCTTTTTGGAAAAAGGCTTAAGAAAATACAGGGGGCACAATGAAAACGGAGAAAAAAGGTGTAGAGGGACAACTTGATATTTTCGAAGCAATGAATCGTGCAGCAGATGCCATAGACCGGATGGTGGAAGAAGACCAGAAGAAAAAGAAGGCATCCGGAAATAAAACGGAATCCGGAGAGAAGTCTGCAAAAGCTGTAACCGGGCAGAAGAAAAACAAAGAGGATAAAATCATCCGTGGCTGTGATATGCATGCATCCATGCAGAAGACATTTCTTAACCCGGAAGACGGCGATTTTGCCATGATTGCTTATATTGACTACAACAAGGTTTATATCAGGGAATGGAATTCCCCGGCAGCGTTATATACTTTCGAAGAGTCAAAGAAGGCTGTGGATTTTTATATCGACAAACTGACGAAGATAAAGGCGGCAGGAATGGCAGAAGAAACAACAGAGCAGGAACCGTTCAGTGATGTAAAATATCTTTCAGATAATATTTATGCAGAGTGTGAGGGATAAGAATGGAGCATTTAGTATACTACGATATTGCGGCTGCATTTGTTCTTCTGACTGCATTAGTTGCGTATCATTTAAGAAAATACAGTGACAATTTTCAAAGCAGGGTATACCGCGTAATGTTGTATGCTCTGCTTGTCGTATCTACCAGCGACTTTTTACTGTTCTGGGAGGAAATTACTTTCGGAAAAACAGGAACTACAGTCCTGCTCTATATCTGTATTTTAGGACAGGTTGTGGCAGCGGCAGCATATCTTTTGTATATTCTGTGCCTGACAGGAAGAGTGGAACGCTTTATCCGGAAGGAAAAGGGATGGTTGTTTGTACCGGCCTGGATTGTAATCGCATTGCTGGTAGTACAGTTATTTATATCATATCTTTTTAAAGTGGGAACGGATGGCAGCTATCAGAGACAGAATGGAATTATGTTATTCTACCTATGTATGATTTATTTTTATCTGATGGGGGAAGTGTTTCTGGTTCGTTTCCGAAAACGGCTCAGCTTTGAAGTATTATTCTCTACGACTGTATTTGCAGTTGTAAGTGTGTTTACACTGGTGCTTCATATTGCATTTCCGGGTTTCCGGTTTCAGTTTTTTGGAATGGCAATGTGCGTACTTTTATATCTGATTTCTTCGGAAAGGCCACAGGAATATACGGTGCCGGAGCTTGAAATTATGAACCGGAGGGCATTTTTAAAAGAGTCGGAGGAACGCCTGTTAGGAAGTGAGCGTTTTCCGATGCTTGTCATTAAAGTGCATAATTTAAAGGTGATGCGGCAGACATTGGGAAATGATTCCGTCAATGAATTCCTGAAGGAAATGGCGGCATTTTTTCGTAAGCTTATCGACAATTCCCGTATTTACCAGTTTTCACAGAGCGTATATGTGCTGGCGTTAGACCGGAAGAAGAAGGATATTGATTCTTCCTTACTGATCCGGCAGATTCTGGACCGGTTTGAACAGCCATGGCATTCCGGCAGTGTAGAGACAAAATTCCGGATTCATATCAGCAGTATTGTGTGTCCGCGTGATGCGAATAATCTGAATGGATTAATTGACTATATCCAGTATATGCGTTCATTATCATCTGAAAATGGAAATGTAGTATTAAAGACTGCTGAGATGGATATTGACCGGCCAAAGAGGGAACTTCGTATCCGGAAACTTTTGAATGATGCAGTAGACCATAAAGGTTTCGAAGTCTTTTACCAGCCGATTTATTCGGTGACAGAAAACAGAATCGTATCTGCGGAAGCACTGATCCGGCTGAAAGATCAGAGTATGGGCTACATTTCTCCGGAAGAATTTATTCCAATTGCAGAAAAGAGCGGAATGATTATGCAGATTGGAGAATTTGTATTTGAGACAGTCTGTCGTTTTATCCAGGAAAAGCAGCTTACAGACTATGGCTTACAGTATATAGAAATAAATCTGTCTGTGGTGCAGTGTATGCAGGAAAATCTTGCCGAGAGGTTGACGGAAATAATGAAGAAGTATCATGTAGCACCAGCCCAGATCAATCTTGAGATTACTGAGACAGCGGCAGCCCATAGTGATATGTTGGAAAACAATATCAAGATACTGCATAAGCAGGGCATTGAGTTTTCTTTGGATGATTATGGCTCGGGATATTCCAATACGGATTATCTGTTCCGGTTTCCATTCCGTATCGTAAAAATTGATAAAACCATTCTGTGGGAAGCATTTAAAAATGAAAAGGCAATGATTGCATTGCGTAATACTATCCGCATGATTAAAGAACTTGGGCTTGAGATTGTGGTAGAAGGAGTAGAAAACCAGGAATATGTAGATTATCTGACAGAACAGCACTGTGATTATCTGCAGGGATATTTTTATTCCAAGCCGATTCCGGACAGAGATTTCTTAGAACTTTTACGCAGGGAAAATGCACAATATTATGCGGAAAGGTTTTCAAAAAATGAATTATCTGATATAATAACCACATAATATTTTTGTAGGAGGCAAAACGATGGCAGATAATAGAAAAGTTGTTAAAATAAAAGAAGATAACCTTGGGGAAGTACATGTGGCAGATGAGGTCGTTGCTATTATTGCAGGACTTGCAGCAACAGAAGTAGAAGGAGTTGCATCCATGGCTGGCAATATTACCAATGAACTGGTGAGCAAACTTGGAATGAAGAATTTATCTAAGGGTGTTAAGGTAGAAGTGGCAGAGAAAACAGTCAGCGTAGAAGTAGCTTTAAATATTTCTTATGGCTATTCTATTCCAGAAGTATCTGAGAAAGTACAGGAGAAGGTAAAATCTGCAATTGAGACTATGACAGGATTATCCGTAGCAATTGTTAATGTCAGAATTGCTACGGTTGACATGAAAAATACGAAATAATACTTTTGTGATAACCGCAGATGTAGTATAATAAAGAATGCTGTTAAAGCATTCTTTTTTATAGTTACATGGAAGACCAATATTGAAAGGATACAACATGAGCAGGAGAAAAATCAGAGAACAGATATTTAAAATGTTATTCCGTGTGGAATTTTATAGTGAGAAGGAATACGAAGAGCAGATGAATCTGTTTATCGAAGAGAATGAACCGATTGAGAAGCCGGATGAGCGCTATATTGAAGATAAATTTAATAAGATTATTGCTGTTTTAGAGGAAATCGATAAGATTATCAATGAATCATCCAAAGGCTGGAAAACAACCCGTATGGGCAAAGTTGATCTGACCCTGATTCGTCTTGCTGTATATGAGATAAAATATGAAGAGGATATTCCAACCGGAGTAGCCATCAATGAAGCAGTAGAACTGGCAAAAAAATATGGAACAGATGATTCACCGGCATTTATCAACGGAATATTGGCAAAAATCGCATGATGAAGAAAGTATATGGGGTAACCCAGATTAACCGATACATCAGGAATATGTTTGCCCAGGATTTTGTCCTGCATCAGGTATGTGTGAAGGGTGAGGTATCGAATTGTAAATATCATTCCACCGGTCATATTTATTTTACTTTAAAGGAAAATAACAGTGCCATCAGTGCAATTATGTTTGCCGGTAACCGGGGTGGGTTATCCTTTCGTATGAAGGATGGCGACAAAGTCGAGGTAACAGGTTCTATTGAAGTATTTGAACGGGACGGCAGATATCAGATATATGCAAAAGAAATTACACTTGCCGGTGCAGGGGATTTATATGCCAGATTTCTTCAATTGAAACAGGAACTTGAGGAAATGGGCATGTTTGCGGAAGAGTATAAAAAACCGATTCCGCAGTATGCCGGACGCATTGGAATTGTTACAGCACCTACCGGGGCTGCAATACAGGATATCCGTAATATTGCTGCACGAAGAAATCCTTATGTGCAGCTTATTCTATATCCGGCACTGGTACAGGGTGAGGGTGCCAAAGAAAGCATTGTAAATGGGATTCATGCATTGGATGCCATGCATTTGGACATTATCATTGTGGGGCGTGGTGGTGGCTCCATAGAGGATTTATGGGCATTCAACGAAGAAATTGTTGCAAGGGCAATTTTTGAATGTGAAACACCGGTTATTTCTGCAGTGGGACATGAAGTGGATTACACCATTGCGGATTATGTGGCAGACTTGCGGGCACCGACTCCGTCTGCAGCAGCAGAACTTGCGGTATATGACAGGAATCAGATGTTACAGCGGATACGGACTGACCGGGTACATCTGATGCGCAGCATGAAGAGTAAAATTGCTGTGATACAGGGACGCATGGAGACACTGAAGGCAAGATTAATGCAACAGAGTCCTGTATATCGTCTGAACAGTCAAAAACAGTATCTGGGGGAATTACAGCTTCGCTTAGAGCATGGCATGACACAGCAGTTAGATAAGAATAAGGCAAGACTTCGGATGTTAGCCCAGCATTTCGATGATATTTCGCCATTGAAACGATTGGGACAGGGATATGCATATGTTTCTGACAGCCGGAAGAATGGTTTAAAAAGTGTTTCACAGGTTTCAAAAGGAGAACAATTGCAGATCAGTGTAAAAGACGGAACCGTTAAGGCAAGAGTAGAAGAAATCATATGCCAGGAGGAAATCGGAAGATGACAGATCATACAATCAATGAAAATGAGACAGATAATATAACGGAAAAAAAAGAAAATGAGAATTTAGAGGATTTATTTGCAGAAGTGGAACAGCTGATTGCACATATGGAGGAAGACATTTCTCTGGATGAATCCTTTGTCTGCTATGAGCAGGGCATGAAGAAGCTGAAACACTGCAGTGAGCGGATAGATTCGATTGAAAAGAAAATGTTAGTGTTGAATGAACAGGGAATGCTGGAGGAATTTTAATGGATATGACAGCAGAGCTTACAAAGCGGACAGAACAGATTGAAAACATCATAAAAAAATATCTTCCGGAGGAAGAAGGCTATCAGAAGCAGGTAATTGAAGCCATGAATTATAGTTTTCTTGCAGGAGGAAAGCGGTTAAGACCAATGCTGATGTTGGAAACTTACCGCATGTTTGGTGGAAAATCAGAGGTAATTGAGCCATTCATGGCAGCCATTGAGATGATTCATACTTATTCTTTAATTCATGATGATCTGCCGGCAATGGATAATGATGAATACCGCCGCGGACGAAAGACAACGCATATTGTCTATGGAGAAGCTATGGCAATTCTTGCCGGGGATGGTCTTTTGAATTTTGCCTATGAGACAGCATTGACAGCATTACAGACGGAACAGACGCCTAATGTGGCAAAGGCATTGCTTGTATTATCACAGAAAGCCGGAATTTATGGTATGGTAGGGGGACAGACCGTAGATGTGGAAACGGATCAAACACAGTCTGTCACCAGAGACCAGTTAGATTTTATTTATAAATTAAAGACCAGTGCTTTGATTGAAGCATCTATGTTAATTGGTGCAATTCTTGCAGGAGCCACGAAAAGCGAGCAGAAGATTATCGAAGAGGCGGCATCAGAGATTGGTCTGGCATTCCAGATCCAGGATGATATTTTAGATGTTACCGGTAATCAGGAAGTGCTTGGAAAACCGGTTGGCAGTGATGCCAAAAACGAAAAGGCAACTTATGTTACATATGAGGGATTGAAAAAAGCACAGGAAGATGTGAAACGATATTCAAAACATGCAGTGAATTTATTAGAATCACTGGTGGTAAAAAATGAATTTCTGATTCATCTGGTGGAATATCTGATTCATAGGGAGAAATAAGAACTTCAGAAACCAAAGGAGTAAAGATACATGGTGCTGGAAAAGATTGAGCATGAAAACGATATAAAAAGGATAAATAAAAACGAACTTCCGATTCTGGCAGAGGAAATCCGCTCTTTTTTGATTGATAAAATATCAAAAACCGGTGGGCACCTTGCCTCCAATCTTGGCGTGGTAGAGCTTACCATGGCACTGCATCTTGCTTTTGATTTACCAGAGGATAAAATTATCTGGGATGTAGGACATCAGTCTTATACCCATAAATTACTGACAGGAAGAAAAGCCGGTTTTGATGAACTGAGAAAATACGGCGGCATGAGCGGATTCCCCAAACGTCATGAAAGTGATTGCGACTGCTTTGATACGGGACACAGTTCGACTTCCATATCCGCAGGATTAGGCTATGCAATGGCAAGGGAGATTACCGGAGAAAAGTACAAAGTCATCTCTGTTATCGGAGATGGTGCATTGACCGGCGGAATGGCTTATGAGGCATTGAATAATGCATCCAAATTAAAGTCAAATCTGATTATTGTTTTAAATGACAATAAGATGTCTATATCGGAAAATGTCGGCGGTGTATCCAGATATTTAAGCGGACTTCGTACCGCAGAATCTTATCAGGGATTAAAGAATGGTATTACGAATTCCCTGAACAGCATTCCGAAATATGGAGAACGTATTGTTGAGAAAATCCGTAAGACCAAAAATGGAATCAAGCAGCTTGTGATTCCGGGCATGCTCTTTGAAAATATGGGAATCCTTTATTTAGGACCGGTAGATGGTCATAATATTCCTGCCATGGTGAAATTATTCAAAGAAGCCTCTAAGGTGGAAGGACCGGTTCTGGTACATGTGATTACGGAAAAAGGAAAAGGATACCTTCCGGCAGAACGCCATCCGGCACGTTTTCATGGAACGGAAGCCTTTGATGTTGAGACAGGACTGCCTCTTGTGAAACGGGTAAAAGCCAATTATACCGATATTTTTTCTACGGTTATGCGTAAATTGGGCGACCGGGATGAAAAAGTGGTTGCCATTACAGCGGCAATGGCAGATGGAACCGGACTAAAAAGATTCCGGAATATGTTCCCGGAACGTTTCTTTGATGTGGGAATTGCAGAAGAACATGCAGTGACTTTTGCCGCAGGATTGGCAGCAGCCGGTTTGAAGCCGATTGTAGCGGTTTATTCTTCTTTCCTGCAAAGAGCATATGACCAGATTCTGCATGATGTCTGTATACAGGAATTGCATGTAGTATTTGCCATTGACCGTGCAGGACTTGTGGGCAGTGATGGAGAAACTCATCAGGGAATCTTTGATTTATCTTATCTTTCCTGTCTGCCGAATATGACAATTTTAGCACCTAAGAATAAGTGGGAATTATCAGATATGATAAAATATGCCGTGGATTTTTCCGGACCGATTGCAGTACGATATCCGAGAGGCGAAGCCTTTGATGAATTAAAGGAATATCGGGCACCGTTAGAATATGGTAAGGCAGAAGTTCTTTATGAAGAGAGTGAAATTTTACTTTTGGCAGTAGGAAGCATGGTAAAGACAGCACTTACCGTAAGGGAACAATTAAAAGAAAAAGGTTATTCCTGCTCTCTTGTCAATGCAAGATTTGTGAAGCCTTTTGATGAAGAACTGCTTCTTAAGCTGCAGAAGAATCATAAGCTTCTGGTTACGCTGGAAGAAAATGTGCAATCCGGAGGCTTTGGAGAGCATGTATTGGAATTTATGAATACAAATGGAGATGGTTCCATGGAGGTTTTAAATATTGCAATACCGGATGTGTATGTAGAGCATGGAAATGTAGAACTTCTCCGCAAAGAAACAGGAATTGATGCAGATGGAATTATCGGTAAGATTATAGACAGAAAGGCACAGTAAGAACGATGAAAGAAAGATTGGATGTTCTTTTGGTACAGAAGGGACTGGCAGAATCCAGGGAAAAAGCAAAGACTATGATTATGGAAGGAAATGTCTTTGTGGATGGACAGAGAGAGGATAAAGCAGGAACAAATTTTGATACAGAGGCAGAGATTGAAGTCCGGGGAAATACATTAAAATATGTCAGCCGTGGTGGACTGAAGTTAGAGAAAGCAATGAAGGAATTTGATATTTCTTTAGAGGGAATGGTCTGCATGGATATCGGCGCATCCACCGGCGGATTTACTGACTGTATGTTGCAAAATGGTGCAGTGAAAGTATATTCTGTAGATGTAGGATATGGACAGTTTGCCTGGAAATTAAGAAATGACCCAAGGGTTGTCTGTATGGAGAAAACCAATATCCGTTATGTAACGCCGGAAGATATTGCAGATGTCCTTGATTTTGCATCCGTTGATGTATCTTTTATTTCTCTTACCAAGGTGCTGGTACCGGCAAGGGAGCTGCTGCGGGACGGTGGAAGAATGGTCTGCCTGATTAAGCCACAGTTTGAAGCCGGAAGGGAAAAAGTAGGAAAAAAAGGTGTTGTCCGTGACCCAAAGGTACATGAGGAAGTCATCCATAAGGTAATTGATTTTGCGTTGGAAAATGGATTTTCTGTTCATAATCTTTCCTATTCACCGATTAAGGGGCCGGAGGGAAATATTGAATATCTGGTATATATTGAGAAAAACAGCGAGAGCAAGAAGGAGGAGACCATTGATGTGGAGGCCATCGTAGAGGCGGCACATACATCATTGTCCTAGATATATGAAGCATTTTTTCATAATTGTAAACGCACAAAAAGACAGTGAACTTATTTTTACCAATCAGATTATAGATTACATCAGACGTAAGGGTGGAACCTGTGATTATTTTGCCAGCTTTGAGGAAGAAAAAGCGGAATCAGTGGAAAAAGAAATTCCAACAGAAACCGAGGCGGTGCTTGTTATTGGTGGAGATGGAACATTAATTCGTGCGGCACGCAATCTGGTAAAGAAAAATATTCCGCTGCTGGGAATTAATTTAGGAAAGCTTGGATATCTTTGTGAGGTAGAAGAGAATACGATATTCCCGGCAATTGATGAATTGATGGCTGACCGTTATACCATAGAGCAGAGAATGCTTTTAGATGGCTATACCGTACAAAGTGGCGGAGAGAAGATTCAGAGGGTTGCGTTAAATGATGTGGTCATCCATCGTACGGGAGCACTTCAGATTGTGAATCTGAATGCTTATGTAAATGGAGAGTATCTCTATAATTTTAAGGCGGATGGAATCATTGTGGCAACACCAACCGGTTCCACCGGTTACAGTATGTCGGCAGGTGGCCCTATTGTGGACCCGAAAGCCAACCTTTTGCTGTTGACACCAATCAATGCACATACGTTGAATTCCAAGAGCATTGTAATCGGACCGGAAGATGAAATTACCATTGAAGTAGGCATGCGGAGAAGCCAGCGGGATGAGCAGGTGGAAGTGAGCTTCGATGGAGATTCCGGAGTGGAACTTAAGGTTGGTGACAAGATTGTAGTGCATAAGGCAGAAGAATCCGTAGGGATTATTCGTTTGAGTAAGATTAGTTTCCTTGAAATTTTGCGGAAAAAGATGCAGAATTATACATAACAGGAGGGACTGTAATGAAGATAGGACGACATGCAAAGATTCTGGAATTAATTCAGAAGAATGAGATAGGCACACAGGAAGAATTATCAGCAAAGTTGGAGCAGGAAGGATATCATGTGACACAGGCAACGGTTTCACGGGATATCAGAGAGTTAAAACTGACTAAGGTAGCATTGAGCAATGGCCGTCAGAAATATGTAGCTTTATCTGAAAATAAGGAAGACATGACAGAAAAGTATGTCCGTGTATTCCGGGATGGTTTTGTATCTATGGATATGGCACAGAATATTCTTGTGATTAAGACGGTATCCGGAATGGCAATGGCAGTTGCGGCAGCATTGGATGCCATGGATTGCCATGAAATAGTAGGAAGCATTGCTGGAGATGATACAATTATGTGCGCTGTCCGTACCGTAGAGGATACCACGGCGTTAATGGGACGTCTTCGCCGGATTATGGAAGATTAGAGTGAAAGACGAGAGAGAGTAGAAGGAGAAAATATGTTAAGAAACCTGCATGTTAAGAACCTGGCACTCATTGATGAGGCGGAAGTCGATTTTGAAAAAGGGTTAAATATCCTGACCGGAGAGACAGGAGCCGGAAAATCAATTATCATTGGTTCCATTAATCTGGCTCTGGGAGAAAAGGTATCCAAAGAGATGTTAAGGGATAATGAGGAGAATGCCTTTGTGGAGCTGATTTTTGATGTAGAATCAGATGCTTTAAAGAAAGCACTTTCCGGGCTTGATGTTTATCCGGAGGATGATATGCTGATTTTAAGCAGAAAGATTTCCGGAGGAAGAAGCATCGCCAAAATCAATGGGGAAAGTGTTCCGGCATCAAAGATGAAAGCAGTTTCTGCGTTGCTGATTGATATTCATGGACAGCATGAACACCAGTCGCTGCTTAAGAAACAGAAGCATTTAGAAATCCTTGATGATTATGCAAGAAATGAACTGTCGGACATCAAAAGTGAGTTGAAAGAAACTTATAAAAAGTACCGTGAAGTTACGAAAGAGTTAGAAGAAGCTTCTCTGGATGAAGAGAGCCGGATGCGGGAATTATCTCTTTTAGAATATGAAATCCATGAAATTGAAGAAGCTGCATTAACAGCTGGCGAAGATGAAGTTTTAGAAACAAAATACCGGAAGCTTCTGAACGGAAAGAAAATTATGGAAGCAATTCATGCAGCCCATGGATTACTCAGCATGGAAGACGGCAGTGCATCGGAGCTTACCGGAAGAGCTCATAGAGAATTGTCATCTGTGGCAGATTATGATGATGCAATTCGTGGGATGGCAGATGAACTTTTGGAAATTGATAATCTTTTGAATGATTTGAACCGGGAAATTGCGGACTATATGGATGAGGCTGAATTTGATGATGAGACTTTTGCCGGGACAGAGCAGCGTCTGGATGAAATCAACCATCTGAAGGCAAAATACGGTCATACGATAGATGAAATTTTAGCATCCTTAGAGAAAAAAAAGGAAAAAGCAGAGAAGCTGCAGAATTATGATATATATCATAAGAAGCTTATGCAACAGGAAAATGCATTAAAAGAAACATTGCAGAAGCAGTCAGAAAAAGCATCTGCAATCCGCAAAAAATATGCGAAGGAACTGGCAGAAAAAATCAGGGAGCAGTTAGTAGATTTGAACTTCTTAGATGTTCGTTTTGAAATGAAATTTGAGCAGAAAGAGACTTTTGGAGCAGATGGCTTTGATGAAGTGGAATTTGTCATTGCAACCAACCCGGGAGAGCCATTAAAACCACTTGGCAGCGTAGCATCCGGTGGAGAATTATCAAGAATTATGCTGGCATTAAAAACAGTGCTTGCTAAAAATGATGAAATAGAAACCTTGATTTTTGACGAAATTGATACAGGAATCAGCGGAAGGACGGCGCAGATGGTATCTGAAAAAATGCATATGATTGCAGAACATCATCAGGTAATCTGCATCACACATCTGCCGCAGATTGCTGCAATGGCAGATGCCCATTTCAGTATTGAAAAATCCGTAGAAAATGAGACAACCATTTCTACCATACGAAGACTCACCGAGGATGAGCAGGTAACTGAATTAGCAAGAATGCTTGGTGGAGTGAGGATTACAGACACCGTATTGGAAAGTGCAAGAGAAATGCTTAACCTGGCACAAAATGCTAAAAAATAAACGATTGAATCAAACAATAATACACATAATAAAAACAGGATATTCAATGAATATCCTGTTTTTATTTTACGCGGGAAAGCTGTAAAGAGAGTTTCCTGTAGTTATTATGCCTGTAGTGAGGAAAATATAATGCGGATGAGATTAATAAGAAAAAGCATAAAAAATATATGGCAGATTATAGTGATTGTCTGGCTGGTATTTGCTTACCAGCTTATGTTAAATATGGTTCCGGATGAAGTAAAACTTATCGATGGTGATTTAAGTAAACTGGACATTTCCATGCCGGTGACCTTCGAATGCCGGGATTCCGGAAAGAGATTTATCGATACATCTGTAATGGAAAATCAGCAGCTGCAAAGCAGCATGGACAAGGCCGGTGCCGAAAGAAATGAAATAGATATGGCTTCAGATACGGTTGTTTTACGAGCGAAGCTATTTGGAATTATACCAATAAAAGAGGTGCAGGCAGATATTGTAGCGGAACAGGAGGTCTATGCCAGCGGGGAAAATATTGGTATTTATGTGCAGACGGATGGCATCTTTGTCATCGGAACGGGAAATTTTGAAGGGATGGATGGAGTACTGTATGCACCGGCACAGAATGTTTTAAAGAGTGGAGATTATATTTGTGCAGTAGATGGAAAAAAGCTTGAAAATAAGGAGGCGTTAATGGATGCTGTCGATAAATGTGAAGGAAAATCTTTAGTGCTTCGGATACGTCGAAATGGAGAAACATTAGAATTATATATACAGCCGAAATTGTCAAAAGAAGAAACGTATAAATTAGGAGTCTGGGTAAGGGATGATCTGGCAGGAATCGGAACACTTACCTATATCAGCCAGGATGGAAGCTATGGGGCACTGGGACATGCGGTAACAGACATGGATACCGGAAGTATGCTGGAAGTGGGGACGGGAAAACTTTATAACAGCAGACTGGTGGGAATCGTAAAAGGAGAATCCGGTAAACCGGGTGAATTATCAGGAGTCATTAATTATGAAGAAAAATATTGTATGGGAGATATTGAGGAGAACTGCGAACGAGGAATCTATGGAACATTACATGAAAAAAATAATTTGCTGGAAAATGCCGTAGCTTATCCGGTTGGTTATAAGCAGGATATTGAACCTGGAGAAGCAGAAATTATCAGTGATATCGACGGAACGATAGCGCATTATAAGATAAGAATTACGGAAGTTAATTATCGGAAGAATAAGGAGAACAAAAGTATTTTATTTGAAGTAGAGGATGCGGCACTGTTAGAGAGCACCGGAGGTATTGTACAGGGAATGAGCGGCAGCCCGGTGATTCAGAACGGAAGGCTGATAGGTGCAGTTACCCATGTGTTCGTCGATGATGCAAAGAAGGGGTATGGTATTTTTATTGAGGATATGTTAGAGATAGAGAAAACGTCGAATCCATAAGAAAAAACAGTTTATAATTTAACGACATGTTTCGACATAATTTATGTCAGGATATAATTATGATACAAAATGTATAAGGGGAAGAAGGCAGCCGTTGTCTTCCGGGCAATATTGATGTCGAAATAAGATGAACGCTTTAGCTTGAAACGACAGAAAAGTTGTGTTTAAATACAAGTAGTTTCATCTTTGTACAAAAGAGTGGAAACGGCAGGAGGTTTGAAATGGAAAAATTAAATGTAGCAATTGCAGATGATAACGAGAGAATGGTACAGCTTTTAGATGAAATCGTAGCCAGCGATAAGGATTTGCAGGTGGTTGGTACGGCGAAGAACGGGGTCGAAGCATATGAGATTATCAAACATAAACAGCCGGATGTTGTTTTATTGGATATAGTTATGCCAAAACTTGACGGACTTGCACTGTTAGAAAAAGTAAAAAAAGATAAATCCATAAGAAAATGTCCTAGTTTTATTATTATCAGTGCGGTAGGACAGGACCGGATTACAGAAGATGCATTTAATCTGGGGGCGGATTATTACATTATGAAGCCCTTCGATAATGATATGATTATCAATCGGATAAAAAGTACAAGAGTGCTCCGGGGAATGAATGCTGTGGAATCAAAAAAAGTCGGAGCATATGAGAAAAAGCCTTCGACAAAGCCGGAGGATCTGGAAAGTAAAGTGACAAATATTATACATGAAATAGGAGTTCCGGCACATATCAAAGGATATCAGTATTTGCGTGAAGCAATTATTATGTCGGTAAATGATATTGAAATGCTTAACTCCATTACAAAAATACTTTATCCGACAATCGCAAAAAAATATCAGACAACAGCCAGCCGCGTAGAACGTGCTATCCGCCACGCAATAGAGGTGGCATGGAGTCGTGGCAAAATGGACACGATTGATGAGCTGTTTGGGTATACGATAAACAATGGAAAAGGTAAACCGACGAATTCAGAATTTATAGCACTGATTGCAGACAGAATCCGCCTGGAATATAAAGCGTATTAAAAGAGTGGTTTCTACAAAATGGCAGCAAAATATAGTATCTGAATCAGACAGTTTAGGTATTTTCTGCTCCCCCATAACGTGGTATAATGAGCGTAAGCAATGAGCAGTGCAGCCGACAGAAATACGCGATACTGTGCTTGCACAAAGTATCGCGTATTTCTGTCGGCTGATAGGGCGAATGCCCGTACATCGAGAAAACCAGGGGTTTTCGAGATGCACTGCGAAAGAAAGCACAGCGGATTTGCGAGTGTGAGCGTAAATAGGGCGAATGCCCGTACATCGAGAAAACCAAGGGTTTTCGAAGATGCACTGCGAAAGAAAGCACAGCGGATTTGCGAGTGTGAGCGTAAATAGGGCGAATGCCCGTACATCGAGAAAGCCGTAGGCTTTCGAAGATGCACTGCGAAAGAAAGCGCAGCGTATTTGTAAAAAGGGTATCAGATTTGGGGGTAACAGAAATGAAGCGGGTATTATTTGTTACATCAGAGGCAGTTCCATTTATCAAAACAGGCGGCCTTGCAGACGTTGCAGGTTCACTGCCAAAATATTTTTCAAAAAACGAATATGAAGTCAGTGTCATGCTGCCGAAGTATATGTGTATCCGTGAGGATATGCGTAAGAAAATGCATCATATATTGCATTTTTATGTAGATTTGGGCTGGCGAAAACAATATGTAGGAATACTGGAGGCAAAGGAAGATGGAATCCAGTATTATTTTATTGATAATGAATTCTATTTTGCGGGAGAAAGACCATATAATAATATTTACGAAGATGTAGAAAAATTTGCATTTTTCTCAAAGGCAGTATTAGAAGCATTGCCGCATATGAATTACCAGCCGGATATTATTCATTGCCATGACTGGCAGACGGGACTGGTTCCGGTATATCTGGAGAATATCTATAAGAAAAATGTATTTTACCAGAATATGAAAACGGTATTTACGATACACAATCTACAGTTCCAGGGGCGCTGGAATCTAAAGGCAGTAAAAGATATTACCGGATTGCCGGATGCTCTTTTTACACCGGACAAATTAGAGTCGTATGGAGAGGGAAATTATCTGAAGGGTGGTATTGTATATGCAGATGCTGTAACAACGGTAAGTCCTACATATGCTTATGAGATAACAACTCCGGATGGTGGCGAAGGCTTGGATGGTCTCATTCGCAGTAACAGCTATAAATTAAGCGGTATTATTAATGGAATCGATTATAATGAATATAATCCGAAAGCGGATCCAAAGATTGCTTATTTATATGATGCCAATGATTTAGAAGAGGGTAAGCGGAAAAACAAGCAGGCACTTTTAAAGGATATGAATCTTCCGTATTCGGATGATGTGATGTTAGTTGGAATTGTTTCAAGAATGACAGAGCAGAAGGGATTTGCACTGGTAGATTATATGATGGATGAACTGCTTTCTTCCGGTAAATTTGAGATTGTTGCCTTAGGAACCGGAGAGGAACGTTATGAGAATATGTTCCGTTATTATGAGAGCAGGTATCCGGACAGACTGAAGGCAAATATTATGTATTACGAAGAAGCAGCACATAGAATTTATGCAGCATCAGATGCTTTTTTGATGCCATCTTTATTTGAACCCTGTGGTCTGAGCCAGTTGATGAGTCTTCGTTATGGAACAGTACCGGTGGTTCGCGAGACCGGTGGCTTAAAGGATACCGTAGAGCCATATAATGAGTATCAGCATACCGGAACAGGTTTTACTTTTTCCAATTATAATGCTCATGAAATGCGTGACAGTCTTTTTTATGCATATCAGGTATTCCATGAGAACCGGACCGGGTGGCTGGATATCGCAAGACGTGGCATGGAGCAGAATTTCTCCTGGTCCAGTTCTGCAAAGGAATATGAAAAATTATATGCTAGATTGTAGTCCTTTCTTCTGACATAGAAGTAAGAAGCTTTTCGGAACGGGAATAGAAATAAGCGTGATCGGATAAGATTTCTTCTTCCTCAACCTGAGTGGAATTTACTTCATGAATCATAGCATTTAAATCCTGTATACAGGTTCCGGGCAGAACAGGAAGAATCAGAAATTCATGAATACTGCTTGGAATCAGATAGAAGTCACATGTGAGCTTATCTGCAATGGAATCTAAAAGATTTGGATAGAGAATGCAGGAAGCACCATAGAGTCTGGCTTTATTGGTTAATACATAAAGCGGTGTTTCGGATTCTTCTTCCATGCTATCTGCAGGAAAGGGCATTGGCATAAGCTTATTGAGTAATGGCATTAATGGTTCAAAATCAGCAGGAAGCTGTGCCGGCGTATTCTCTAAGGCATAAGAATATAACGCATCTGCGGAGACGTTCCAGTAGGAAAGATGAGTGGAACGAATCAGAATAGTGGCGTTTCCCTGACTTGAGCTAGATAAAAGACAATAGAAAACAACTGCAAAATCAAGATAACGAAAATGAGGGATTTCTTTGAGGAGTTCCTCATTTTTCTGATAATGAATCAGTTTAAAGAGGATGCGGTGCCGTACATTTTCAAAATTAGTAAAGAATGCTACATCGACAGAGCTGCTGGGACGGTAAGCCCGGTAAATTTCCCGGATATGTAAAATAATGTTATGTATGCTTTTTCCTGCCTGATATTCTTTGTAATAATCATTGAGATAAATAGTGGGAGAAATGTTGCAGCCCTTTTGCAGAATAGTGAGTCCATCCAAAGTAACGCCATTATTTTTTTGGATTTTATGCAGCTGAATCGTAACATCTGTATCAAACAGAGAATGAATTTGTAACTGGATTTCAGTAAGAAATTGTTGATATGTCATAAAGACCTCCTGGTTAGAAATGGTAAAAATGAATAAATAGAAAAGAAAGTCCATGGATTATTCCAATGGACTTTCAATATATCATCTTGTGTCTTGAATAACAAGAAAGGTAATATGAAATTTTTCTAAAAAATTTCTAATCTTTTAGAGACCAGAATATTTTAGTAAGATTTTAATTTCTTCCATAGATAGTCATAAGTTTCTGTAGCCGGGACATCAAGACTGTTAAAAATTTCACAGTTTTCTAAAGTTTCCTGATCAGAAAAAATAGTAGTACTTTCCTGAACCTCTTCATCCAGTTCGTCATAAACAGCGGTGTTTGGTGTAGCATACCAGACATAGTCAAAGTTTTCCATACCGATATCTTCACGACAGAGATAATTTAAAAACTGTTCTGCAGCATCCTTATGCTGGCAGGTTTTAGGAATGAACCAGGAGTCCATCCACATATTAGAACCTTCTTTCGGAACCACATAATCAAGATCATCATTATAATCCTGTGCATAGGCAGCCTCTCCGGAATAAATAAGAGCCATGGCAGCATTTCCGGCAATCATTTCATCGGCAGAAGAATCTACCAGATAGGAGTAGACTAAATCTTTCTGGTCACAAAGCATGGAAAGTGCTTCGTTTAATTCATCTTCATCCGTAGTATTGATGGAATAGTCCAAAAGCCGGAGTGCAGGAACGAAGGTATCGCGGACGGAATTTTCCATGATAATCTGTCCCTTATATTTCGGATCCCAGAGAACATTCCAGCTGTCCATATCAGCTTCATCTACCATGGTTTTATTGTAGAGAATACCCAGTGTGCCGAAGAAATAAGGTAGTGTGTATTTCGTTTCCGGGTCAAAGGCCTTGGAAAATTCCACATAGGTCGGGTCGATGTTTTCGTAAAGTGGAATATTATCATAATCCATTTCCAGAACTTCGCCTTCATGAATCAGCTTTTGAATCATATAGTCGGAGGTACAGATTAAATCGTATTTGATGGAACCCGCCTTATATTTGGTATACATTTCCTCCGGACTTTCATATTCTTCGTATTTGATGGTAATACCGGTTTCTTTTTCAAATTGCTGGATAACATCCGGCTCTATATATTTTCCATAATTTAAAATAACAAGTGCATTTTCATCCTCTTTCTGTCCACAGCCGGAAAGAGTAAGGAGACCAGCAATAAGCATAAATGAAAATAAGAATTTCTTCATTTCTTAAGACCTTCCTTTCGCATCCTTGACACTGCGGTAATTCATAATCAGAAGAAGCACCAGAGCAAGGAAGAATAAAATCGTAGACAGTGCATACATTTCCGGAATAATACCTTTACGCAGCTGGGTATAAATCATGGTAGACAATGTGTTGACACCGGCACCTTTGGTAAAGTAGGTGATGGAAAAATCGTCTAAGGACATTGTCACAGCCATCAGAAAACCGGAGAATACACCAGGCTTGATATCCGGCCATACAATTTTGAAAAATGCATAAAGTGGTGTTGCGCCTAAGTCTCTGGCAGCCTCATAGGTATGGGAGGAGGTGTTGGAAAGCTTAGGCAGTACATTTAAAATGACATATGGAATGTCAAAGGTAATATGTGCAATCAATACGGTTGATGTTCCAAGCGCTGTAAAGCGGACAAAAAGCAGCATCAGGGAAATACCGGTTACAATATCTGCATTCAGAAGTGGAATGTTAGTTGCACCAAGCATAATCTGACGGTTCCTTTTCCGCATGGCACTGATTCCGATTGCAGCCATGGTTCCGATTATTGTAGCAATCACAGAAGATGCAACGGTAATCAGAATCGTGGTATAAAAGGCATTCATAATAGTCGGGTCAGAAACAAGATTGCGATACCATTCTGTCGTAAATCCGCCCCATTTTACACGGGAGAGGGAGTTGTTGAAGGAAAGTACAATCAGAACTCCAATCGGAAGATACAGAAACAGGAAAATAATTGCAAGATAAATTCTTGATAAACTTTTCTTTACCATACTGCATGCCCTCCTGATTCACCGGCACGATTCATAAATGCCATACTGATTAATACAAAAAGCATAAGTACAATGGAAAGTCCGGAACCTAAATTCCAGTAGGAACCCTGCATGAAGGACTGCTCAATAACATTTCCAATGAGAAGTACTTTACCTCCGCCTAAAAGGTCTGAAATAACAAAGGAGGTAAGTGCCGGTACGAATACCATAATAATTCCACTGATAATTCCAGGCACAGTAAGCGGCAGAATGATACGGAAGAAGGTGATAAAACTGTTGGCACCTAAATCCCTTGCCGCATCTATTGTTTCCTTGCGGATACGTACTATGGAATTGTAAATCGGCATAATCATAAATGGAAGAAAATCATAAATCATGCCAAATACAACGGCTCCCTGGGTATTTAACATATGAAGCTTCGGGATGCCAAAAATGGAAAGGAATCCATTGATAATTCCATTATTGGAAAGTAACATCTGCCATGCTAAAATACGCAGCATGAAGTTCATCCACATTGGCAGGACGAAGATAAATACCACAAAGCTCTGATGCTTGATATGAAGACTGTTTAATATCATGGCAAGCGGGTAGGAGAGCAGGAGACAGACAACCGTACATAAGATACCAAGCTTCAAGGAAAGCAGGAGTGCTTTTATATGTACCGGGTCTGCAATTGCAGCAATATTTGCCCAGGTAAAACCACCGTCACTGTTGGTGAATGCGTAATATAATATCATCAGAATCGGAAGTACAGTAAATCCAATAATCCAGACCAGATAAGGTCCGGCTAAAAGTCTTTTTCTGGCATTATGCATCGAGTTCCACCGCCTTTTCGTCACTGGATTCCGGTTTATGCATAATCTGGATATTGAAAGGGATTACCTTCATTCCTACATGGCTTCCGGTTTCAAAATATTTGGTGGTATGAACAAGCCATTCATAGCCGCCAGCCATAATTTCGATTTCATAGTGGACACCCTTGAAGATAACAGAAGTAATATCACCATCCATAAAACCGGTGCCGGCTTCTACAATCTCAATATCTTCCGGGCGGATGACTACGTCTACCGGTTTATTATTACCAAAACCGGTGTCGACACATTCGTGCTTGATGCCTAAGAAGCTGACTAATTTATCCTCAATCATGACACCGTCAATGATATTGCTGTCTCCGATAAAGTCGGCAACGAATGCATTTTCCGGCTCATTATAAATATCTTCCGGAGTACCAATCTGCTGGATATAGCCCTGATTCATGACAGCAATGGTGTCTGACATGGTAAGGGCTTCTTCCTGGTCGTGGGTAACATAGATAAAAGTAATGCCAAGTTCATTTTTCAGACGAATCAGTTCGTACTGCATGTCCTGACGCATTTTTAAATCCAGTGCGCCCAAAGGCTCGTCTAAAAGGAGCACCTTTGGTTCATTTACAATGGCACGGGCAATGGCAATACGCTGCTGCTGGCCACCGCTTAAGGAATCAATGCTGCGGTTTTCATAACCGTCTAAGTTTACAAGCTTTAAGGCATATTTGATTTTATCCTGAATATAAGCCTTGCTTTTTTTACTGATTTTTAAACCAAAAGCAATATTATCTGCAATGCTCATATGGGTAAAAAGTGCGTATTTCTGGAATACGGTATTTAATTTACGCTCATTTGGCGGAAGAGAAGTAATATCTTTTCCATCAAAAATAATACGTCCGGTGTCCGGTGTCTCAAAACCACCGATAAGACGCAGGGTAGTAGTCTTTCCACAGCCGGAAGGTCCCAGCAGTGTTAAGAATTCGTTTTCCTTTACATAAAGATTTAAGTCATCCAAAATCATATTTCCGTCATAAGTTTTGGTAATATTTTCTAATTGTATTAATTTCTTGCCCATCATAACCTCCTAAAAACTTGGCGGGTTTGTAACCCAGATAAGAACGGCATCTTTCCTGCCGGTATTTTCGATATGGTGCTTTTTATTGGACTTAAGATAAAAAGACTCCCCCTGTCTTGCAGTATAAGTACGGGTACCATATATGATTTTAATGGAGCCCTTAAGTACATAGCCGAATTCTTCTCCCTCATGTGGAAGATAGATGTCTGATGTGCCGCCGGGCTTCAGCGTCAGCCGTACCGGTTCCATCATATCTTTCTGGGCACCGGGAACCATCCATTCGATTAAGCTCCTGTGTTCCGCATCTTCTTTTTCAAAATAATCTTCATTTTTAAAGACAAGCTGTGCAGGTTCATCATCTGCAAAAAATTCTGCCGGCGTAGTGCCGAGACACTGGATAATATCTAAAAGTGTACCCACGGAAGGAGATGTAAGATTACGCTCTAACTGGGAGATAAATCCTTTGGATAATTCCAGACGGTCAGCCAGTTCCTGCTGGGTGAGACCGTAGAGAATCCGCAGCTCCTTGATTTTATTTCCAATATCCATTTTGTACTTCCTTTCCATGAAAAGTGATTTTACATAGTTTTTACAAAATGAAGCTAATAATGTATTTGAAGTTTAATAATAATAAACTCACTAAGGAGTATTATGAGAAATTGAAAGAGAAATGTCAATACTATTTTTAGATTATTTTTAGACAACAAAAAAAGCTCCCGAGGGGACTCGAACCCCTGACCTACGCATTACGAATGCGCCGCTCTACCAACTGAGCCACGGAAGCAGAATAATCTGGTTATATGCGAAATAAAATATTTTTCTCAGACAACCCTTTATTTATTAAAATCATACTATAATATTATATATAGAAAAAAATAAATTTGCAATGTTTTTTTGAAAAAAGTTGTTCTTTCAATGGTTACTTGGTATAATGGGCGTAGATGTGTAAGAACCGGAGAAAGATGAACCGGCTTATGAAAAGGGAAATCATTACAAGGAGGAAGTTTTTTTCATGGAAGTGAAGGAATTTGTTTCAGGGGGAAAGAAAACTGAGGACAGTAAGAAGAATATGAAGAAGAAAATCAACAGCGCAAAGAAAAATTATGCAAAGAAGAACAGTCAGTTTACGATTGCAGAATTAAAGGAAAACAGCGCGCTGATTATGTTATGTGTATTTGTGGTTTTTGCCGTATTGGAAATTGTTCTGGGTATACTGGTATGGAAGATGCCGGTAGTGAGCGTATGTATTGTAGTGTTGATTGAAGCGGGACTTGCTGCATGTCTGCATAACCTTCCTGTCTGGCTGCATGGAATTGTTGCAGCAGCAGAGATTGTCGTTGGAATAATTTCCGGTAAAGTGATATTTATGCTGATTGGAATTTTATGCTATGGGGCAGCTTTGTTTGCCTTAAAATTCCAGAAGGAAAATAATCCGCTTTCTATATTAAAATAAGAAGAAATCATACCAGGAGATAAAACATGGATCCCTTACAATTAGTAGAGTTATTAAGAGGACACAGAACTTATATTCAGACACATAATTTTCCAGATCCGGATGCGATTGCCAGTGCCTTTGGCTTACAGCATTTTTTAAATTACCATGGGATTAAAGCAGATATCTGTTATGATGGCAAGATTGAACGCCTGAGTACAAGAAAGATGTTTGATACATTTCATATTGATATTTTGTCTAAAGAAGATTTGGATGATATGAAGAAAGAGGACTATATTGTTACCGTAGACTCCCAGAAATATAATACGAATCTGACCGATTTTATCGGGGATGAGGTGGCATGTATTGACCATCATCCGACAGTAATTGCCTGTGAATATGCTTATAAAGATGTGCGCCGTGTAGGAGCCTGTGCCACAATGATTGCAGAGTATTTTTATCTTACCAATACACCAATGAGCCGGGATGTGGCGGCAGCACTGGCATATGGCATCAAGATGGATACGGATGACTTTGTTCGTGGTACAACAAAGCTTGATGTGGATATGTTTGCATACATCTATCCAATGGCAGATGTGGAAGAGTTAAAATCCATGTATGTAAATGTAATGGAGTTTTCTGATTTAAAGGCATATGGTGCAGCAATCGATAATATCCACATTTATGATGATGTGGGATTTGCATCGATTCCGTTTGATTGTCCGGATGCGCTGATTGCAATTATTTCAGACTTTATTTTATCTCTTGATGTAGTTAATATTTCCGTGATTTATGCAATCCGTTCTGATGGCATTAAGTTTTCTGTCCGGAGTGCATTCAATCATGTAGATGCCGGAAGAGTTGTAGCAAAGGCATTAGCAGATTATGGAAACGGTGGCGGACATCCGGCAATGGCTGGCGGCTTCATTCCAAAGAAGAATATGGAAAAGTTGGAACCGGACCGGGATTATAAATTAGAAATGCTGTTCTTAGAGCAGATCAAGACAGAAGAAGGAAGGTAAGATACCATGGCAGAAAATCAGGTGAAGATAACCTATCATATTTATCTTGAGGCAGAGGATGTATCCCAGTCGAGAATTTTATCCAGTACCTCTTATGTAAAGAACTTATTTAAAAATTGCGGCAATCATTATTTTCAGGGTGTAGACTTTGATGATGAAAGTGATTTGGATGATTTTACCCTGCGTCTCTTTGTGGAGCAGGAAATCTTAGAAGAAGAGTGCAGCGTAGAGGCAGATGCAAAAGACTTTCCGGCAGATATGGCAGAATTCTTGGATAATATAGCCCAGGCACATTCTTTCCTTGATATGGAAGGTGATTTTATCGTGGAATATCAGGGCGAGAAAGTAAGTTTTAAGTTTGCTTCTGAAGCAGGAGCAGATTACTGTGACTTTGAAGAAATCGAAGAAGCATAAAAATTCATAAGCAATTTCCTGTAAAGTAAGAAAGAGAAAGGCAGTATGAAGAGCAGGTGCAATTCATACCGCCTTTCTTTAGTTCCTCTTTAAGCAGAGCTTCTCAAAACTTCCAATCAGCTGATAGAGCAGCATGGCAATGAGACAGAGAATCAGAATCGATAAGATGACCCAGTCTAATTTAAAAACCTGGCTGCCATAAATAATAAGATAGCCTAAGCCTTTTTTTGCTGCAATAAATTCACCGATGATAACACCAACCAGACAAAGACCGATGTTGACTTTCATAATAGAAAGCAGGGTGGGAATACAGCCCGGCAGCATAATTTTAAACATGACATCATTACGGGTGCCGCCTAATGTCTTTATCAGAAGAATCTTTTCTTTATCCATATCACAAAAAGCAGTGTAAAGACTCAGAATAGAGCCAAAGATAGCTACGGACATACCGGTGATGATAATGGTCTTGTAATTGCCTCCCAGCCATACAATCAGCAGCGGAGCCAGCGCAGATTTTGGCAGGGAATTTAAAACCACAAGATAAGGCTCTAAGGTTTCGGATAAGGTTTTGGAAAACCAGAGGATTGCAGCAATCAGTAATGTTAAAATAATAACAAAGAAAAAGCTGCTTAAGGTTTCAAACAGGGTGATTCCAATGTGATAAAGGAGCTTCTGACCGGTAATCATCTGGTAGAAGCAGATGATAAGTCTGGTGGGACTGCTGAAAATAAAGGGGTCGATTTTTCCATATCTGGCACAAAGCTCCCATTGTAATAAAAAGACAACAAGAATCAGAACGCGAAAGATTTTTATTTTAAGCTGATGCCTGCGGCATTGCCGTAAGTACATAAGCTGTGCAGAGGATGGGTTATTCATTTTGATTAAATTCCTTCCATATTAAGTTAAAATAGGATTTAAAATGGCTGTCATTCCGTTTTTCTAAAGGCGTAAGACCAGGATCAAAAGATATGGGTATAATGGAGCGGATTGTGCCCGGCCGGTGGCTTAAGACAATAACACGGTCTCCCATGGAAATTGCTTCGGATAAATCATGGGTTACAAGAATGGCGGTTTTATGTTCCTGCCGCAGAATGGTACCGATGTCATTGCTGACATTAAGGCGGGTCTGATAATCTAATGCCGAGAAGGGTTCATCTAAGAGAAGCAGCTCCGGGCGAAGTACCAGGGTCCGAATCAGGGCAGCCCGCTGCCGCATGCCGCCGGAAAGCTCAGAAGGACGTTTTGCAGCAAAATCGGCAAGTCCATAAGTTTCTAACAGCCGGCTGGCATAAGCAAGATTTTCTGGTGTCATTTTGTGCTGGATTTCCAGCCCTAATTGGACATTGGATGCGATGGTACGCCACTCTAAGAGATGGTCTTTCTGGAGCATGTATCCCATATTTAAAATATCCTTTGACTGCAGGGGGTGACCCATGAAGGAAATGCTGCCGCCGGATGGGACAAGAAGACCACAGATAAGGGATAAAAGTGTTGATTTGCCACATCCACTGGGACCTACAATAGCAACAAATTCTCCATTGGATAAAGTAAAACTGATATTGGACAGAGCCTTGGTTTCGCCGTCTTTTGTATGATAAATATAATCTATATTGGACAATTCAAGGATGGAGCACATGGTATTCACCTGATAGAAGTTTATAGGATAATATATGTGAAAAAATGAGATTGGTCACCCGGATTGACAGAAGAAAAGGATAGATTATAATAGGAACAGAATCGACAGAAATTTTGAATGGGAAAGGTAAATACGATGAAAGAAAATTACCAGAAAATATTAGATGAAATGATTGCCGGATTAGAAGAAAAAGGAGAAGTTCCGAAACTTTTGCTTCATAGCTGCTGTGCACCATGCAGTTCTTATGTATTAGAGTATCTTTCCAACTATTTTTATATTACGGTGCTGTATTATAATCCCAATATTTATCCGGAGGATGAATATTATCACAGAGCAGCGGAGCAGAAACGCTTTATTAAAGAATTTCCAACGAAATATCCTGTCACCTATGTGGAAGGAAACTTTGAACCGGAGCGTTTTTATGAAACAGTAAAAGGTTATGAAAATATCCGGGAGGGTGGCGAACGGTGTTTCCGCTGCTATGAATTAAGACTGCGGGAAGCGGCAGAGTATGCGAAAAAATTAAATTGTGATTATTTTACGACAACGCTGTCTATCAGTCCCATGAAGAATGCTGTAAAGTTAAATGAGATTGGCGGAAGGCTGGCTGAAGAATATGGCATTCCCTATTTATATTCGGATTTTAAGAAACGGGATGGCTATAAGCGTTCTACCGTAATTTCGGCAGAGTATGGCATGTACCGGCAGGATTATTGTGGCTGTGTATTTTCGAAGCGGGAGCGGGAAGAACAGAAAAGAGAACGTGCGGCGCAGGAAAGTGAGCAGACAGTACAGGAGTGATTTCTTCTGGTTGTCATTTTATGAAAAATAAGGTATACTTTCAGAAGTTAGTTATGGATTTTAGTTTAGAATAAGTACGGACATCCGTATGGAAAGAGAGGATAAAAGAGTGGCACAGTTATGGGGCGGACGATTTACCAAAGAGACAGACAAGCTCGTTTACAATTTTAATGCGTCTATATCATTTGATCAGAAATTATATAAACAGGATATGGAAGGCAGCATTGCACATGTGAAAATGCTTGGAAAACAGGGCATTTTAACAGAGAAAGAAATGCAGGATATTGTAGACTGTTTAAAAGAAATCTTAAAAGAAGTAGAAGAAGGAAAGCTTATTATTTCCGATGAATACGAAGACATTCACAGCTTTGTAGAGGCAAAGCTCATTGACCGTCTGGGAGATACCGGTAAGAAATTACATACCGGACGAAGCAGAAATGATCAGGTTGCACTGGACATGCGTCTTTATACCAGACAGGAAGTATTGCATACTGACAAGCTGGTAAAAGAACTTCTTGAGACCATTCTTAAGATTATGGAAGAAAATACCGAGACGATTATGCCGGGATTTACCCATCTTCAGAAAGCACAGCCGATTACACTGGCACATCATATGGGAGCTTATTTTGAGATGTTCCGCCGTGACAGACTCCGCCTGCAGGATATTTTTCAGAGAATGAATTACTGTCCGTTAGGTTCCGGTGCCCTGGCAGGAACTACTTATCCATTAGACCGTGAATATACCGCAGAATTACTTGGTTTCTATGGACCAACCTTAAACAGTATGGATGGCGTATCAGACCGTGACTACTTAATCGAATTTTTATCTGCATTATCAACGATTATGATGCATTTAAGCCGTTTCTCAGAAGAAGTTATCATCTGGAATTCCAATGAATATCAGTTTGTAGAGATTGACGATGCATACAGCACCGGAAGCAGCATTATGCCACAGAAGAAAAATCCGGATATTGCAGAATTGGTACGTGGAAAGACCGGAAGAGTGTATGGTGCACTGATGTCATTGCTTACTACAATGAAGGGAATTCCCCTTGCGTATAATAAAGATATGCAGGAAGACAAGGAGCTTTCCTTTGATGCCATGGATACTGCAAAAGGCTGTCTGGCACTCTTTAACGGTATGCTCGCAACTATGAAATTCAATAAAGAAAAAATGCATGACAGTGCCAACAAGGGATTTACCAATGCGACAGATGCAGCCGATTATCTGGTAAATCATGGCGTTCCTTTCCGTGATGCCCACGGTATTGTAGGAAGAATCGTGCTTTATTGTCTGGATAAGAAGATTGCCATTGATGATATGTCATTGGATGAGTTAAAGGCAATCTGTCCGGTATTTGAAGAAGATATCTATGAAGCAATTTCCATGGAAACCTGTGTTAATAAACGTCTGACTGTTGGTGCGCCTGGTAAAGACGCAATGGAAAAAGTCATTGCATTGCATAAGGAATATCTGTCAAAGGACTGGCAGGATGAGTTGAATCTGCCGGAAGAGGCGTAGAAAATAAGTAGCTTATTTTAAAAAATTGGTACATATGTATAAGAAAAATGCAATTCACTTAGTAATTTTTGATAAATTGTGAATTGCATTTTTTGTATAAATAGGATAGTATATTTATCAGAAAGACAACTGTTCGCGATAGACGAACATAAAAACGTGAGGAGAAAAAGAAATGAGCAGCAAATTAAAAGTTGGTATTTTAGGTGGAACAGGAATGGTAGGTCAGAGATTTATCTCTCTTCTGGAGAATCATCCATGGTTTGAGGTAACTACAATTGCAGCAAGCCCAAGAAGTGCAGGAAAGACCTATGCAGAAGCAGTTGGAGATCGTTGGAAAATGGATACTCCAATGCCGGAAGCCGTTAAAAATATTGTAGTAAAGAATGTAAATGAAGTAGAAAATGTTGCAGCAGAAGTTGATTTCGTATTCAGTGCCGTAGATATGACCAAAGATGAAATCAAAGCAATTGAAGAAGCATATGCTAAAACAGAGACTCCTGTTGTTTCTAACAACAGTGCACACAGATGGACACCGGATGTTCCTATGGTAGTACCTGAAATCAATCCGGAACATATGAAAGTAATCGAATTCCAGCGCAAGAGACTGGGAACCAAGAGAGGATTCGTTGCAGTAAAACCAAACTGCTCCATCCAGAGTTATGCTCCTGTTCTTACAGCATGGAAAGAATTTGAACCATATGAAGTAGTAGCAACCACCTATCAGGCAATTTCCGGTGCCGGAAAAACCTTTAAGGACTGGCCGGAAATGGTTGGAAATATTATCCCATACATTGGTGGTGAAGAAGAAAAATCCGAAAAAGAGCCGCTTCGTATCTGGGGTGAAATCAAAGATGGTGTTATCGTACCTGCTGCATCACCGGTTATTACCTGCCAGTGTATCCGTGTTCCGGTATTAAACGGACATACAGCAGCTGTATTTGTTAAGTTCAAAAAGAACCCTACAAAAGAGCAGTTAATCGAAAAATTAGTAAACTTCAAGGGAGTACCACAGGAATTAAATCTTCCAAGTGCACCAAAGCAGTTTATCCAGTACTTAGAAGAAGACAACAGACCACAGGTTTCTATGGATGTTAACTATGAAAACGGTATGGGAATCAGTGTTGGACGTCTTCGTGAGGACACCGTATATGATTGGAAATTCGTAGGATTATCCCACAATACCGTACGTGGTGCGGCTGGTGGAGCTGTTCTTTGTGCAGAACTTTTAAAAGCACAGGGTTACATTACTGCAAAATAAGCAGCAAAATATGTAACAAAATGAAGACAGAAAAGAATGTGCCAAGGCACATTCTTTTTTATCGTTTTGGCGTTGATAGAAAAATTAAAATGTGATATTATTTCTGTTAGAGTGACTTCTTAAAATTAGAAATTCTGGAGGATATTACTAATGATGATTCAGACATCCGAATTAAAGAAATTAGAAGAGGTATATGGACAGTCCGGCAATCAGATTGTTCTTTTATATGGAAGAGATAACTGCCAGAAAGAGCAGTTAATAAAAGAATTCTGTAAGGAGAAAAAGTTTTTTTACTATCGCGCCAGACAGGCATCCGAAAGGGAACAGGTTTTACAGATGGGGCAGGAAGTGGAAGCAAAATACGGGATTCGTCTGACACGCTATAGTTATGATGAATTCTTTAACCGCATCAAGAGTGGAGACCCGACCAAGCTTGTGGTTGTCATTGATGAATTCCAGTATATTGCCAGAAAAGATGTCGGCTTTATGAACAGCATTCTGAAACTGAAAGCAAAGAAATTATATCCGGGTCCTGTTATGATTATTCTGACCAGCTCTTCACTGGTATGGGTAGAGGAAGACTGCAGAGAAAAATATGGTGAATACTTAAAGAAGGTAGACGCAGCCATCCGCATGGAGGATGCGACATTTCTTGATGTGGTTCGACATTTCCCAGAATATGGAACCAGTCAGGCAGTGCAGGTCTATGGAATTATTGGAGGTGTGCCGGGTTATCTTGCGCGCTGGAACTCCAAAAAGAGTATTAAGGAAAATGTCTGTCGGCATATTTTGTCTCCGGATGGCTTCCTGTTCCATGAGGCAGAAAATTATATCAGCATTGAATTAAGAGAACTTTCTGTATATAATACAATACTTGCAGCATTGGCTTCTGGAAATAATAAGCTGAATGACCTCTTTTTAAAGACAGGCTTCTCCAGAGCAAAAATCAGTGTCTACATGAAGAACCTGATGGCATTTGATGTGGTAGAAAAGGTGGTTTCCTTTGATACCGGTGGCTGGGAGAATACGAAAAAGGGTGTTTACCGCATTGCCAATACTTATGTGAATTTCTGGTTCCGTTTTGTCTATCCACATTTATCGGACTTATATATGATGGCACCGGAAGAATTTTATGATACTTATATTGAAAAAGATTTAGATGACTATATGAACCGTTATTTTGTCAAGGTCTGCCGGGAATATCTGACTTTATTAAATCGTATTGGTAAACTTCCGATTGACATTCACCGGATTGGAACCTGGGTTGGAAAGAAGGGCAATATCGATATTGTCGCCCAGAACAGTGTCCGTGAGAGCATTGTCGGAATCTGTAACTGGTCAGAGCCTTATATGACCCGCACGGCAGGTGAAGCATTGCTTGATAATCTGAAGCAGGCAAAAATTTCTGCAAAATATCTTTATATGTTTTCCGCACAGGAATTTGCAGAGGATTTAAAGCAGATGGCAGAAGAAGATAAAAGATTTGTCCTGATCGATATGAAGGAATTATAAAGTGCCGGAAAAGTCAAAAAATGATAAAAAGTCAAAATGATAAAAAGACATAATAATAGAAAAGGCACAGAAATTGGAGGAAATAACGGTTGGGTAAGTCGTTAATTATCACGGAGAAACCAAGTGTTGCCCGGGAATTTGCACGAATTCTTGGCGTATCCGGCAGAAATGACGGATATATCGAAGACAGTCACTATGCCATTACCTGGTGTGTTGGTCATCTGGTGGAAATGGTATATCCGGAAGAATATGATATAAAATATAAGAAGTGGAAGTTAGAAGACCTTCCATTTCTTCCGAAAGATTATAAATATAATGTCATACCATCTGTAAGCAAACAGTATGACATCGTACATAAGCTTTTACATCGGGAAGATATCGATACCGTTTACTGGGCAGGCGATGCCGGAAAAGAAGGACAGACCATTGAAGAGAATATCCGGCGGTTCGGTGGAGTCCGTGAAGGTATGAAAGAGCTGCGGGTATGGATAGATTCGCAGACGGAGGAAGAAATTAAAAGAGGAATTGCTGAAGCAAGACCAATGTCGGATTATGATAATCTTGCTAATTCCGGGATTATGCGTACCATTGAAGACTATGCCATGGGAATTAATTTTTCCCGTGTCATGTCTGTAAAATATGGAAATCTTTTAAATGATGCTGCAGGAACCAAGTCCTATACTGCAATTGCAGTTGGCCGTGTCATGACCTGTGTACTTGGCATGGTTGTAATCCGGGAGCGGGAAATCCGTAATTTTGTAGAGACACCATTTTACCGGGTGGTGGGAAATTTCTTTGATGCAGAGATAGAAGGTGAATGGAAAGCGGTAGAAGGTTCTTCTTATTATGCATCTCCGTTGCTTTATAAAGAGAATGGATTCAAAGAAAAAGTACATGCAGAAAAATTAATTAAAGATTTAACTAATAAAACAGCAATTGTAAAAACAGTAGATAAAGGAATTTCAAAGAAACGTGCACCGCTTTTATTTAACCTGGCGGAGCTTCAGGCAGAGTGCTCGAAAAGGTTTAAAATCAGCCCGGACGAGACGCTGCAGGTAGCACAGAACTTATATGAAAGAAAGCTGACTACTTATCCGAGAACGGATGCCAGAGTGTTATCTTCTGCCGTAGCAAAAGAAATCAGTAAGAATATCAGAGGACTCCGTTCCTTTGAGCCGGTTGCTCCTTTTGTGCAAAATATTGTGGAGCATGGTTTATATAAAAATATCGGAAAGAGCAGTTATACCGATGACAGTAAGATTACAGACCATTATGCTATTATTCCAACCGGACAGGTCAATGAATATAAGTCGCTGACGGAATTGCAGAAGCGGGTCTACGAACTGATCGTGCGGCGTTTCTTAAGTATTTTCTATCCGCCGGCACAGTATCAGACGGTAAAGCTGACCATTGGAATTGAAAAGGAATCTTTCTTTGCCGGAGCAAAAGTATTAAAGGTTCTCGGATATCTTGAAATTGCCGGAAGACCGGATACCAAAGAAAAACGGGAAAAGGAAGATGGTGACGGAGAAGAAAACAATCCGAAGAACAGCGCAGCATTACTAAAACTTGCAGATAGTCTCAAAGAAGGAGATGCCGCAGAAGTAAAAGAATTTCTGGTAAAAGAGGGAAAGACTTCTCCGCCAAAGCGTTATACTTCAGGCTCCATGGTGCTTGCCATGGAAAATGCGGGACAGTTAATCGAGGAAGAGGAATTAAGAGAACAGATTAAAGGCTCCGGAATTGGAACCTCTGCTACAAGGGCAGAAATCATCAAGAAGCTGGTGCGTATCGGCTATCTTGCTTTGAATAAGAAAACACAGGTGCTGACGCCGGAAGCCTTAGGCGAGATGGTTTATGAAGTGGTGAATATGACTGTTCCGGCACTTTTGAATCCCAAGATGACCGCTTCCTGGGAAAAGGGCTTGGATGGCATTACCCAGGGAACCGTTCCTATGGAAGATTACCGGGAGAAGTTAGAAGAATTTATCCGGAAAGAAACAGTTTCCATGATAAATGAGAATCTCACCAGCCAGATTGCCGGGCAGATCCGGCCATTGGCTGGCAGCAATGCCAAAGATATGAAGGCAAAGGTTAAAATCGGAGCAACCTGTCCGGTCTGTGGCGGTGAGATTGAGACTACACCTTTTGGTTATGGCTGCTCAAATTATAATAAAGATGGCAGTGGCTGCCGTTTTGCTATTGGTGCCATCGCCGGAAGAGAGCTTAACGATGAAGAAGTAAGGCAGTTATTAAGCGAAGACCGAACCGGAGTCTTAAAGGGATTTACTTCGAAGAATAAGATGAAGTTTTCTGCCTGCCTTGTGATGACAAAGGATGAAGAAGGAAAACCTAATATAACCTTTGATTTTTCACAGAATGAGCCGGAGACCATAGAGGGCGTAAGCTGTCCGTTGTGTGGCGGAGCAATAGAAATAAAGCCATTTGGTTATGGCTGTGCCAATTATAAAGCGGAAGATGAGGCTGGCTGCCGGTTTGCCATTGGCAAAATAGCCGGGAAAGATTTAAACACCGCCCAGGTGAAGGAGCTTCTGACCAATGGAAGAACCGGAACGATTCGTGGATTTACTTCAAAGAATAAGAAGAAATTTGATGCCTGCCTGATGCTTGGCGAAGATGAGAATGGAAAGAAAGTCCTGAAATTTGATTTTGAGCATGTGGAAGCAAAGAAGGTAAAAGATGTAAAATGTCCACTGTGTCAGGGTGATATTGTGCAGACTCCATTTGGCTATGGCTGTGCCAATTATGACAGAAACAAAGAGGACAGCTGCCGTTTCTCAATCGGTAAAATAGCTGGAGTAAAATTAAAGGAAACTCAGGTGAAAGCACTTTTACTAACTGGAAAGACAGAAATTATAACAGGATTTAAGTCTAAGAATGGCAAGAAATTTGATGCACCATTGAAGCTTACCGAGGATGGACGCATTGAATTTGACTTTCCGGAGCGTCCGAAACCGGAAGAGACAAAAGTAAAATGTCCAAAGTGCGGGGCATTGTTAAAGAAAAGCCAGTGGTACTATGAATGTGACTGCGGATTCCGGGTGAACCGCTATGTAGCAAAGGTGGAACTGGCTGAAGAAGTATTAGAAGAGCTTTTTACAAAAGGATATACCGCTAAAAAAATAACCGGATTTACTTCGAAAGCAGGAAATGTATTTGATACCTGTCTGAAGTTTGAAGAGGATGAAATCCGTTTTGATTTTGACCGGAAACCGGAAGAAGAAAGAGAGGAAGAGAAAGATGGAACAGTGCAAAATCAGTAATATGTATACATTAGAGGAGACAATCGCAAAGGATTATCTTGCACAATTTACTTATCCGTGGGAGGCACTTGCCGGAATCGGAGATTATATCAAAGAACTGGGAAAAACATTGAATCCGGATGTTTATGAACAGAAGGGTGAGGATATCTGGGTGGCAAAATCCGCTACAGTGGCACCGACAGCATGTTTAAATGGTCCTTTAATTATTGATGAAAATGCTGAAATACGACACTGTGCATTCATTCGTGGCAATGCAATTGTCGGAAAAGGAACGGTGGTAGGCAATTCTACCGAGTTAAAGAATGTTATTCTTTTTAATTCCGTGCAGGTACCACACTATAATTATGTGGGAGATTCTATTTTAGGATACAAGTCACACATGGGAGCAGGTTCCATCACATCCAATGTAAAATCCGATAAGACACTGGTGGTAGTAAAATCTGCTGATGAGAAGATGGAAACCGGACGCAAGAAATTCGGTGCCATGTTAGGAGATTTTGTAGAGGTCGGCTGTAATTCCGTATTGAATCCGGGAACGGTCATCGGACCACATACCAATATTTATCCGCTTTCCCCGGTACGTGGAGTAGTTCCGGCGCATTCTATTTATAAGAATAAGAATGAAATTGTAAGTAAAGCAGAAGGCTAAACGGATGGAAATTTACCCGCGGAAGTTACCTGCGGTAGCTGCTTGCAGAAAATGACAATAGAAAATTAAGAAATGAATGGTTGACAAAAACAGCTATATGCATTACTGTATTAATTAAGTAATACATATGGCTGCTTTTTAGTTGGACGAGAACTTTGAAAAGAGTGTTTCTCGCAGTATATACGGGAAGCTTACAAAGAGTGTTTCTCGTGAATTTTGGAGGGTGAAAATGTTAGAAGTACAAGAGCTTACTAAGAAATATGGAAAGAATGTAGCAGTGGACCATGTCAGCTTTATGGTGCAGGATGGTCAGGTCGGTATCCTGCTTGGACCAAATGGTGCCGGAAAATCAACCATTATAAAGAGTATTGCAGGACTCCTTCGTTATGAAGGCGGTGTTGGTATTAATGGAATGAAGGCAAGAAGCCTGGAAGCGAAGAAAATATTTGGCTATGTACCGGAGATTCCGGCAATGTTTGAAGCACTGACGGTGCGGGAGCATATCGAATATGTGAAGCGGGCATATAACAGTGACATTACAGAGGAAGAAATAGATGCACTGCTGACACGTTTTGAGCTTCTGGATAAACAGGAGAAGCTGGGAAATGAATTGTCCAAAGGAATGATGCAGAAGGTCAGTATTTGTTGTGCACTTGCTATTCATCCAAAGGTTGTTATGTTGGATGAGCCAATGGTTGGACTTGACCCGGCAGCCATAAAAGAACTGAAAGAAGTTGTGCTGGAGTTAAAAGAGAAAGGCTGTACCATTCTTATCAGTACACATATGCTTGAAATGGTAAAAGATTTGTGGGATGTGATGTTTGTAATGGAACAAGGGAAAATTATAGCAACATTTAACAAAAAAGAAATTGCGGATAAAGACATAGAAGAACTATTCTTTGAAGTGACAGAACCAAAGACTGGTGGTGAAGAACATGAGTAGTCTTTCCTTTGTTTTTTTCCAGACCATTAAGAATAAAGTGAAGCGGAGCCTGAAACGGCCACGGACTTTTCTTGCACTGGTATTTGTTGTTTTATATGCAGCATTGATATTGTATGGACTTGGTTCCATGTCTGTCGATTTCGGATTAAACAGCCCGGAAGGAATCGCAACTGTTTTATCCATACTGATGGTTATGATTGTTCCGGCAAATCTGATTTCCTATATCAAGAGAAAAGGACTGTTGTTCCGCCCGTCAGAAGTACATTTTGTATTTGCTGCACCGGAAGAACCGAAGAAGGTTATTCTTCATGCCGGAATGAAGCAGTTCTTAACCAATTTTATTGTTGAACTATTTGTACTGGTACTTGGAATTGGTGTATTTGGTGTTACACCATATAAGATGATTTTATATTTCCTTTATGCTGGTGTACTGGAAAATATTTTAGAGGGAGCGTTAATGATTATCTGCTATGGAAATGAAACACTTCCCAAACAGTTCTTTACCGTACTTACCTATATTATGTATGGAGTAATGGCAGCTTTTGCACTGGTGGCAATCTACTTTGTTTCGGTGAAAGGTATGCAGTTATCTGTGTTTGTGGACTTAATCCAGCTTCCAGTGGTACAGCTGATTCCGATTATAGGATGGGAAATTGCATTGATTCAGCTTATTATCATAGGTCCTGCAGGAATCAATGTGGTGGCAACCGTACTTCTTTTAATCAGTACTGTTTTGCTGGTACTTTATGCGAAAAAGATGAAGTGTACCGGAGAATTCTATGAAGATGCTGCAAAATTTGCAGAAGATTATGATGACCGGATGAAACGCTCGAAAAAGGGCGAGGTCGTAGTTGGAAATGGCAAGAAAAAGTATTTGCGGAATGTAAAGATGGCTTATAAGGGAACTTACGCTAAAGCAATTTTCTACCGGCAGGTATTAGAATACCGTAAAAACCGTTTCTTTATCTTTGGCTGGAATTCGGTGCTGTTTCTGGTTATAGGTGTGGCAATTGCGGTTGTTTCTTATTATAATAAAATTTCCAGCCAGCCTTTTAAAATGTTTGTAATTCCGGGCGTCATAGCCTATGTTATCTTTATTTTCAGCGGTTATAAGACGAAGTGGTCGAAGGAACTGGCAAATCCATACACCTATCTGATTCCGGACAGCAATTTTAAGAAAATGTGGTATGCCACCAAAATGGAGCATATCCGTGCGCTGATTGACGGACTTCTGATTACGCTGCCGGGCAGTATCGTAATGGGACTTCCGGTGTCTTACATGATTTTGACCGTCATTTTATATATGTGCCTGAATGCAAATAAGCTTTATATGAATATGCTGGCAGATGTCGTGATAGGGAAAATGTTTGGAGAACTGGGCAGAACAATTCTTCGGATGCTGTTCCAGGGACTGGTATTATGTGTCGGAATCATTGTGGCAGTAGCAGCGGGAGCGTTCATTTCTGTGACTGCAGGATTCATTATGATGATAGTCGTTATATTCCTGCTGACACTGGTTGGAGCAATCGGAGCATCCTTTGCATTTGAGCGGATGGAGGCATTAGATTAACAAATTGAGAAAATTAAGGTGCATTTCCTGTAAAAAAGACTGGACTAATGTAAAAAAATGTGAGAAAATGAGGGCGGTGTGTTAAATGTATAACAAAGTTTAACATGATATATATTTCATATCGAAAGGAGTCTTATAATGATTTACACGAAGGAAGTCGAAAACATGTGTCCTGTTGCCAAGGGCGCAAAACATGAGCCAGCTCCAATTCCAGAAGAAGGAAAATGGGTTCATTCCAAAAAAATTGAAGATATTTCAGGATTTACACACGGTGTAGGCTGGTGTGCACCACAGCAGGGTGCCTGCAAGCTTTCATTAAATGTAAAGAATGGTGTGATTGAAGAAGCACTGGTTGAGACAATCGGATGCTCAGGTATGACACATTCAGCAGCAATGGCAGCAGAGGTTCTTCAGGGAAAAACAATTCTTGAAGCATTAAATACTGACCTTGTTTGTGACGCAATCAATACAGCAATGAGAGAGTTATTCTTACAGATCGTTTACGGACGTACTCAGAGTGCATTCTCTGATGACGGACTTGCAGTAGGTGCTGGTCTGGAAGATTTAGGAAAAGGACTTCGTTCCCAGGTTGGTACTATGTACGCAACAAAGGAGAAAGGTGTTCGTTACTTAGAGATGGCTGAAGGTTATGTAACAGGCATCGCTCTTGACGAGAACAACGAAGTTATCGGATATCAGTTCGTTTCTCTTGGAAAAATGACAGACTTTATCAAAAAAGGTGATGACCCTAACACTGCATGGGAAAAAGCAAAAGGCCAGTATGGTCGTGTAGCTGATGCTGTTAAGATCATTGACCCAAGAGAAGAGTAAGAAAGGAGAGACGAAGATAATGGCATTATTTGAAGGATATGAAAGAAGAATTGACCAGATTAACGCTGTATTAAACAGCTATGGTATCAGCTCTATTGAAGAAGCTGAAAAAATTACAAAAGATGCTGGACTTGATGTATATGATCAGGTAAAGAAAATCCAGCCTATCTGTTTCGAGAACGCTTGCTGGGCTTACACTATAGGTGCAGCAATCGCAATCAAAAAAGGATGCAAAAGAGCTGCTGATGCTGCCGCAGCAATCGGTGAAGGTCTTCAGGCATTCTGTATTCCAGGTTCTGTTGCTGACCACAGAAAAGTAGGTCTTGGACATGGTAACCTTGGAAAAATGTTATTAGAGGAAGAGACAGAGTGCTTCTGTTTCTTAGCTGGACACGAGTCCTTTGCAGCTGCTGAAGGTGCAATCGGAATCGCTGAGAAAGCAAACAAAGTACGTCAGAAACCACTTCGTGTTATCTTAAACGGACTTGGAAAAGATGCTGCACAGATTATTTCACGTATCAACGGATTTACATTTGTTGAGACACAGTATGATTACAAAGCAGCTAAACTTAACGTTGTATATGAAAAAGCATATTCTAACGGACTTCGTGCAACTGTAAAATGTTACGGTGCTGATGATGTTCAGGAAGGTGTTGCAATCATGCATCATGAGAACGTAGGTGTTTCCATTACCGGTAACTCTACCAACCCAACACGTTTCCAGCATCCGGTTGCAGGTACATACAAGAAAGAATGTATCGAGCAGGGTAAGAAATACTTCTCTGTAGCATCCGGCGGTGGTACAGGACGTACTCTTCACCCAGATAACATGGCTGCAGGTCCTGCTTCTTATGGTATGACAGATACTATGGGACGTATGCACTCTGATGCACAGTTTGCAGGTTCTTCTTCCGTACCAGCTCACGTTGAGATGATGGGCTTAATCGGAATGGGTAACAACCCAATGGTTGGTGCCACAGTAGCAGTTGCCGTTTCCGTAGAGGAAGCAGCAAAGGCTGGTAAATTCTAAGAAAGTGCGTAAAATCAACACTTTTAAGAGTATTAAGATGTGGTAAAAAGTAGTTGAAATTGTGTCGTTTGACCACTATTTGACCACCACATTTGACCACCATATGGTAATTTATTAGGGAGCTTTTCTTTTGATTAAGAGAGCTCCCTTTTATTGCATTTTTTCCAGGTCTTTTCTTAGCCATTCTACATCACGAACCGTATAGACCGATTCCGTTATATCCTTAATCGAGTGACCAACCATTTGCTTCAGAGCATTTATATCAACATCCGCCTTCCTACATCTGGTTATAAACGTTTTTCGTGGATCATGTGGTCGATGCTCCTTATTTAATCCGAGCGACTCAATTACCTTGGTGAATCTGTAACTGTATTTATCGTATGTCATAGTCATGGATGAAGAGTGTGTTATTCCGACATCATTCAAGAGATATACGCTTTAGTTGACCAGTCTTATAAAGATTATCAGAGAAAGCTTAAAGAACTGTATGGTAAAGAAGCTCATGAAAAGATTATGGATGCTTTAAATGTTAAAAAAGCGGAAGAACGGTATATATACGGTTCATATATGTTTGGTGAATGCAACACCTATATCGACGAACCAATACCGAAGACATTATTTTATGAGCCATATTCAGACAGATTCTTCGAATCCACAATAGTAGACGTAATGCAGGCTGAATACAGAAATATATGCCAGAACTGAAAATGTTCGATTAAAAATGCCAAGTAATTTTAACTTTCATGTGCAATGTTAATACATTGTATTGACAAAGGCAAAAATGGAGAATATAATAATATTAAGAAAGGAGTGATATATATGGCAAATACAAATGTAACAATGAGAATTGATGAAACGTTAAAGGCTCAATTGCAAGAACTTATGTCTAGTCTTGGACTTGATATGACTACTTTCTTTACTATGGCTGCGAAACAGGCAGTAAGGGAGCAAGCATTACCATTTAAGCCTGATATGAATACTGGAATTTATGGATTACAAGCATATAAGTTAGCAATGCAGAACACAAATTATAATAAAGAAGGCAAAGCTGTCATATCATCTGCTGACGAATGGAATGATGAATCTGAATGGGATGATATGTTTGAACAAATGAAAAAGGAGAAAGGTGTTAAATAGTGAACAAAGGTGAAGTGTGGTTTGTGGAATTTCCTTTAGAGGAAGATGAAAGCAAATCAATAAATAGACCAGTTGTTGTACTTGATGAAAATATTCTTGGTGTATTATCAGTTAAAATCACCAAACACAAAGCAAGGAAAGAAGATCCTTATGATACACCAATTATTTATTGGGAGGAAGCTGGTTTAAGATTGGCTTCTACTGCAAGAGTATCAAAAGTAACACTTCTTACAAAAGACAGTTTTATTTTTAAAATAGGTGATTTGCACCATGAAGATTTGAAGAAAATTGAAGAGATGTATAAGAAATTTTTAAGAGATAATGGTGCTATATAGAGTTATATAGTGCCATTTCTTAAAATTCGACTTTCATCCTGTTTAGAAATGAAGTAGAGGAATTAGTTGGAACAGTTGTTGTAATAAGCCAATGAATGAATGATTTACTTGGAAAATTAGAAGAGACAATATGAAGTATCAGAGGTTTAGCATTGCTAAGTATAAATGAAAATATATTATATATTTATCATGCTAACATTGATAATTCGTATGATGAACGATGGGCAAAAATTTATATTCCAAATATGAAAAATATCCAAGGAAAAGCCGGATTATTTGGTGGAAAGTTTTCTTTCAAGTATGAAGGACAAGAATATAAATTTAAACTACCATCAAAGGCCGGAAAATTTGTGGATTTTTTTGTAAAGTAAAAGTATGAGGATAACAGGATGAAAAACTTACAAAAGTATCTAATGATTTTGGGAACGATAATGTTAAGTATTGGGATTAGTGCGTGCTCTAAACAACCAGACTTCGATGCCAAATCTTACGCCCAAAGTTCTCTTGATGCATACTATCATGGAGAATATAAGGACTATGCGAATCTGTTAGAACTTTCGGAAAAAGATGCAAAGAAAGAAATCGAAGAGGATTTTAATGAGAGCATCCAAAAGCAATTTGATGATTTCGATAACATTACGGATAAAGGAATTGCTGATTATACGGAAAAACTGACAGAAGTAAAGAAACTGGCAAAATACAAAGTACAGGATGTGAAAGAAGAGGATGGAGTTTATACAGTAAGTGTACAAGTTGAACCATCCAATGTATTTCAGACATTGCAACAAAGCTCTACAGAGGTAAGCAATGAAAAAATAAAGCAGGGATTGGATGGAAATGATCCGGAAGTCTTTGCAGCCGTATTAACGGAAAGTGTCCAGAAGAGTCTTGAAAAGAACAGTTATGGAAAAACTGTTACTGTAAAAGTATCCGTGGAAAAAGATAATTCAGGAAAATATGGTCTTTCGGATACAGAGATGAATAAGCTGGAAGCAGCGATGTTCCCAACAGAATAAGAATGAATGGAAAGCTATCAGAGGAAAAACTGGTAGCTTTCTTTTATCTTCAAGACGAGAAAAGTTCTGGCGATAGTAACGTTTAATCATCGATATTCTTATTTTATTTTCTATTTTACCAACTAATCTGGCGATGCATTTTACGATATTGTCCGGGAGTTATACCAGTGTATCTCTTAAAAATAGAAATAAAATAACTTTGAGATGAAAAATTCAAGTAAGTACTGATTTCACCCAGACTATAGTCGGAATGTGCCAGTAAATTCTGTGCCTTTTCAATAAGAACTTTATGGATAAAAACAGTAAGCGTCTGTCCGGTTTCTTTATGGAACAGGGCAGACAGATATTTAGGTGTTAAATTAACTAAAGATGCCAGTTGATTTAAGGTTAAAGTTTTATTTTTACCATGATAGATATAATCAATGATGCGAGAAATAGCTGGTGAATAGTAGTTTTTTGGCGTCTTTTTGAGACCGTTTCAAGTTTTGTGTAAACGTTAAAAACTGATATAAGATTTGTGAATAGTTACAAATGGGCAGAGCCGAT